>NZ_JAAKVU010000026.1:0-46072 GCF_049175815.1 Aeromonas sp. 600276 | reverse complement strand
AATAAAATTGCAAAAAACTGCACTTTTTTAGTTATTCATATCCAAGCACAGCTTTTATACAAACTTATCCACAGAAACCAGCACCGAATTGCTAGAATGGCCGAAAACAAGGAGGCCAAGATGGACTTGCGACTGAGACATTACAAGGGAAAACGCCCGCAACTGGGCAAACGGGTATATGTGGACCCCTGCGCCACCCTGGTGGGCGATATCGAACTGGGCGACGATGCCAGCATCTGGCCCATGGTGGCCGCCAGAGGGGACGTCAACCATATCCGCATCGGCGCCCGCAGCAACATTCAGGACGGCACAGTACTGCACCTGACCCGCAAGAGTGCCAGCAACCCGACCGGCTATCCGTTGTTGATCGGGGAAGATGTCACGGTCGGCCACAAGGCGATGCTGCATGGCTGCACCATTGGCAACCGGGTGCTGGTCGGCATGGGTGCCATCCTGCTGGACGGGGCAGTGGTCGAAGATGATGTGATGATCGGTGCCGGCAGTCTGGTGCCACCGGGCAAGCGACTCGAGGCCGGCTTTCTTTATATGGGTAATCCCATCAAGCAGGCGCGCCCTCTCAAGCCGGCCGAGATCGCCTTCCTCAAGACCTCGGCCGACAACTATGTCCTGCTCAAGGACGAATACCTGCAAGAGGTCTGAATCCAGATAGCCACAAACAGGAAGCCCGGCATGAGGCCGGGCTTCGCGTCTTATATAGCTATATAGGTGTCGATGACGACTGCCAGCGATCAGTGGGCCTGATCCCAGTTGTCACCGGTGCCCGCTTCGACCACCAGCGGCACATGCAATTCGGCGGCGGCTGACATCTTCTCCTTGATGATGGCGATGTATTCCTCCAGCTTCTCTTCGCGGATCTCGAACACCAGTTCATCGTGCACCTGCATCAACATGCGGATCGACTGGTCTTCAATACCCCTGATCCAGCCATCCACGTTGATCATGGCGCGCTTGATGATGTCGGCGGCCGTACCCTGCATGGGGGCGTTGATGGCGGCCCGTTCCGCCGCCTTGCGCAGACCGGCGTTGCGGGACTTGATGTCTGGCAGATAGAGGCGGCGACCAAACAGGGTTTCGACGTAACCCTGGGCTTCCGCCTGCTGGCGGGTGCGCTCCATGTACTCCAGCACACCCGGGTAGCGCTCGAAGTAGAGATCCATGTACTTCTGCGCCTCGGCACGGCCGATCCCCAGCTGCTTGGCCAGACCGAAGGCGCTCATGCCGTAGATGAGGCCGAAGTTGATCGCCTTGGCGCTGCGACGCATGTCGCTGGTCACCGCATCAAGTTCAACCCCGAATACCTCGGCGGCGGTCGCCTTGTGGATGTCCTTGCCCTCGGCGAAAGCGGTCAGCAGTCCCTTGTCACCGGAGAGGTGGGCCATGATCCGCAGCTCGATCTGGGAGTAGTCCGCCGCCACCAGCTTGTAACCGGCGCACGGGATGAAGGCCTGCCGAATGCGACGCCCCTGTTCGTTGCGCACCGGGATGTTCTGCAGGTTGGGATCGGTAGACGAGAGCCGCCCGGTCGCCGCCACCGCCTGATGATAGGAGGTGTGCACCCGCCCGGTCTGCGGCTTGATCATCAGCGGCAGCTTGTCGGTGTAGGTGGATTTGAGCTTGGCCAGGCCACGGTGCTCCATCAGGAGGCGCGGCAGCTCATAGGTCTCCGCCAGCTCGGCCAGCACCTCTTCCGCGGTGGAAGGGGCTCCTTTCGGAGTCTTCTTGATGATCGGCAGCCCCAGCTTGGTGAAGAGGATCTCCCCCAGCTGCTTGGGTGAGGAGAGGTTGAACTCCTGCCCGGCCAGCTCGTGAGCCTGCTTCTCCAGCTCTGCCAGCCGCACTTCGATCTCCTGGCTCTGCTTATGCAGCAGCTTGGGCTCGATGGTGGTACCGAGTCGCTCCATCCGTGCCAATACCGGCAGCAGCGGCAGCTCGATCTCGCTGAACACCTTGGCGAGGCCCGGCTCGGCAGCAAGCTTGCCCCATAGCGCCTGATGCAGACGCAGGGTGATATCGGCATCTTCCGCCGCGTAGGGGGCCGCCTGCTCTAGCTCGATCTGGTTGAAGGTGAGCTGCTTGACTCCCTTGCCGGCGATGTCTTCGAACGAGATGGTCTCGACGTTCAGATACCTGCGGGCCAGCGAATCCATGTCGTGGCGGCTGGCAGTGGAGTTGAGCACATAGGACTCGAGCATGGTGTCGTAGGCGATACCCTGCAGCTCGATGCCGTGGTTGAGCAGCACGTTGCGATCGTACTTGAGGTTCTGCCCCACCTTGAGGCGGGCAGGATCTTCCAGCAGCGGCTTGAGCTTGCCGAGTACCACGGCCTCGGTCAGCTGTATCGGCGCCCCCAGATAGTCGTGGCCGAAGGGCACATAGGCCGCCTTGCCCGGTTCGATGGCAAAGGAGACGCCAACGATGCGCGCCTCCATATAGTCGAGACTGGTGGTCTCGGTGTCGAAGGCAAACAGCGGCGCCGCCTGCAGGCGTGCCAGCCACTCATCAAATTCGGCCTCATCCAGAATGCAGCGGTAGTCGGTTTCGATGGCGGCAGCCGGGGCGGCGCCTTCCTCATCACCCTCGGCGCCGCTCTCCTCGCCACCGGACTCCAGCTCTTTGATCAGGTTGCGCAGCTCATACTCGCGATAGACCGCCAGCAGGGCCTCCTTGTCGATGGGGCCGAGCTCCAGCTCTTCCAGGCTCTGCTCCAGCGCCACGTCGGTCTTGATGGTGGCCAGCACATAGGAGAGGCGCACCTGCTCCTCCTGCTCGCGGAACTTGTCGGCAAACGCCTTGGAGCCGCGAAAGCCGAGGGCAGCGACCTTGTCGAGGTTGGCGGCGATCTCGTCGATGCTGCCGATCCCCTGCAGCAGGGCAAGGGCCGTCTTTTCGCCGACACCGGTCATGCCGGGGATGTTGTCCACCTTGTCCCCCATCAGAGCCAGGTAGTCGATGATGAGCTCGGGCGGTACGCCGAACTTCTCGATCACCCCTTCCCGATCGGTCTTCACGTCCTTCATGGTGTCGATCAGGGTGACATGGTCGGAGACCAGCTGCGCCATGTCCTTGTCGCCGGTGCTGATCAGCACCGGCAGCTGTTTCTCGGTCGCCTGGCGGGCCAGGGTGCCGATCACGTCGTCGGCCTCGACCCCTTCGACCATCAGGAAGGGGAAGCCCATCGCCTTGATCATCTGATGGATGGGGGCGACCTGGCTGCGCAGATCGTCCGGCATGCTGGCTCGGTTGGCCTTGTATTCGGGATAGATGTCGTCGCGGAAGGTCTTGCCCTTGGCATCGAACACCACGGCCACATGGCAGTCGGGGTACTGCTTGCGCAGGCTGCGCATCATGTTGGCCATGACACGGACGGCGCCGCTCGGCAAACCGGTCGAGGTGCGCAGATCGGCCTGCTGAGAGGCAAAGAAGGCGCGGTAAAGATAAGAGGAGCCGTCGACCAGAATAAGGGGATTGCTAGGGGCCATGAAATCGTCCTGCCAGAGATAAACAGCCGCTAGGATGCCACAGGGCCCCCCTCACACCAAGAGGGGGGGCGACCCGGCCGAGGGATCCTCATCGACTGCCACTCTGTGGATAACTCTGTGCTCAAAAATGGAGTGATTGATGAACCCCAGTGAAACCACTGTGGATAAAAAATGAAAATTTCATATATAACAATGAATTGAGATCGTTAAAACCGATCGCCAGACTGTTGGAATGATCTCGATCAATGTGGAAAAAGATTTAAGGGAGTAAACGCGGCAGGATCCGAAACGAAACAATCCTAGCACAGCAAGATGACTTGACCAGCGGAGGACGAACGATAACCATACAAAAGTACAACAATCCATCCTGGCTCACATTTTCAACAACGAGGAGTCTGCCATGAAAAAAGTGGCCGTGATCTTGAGTGGCTGTGGCGTCTTTGACGGGGCCGAAATCCACGAGGCCGTCATCAGTTTGCTGGCGCTGGCCAGGCAGGGCGCCGCAGTGCAGTGCTTTGCGCCCAATGTTCCGCAGCTCCATGTGATCAACCACCTGAGCGGGGAAGTGAGCGAGGGAGAGAGCCGCAACGTGCTGGTCGAGGCAGCGCGCATCTGCCGCGGCCAGATCAAAGACGTGGCAGAGCTGGATGCAGCCGACTACGATGCCCTGCTGGTGCCGGGCGGCTTCGGCGCCGCCAAGAACCTGTGCGACTTCGCCATCAAGGGAGCCGAGTGCCAAATCCAGCCGGACGTGTTGAAGGCGTGCCAGAGCTTTGCCAGGGCCAACAAGCCGGCGGCTTACATCTGCATCGCGCCAGCCATGATCCCGCTCATCTACGGCGCCGGCACCCTGGCCACCATAGGCCACGACGAGGGCACCGCCAACGCCATCGAGGCGATGGGTGGCAGCCATCTCAACTGCCCGGTCAACGAATTCGTGGTAGATCAGGAGCGCAAGGTGATCTCCACCCCCGCCTACATGCTGGCCAGCAATATAGTGGAAGCGGCGGACGGCATCGAGAAGACCGTCAAGCAGCTGCTGGCGCTCTGACTGCCAGATTGACCCAAACAAACGGGCCGCTCATGGAGCGGCCCGTTTTCAATTCTCGCGGATAGCGACGGATTAGATGCTTTCGCCCATCTGATCCATCTTGCCCAACAGGGCACGCAAACGCTCTTGCCAGGCAACGTGCTCGTTGCGCAGCTGATGGTTCTCGTCTTGCAGCTTGCTGTTCTGCTCTTTCAGCTCGTCCAGCTCCATCTTCAGCAGGGAGATGTTGTCGACGGCGGATTGTACTTTGGATTCGAGTTGCTCAAGGACTTCTAGTGACATATGCATACCTGTATGTTCAATTGCGATGCCCCACAGAGGGCGATTCAAGCGCGTGAAGCCAGCATACCCTGATGGCATCGGCACAAACAAGCCGGTGCGCTGTAAAATGCGCCTTCCATGGATGTATTGACTAAATATGCGTCTATTTTTCTCGCATCCTGCGCCGGGGCCAAGGCAGGGCCCGCACAAGCCGCCATTGCATCCGATCTGCTCCCCTATTCACATCAACCGGACGCCTCAGCTGTGCAGGGCGATATAGGCCCCCAGCAGCAGACAGGCGACCCCGTACATCAGCAGGCCGTAGAGCAGGTTGCCGCGCAAAATGGCCCCGGCACTCAGGTTGTAACGGGAGGCCAGCGCCAGGTTGGAGCCGGAGAGCGGGCTGGTGCCGGTGGCCAGCCCCCACCCCAGCAAAAAGGTCATGCCGAGCAGGCTGGGATCCGGCGCCAGCGGCCACAGCAGCGGCGCCAGCCCGGAGATGCTGATGAGCGGGTGTACTCCGACGATGGCCACCAGCAGGATCAGCAGCAGGGTGAGCGAGGCCTCCAGCCAGCCGAAGTGATGGAAGAAGGGCAAGCCGTGGCCGCCGCCCAGCTCGAGCACCGACAGCGCGCTGTTGATGCCGGCAGCCAGCAGACCGGCCCCCAGAAACAACACTATCTGACCGCCGATGGCGGGGAAGCGCTCCACCACCTGCCGCTTGAGGGCCGGGCCTCGCCCCGTGCTCGGCATAAAGGCAAACGCCAGCAGCGGCGCCACCAGGGCGATCACCGCCAGGATGCCGAGATCCGGCCAGGTCTGCTTGATCAGCAGCACCAGCCCGGCCAGGGCGACCGGCAGCCCCAGGGTCTGCAGCCGCAGCGGGTAGCCGGCAAAGTCCGCTACCCCCAGCCGCTCCACCTGCCAGGCGGTCAACCCCATCGCCAGCAGGGTCGCCAGCAGCCCGAACGGCAGGATCTGCGACAGCTGCAGACCGGGGGCATAGGTGAGCGCCACCGCCATGGCGACGAAGAAGGGTGACCAGAAGGCCGCCGCACAGAAGATCCGGCTCAGCACCAGTACCTGACGCCGCTCCAGGGTGCCGCCCCGTTCCAGCCGATCGCCGATGATGAAGAGCACCGAGAGGTTGATGACGGCCCCCAGCAGGTTGAGGCTGGCCATGGTGCTCCACAGCCCCTTGCGCCCTTGCCATGAGGTGGTGCCGGTCAGCAGGTCCGAGGTGGCGAGATTGAGGGTGCTCACCGCCGCAAACATGGTGAGCATGTTGATGTTGGGCAGCAGCCAGTCCGCCGGCCGGAGGCTGGCGCCTTGCCAGCAGGAGAAGATCAGCAGCGCCAGTGCCGCCCCGTACAGGGCCAGCGCCTGACGGCGCGCCGCCCCAACCAGCCAGGGCCAGGTGAGCAGGGAGGCTCCCCAGGCGGCGATGGCTGCCGGCCAGGGGGAGAACCCCAGATAGAGGTGCAGCAGGTTGAGCAGCCACATCCCCAGGATCAGATAACCCGACCAGCGCTTGGCCATCGACTCGCCTCGGTCAGGGGATCAGAGACACTGATCCATGTCCAGCGACGGCTTCTCGCACTCCGGACGGCCCACGATCTTGGCGGGCACGCCCGCCACAGTGGTGTGCGGCGGCACCGGGTTGATCACCACGCTGCCGGCGCCGATCTTGGCGCCCATGCCCACTTCGATGTTGCCGAGCACCTTGGCACCCGCCCCTATCATCACCCCTTCCCGGATCTTGGGGTGGCGATCGCCGCTCTCCTTGCCGGTACCGCCCAGGGTGACGCTCTGCAGGATGGAGACATCGTCCTCGATCACCGCCGTCTCGCCGACCACGATACCGGTGGCGTGGTCAAACATGATGCCTTTGCCAATGCGGGCGGCCGGGTGCACGTCCACCCCGAACACCACGGAGATCTGGTTCTGCAGGTAGAGCGCCAGCGAACGACGCCCCTGGCGCCACAGCCAGTTGGCGACCCGATAGCCCTGCAGGGCGTGGAACCCCTTCAGGTAGAGCAGCGGGGTGGAGAAGAGATCGACCGCCGGGTCGCGCTCCTGCACCGCGCAGATGTCAGCGGCGACCATGGTCAGCAGCTCGGGCTCGCTGCGCAGAGCCAGCTCGATCACCTCGCGCAGGGCGATGGCGGGCATGGTGGCGCTGTCGAGCTTGTTGGCCAGCTGGAAGCTGAGGGCCGAACGCAGGTTCTTGTGATTGAGAATGGTGGAGTGGAAGAAGCTGGCCAGCATGGGTTCTTCGGTCGCCATGCTCGCCGCTTCTTGCTGAATTTTTTGCCAGGTTCTGGCAACCAGATCATCCATGTTGCAGCCTACTGTTGTTCTGAGGGAGTGCCTTGCTGTTCCTTGTGCACCACGGAGATGGGGTCCATGTGGATGATGACATCCATGCGCTCGAATGCCTGACGAACCGCCAGTTCGGCTTCATCGGCAATCTGATGGGCCTTGACCAGAGGGAGCTGATCGTCCAGTTCCAGATGCAACTGCACGAAGCGGGTCGGACCGGACTGGCGGGTGCGCAGATCATGCACCCCGTGTACACCTTCGACGGCACAGCAGAGGGCCATTATTCTCGCTTGTTCCTCGGCTGGCAACTGACGATCGAGCAGTGCCTGCACCGATTCATAACCGATGTGCAACGCCCCCCACAACAGGAACAGCCCGATCAGGATGGCAAACAGGCCGTCGGCCCAGTACCAGCCCTGCCCCGCCAGCACCAGTGCCAGCAGCACGCCGCCGTTGAGCAGCAGATCGGAGCGGTAGTGCAGCATGTCGGCCTTGATGGCCACGCTGTTGGTCTTGCGGATGACGAAACTCTGGAAGCTGACCAGCAGCAGGGTCAGCACGATGGAGCCGCCGCTGACCCACAGACCCGCTTCGAGTCGCTCCAGCGGCGCCTGTTTGAGCAGGGAGGAGATGCCGTGCATCACCAGCAGCAGCGCGGAGCCCGAGATGAAGGCTGACTGGATCAGCCCGGCCAGCGACTCCGCCTTGCCGTGACCGAAGCGATGCTCGTCGTCGGCCGGTGACAGGGCATAACGGATGGCCAGCAGGTTGATGATGGAGGCGCTCACGTCCATGAAGGAGTCGGTGAGGGAGGCCAGCAGGCTCGAGGAGTCGGTCATCAGCCAGGCGATCAGCTTGCCGGTGATCAGCAGGGTAGCGGTGGTGACGGCGGCCATGCTGGCCAGCGTCACCCAGCGGGAATATTGTTGATGGCTCAAAACCGGCTTTCCTCTTGCGGTTAAAAATCTATTATACCCTGACCCCTGCGCCAGTCTGGCGCGAAAAATCAGCGGAATGACTTCAGATGCACAAAATACTCCTGGTCGACGACGATCTCGAGCTGACCCAGTTGCTCACCGAAATTCTGACCCTGGAAGGCTTCCAGGTGACCGTCGCCGAGGATGGCGAAGAGGGGTTGCAGCGGCTGGCCGAACAGCACTTCAACCTGGTCCTGCTGGACGTGATGATGCCCAAGCTCAATGGCTTCGCCATGCTGACCCGGCTGCGCAAGACCCACGACACCCCGGTGCTGATGCTGACCGCCCGCGGCGACAGCCAGGATCGGGTCAACGGGCTGGAGGCGGGGGCCGACGACTACCTGGCCAAGCCGTTCGATGACAGGGAGCTGCTGGCCCGGGTGCGCGCCATCCTGCGCCGCACCCAGGGCAGCCAGCCCCAGCGCGGCGGCGGTTCGGACGAGGTGCGCTTCATGGATCTGGTGCTGCAGCCCGGCCTGCAGCAGGCCAGCTGCCACGGCGATCTGCTGGAGCTGACCGCCACCGAATTCGGCCTGCTGGAGTGCCTGTTGCGCAATCCAGGCCAAATCGTCAGCAAGAGCCAGCTCTCCGAGCTGGTGCTGGGCAAGAAGCTCGAGCCCTTCGATCGCGCCATCGACATGCACCTGAGCAACCTGCGCAAGAAGCTGCCTGAGCGCACCGACGGCCAGCCCCGCTTCAAGACGGTGCGCGGCCGTGGTTACCTGTGGCTGGAACAGGCATGAGAACGGCCCGCACCTTCAACGGTCTCTCCACCCAGATCTTCCTCTGGTTCTGGTTCATGCTGTTGCTGGTGGTGGCCGCCGTGGTGATCCTGCCGACCCTGGATCCCCGCAACATCATCCCGCTGCCGGCCCACGAGATCGCCCGCCTCAATAACAATCTGAAGGCGCTGCAGAAGGGGGCGGATCCCACTCAGGATTTCGATCTGGCCCAGGCCATCGACGCCGCCGGCCTGCTGCCGGTGGACAACATCTACCTGCGCGACGCCAAGGGACAGATGCAGTCCAGCACCCGCCTGAGCAAGTTCGTGGTCCGTTTCATGCTCGATTCGGACAACCCGGCCAAGCCCATGCTGGGCAGCGAGCACAAGCGGGCCATCGCCGGCCCCTTCCAGATGGAGCATCGCGGCCAGATCTACCACGTCTACTTCGGCCTCAACGTCGAGAACTCCTATCTGTTCCTGTTCATCCAGATCCTGGATCACCCGATCCAGATCCTCGGCATCGCCATGCTGGTCAGCACCCCGCTCTGCCTGCTGCTGGCCTGGCGGCTGACCCGCCCCATCCTGCAGTTGCAGCAGTCGGTCTCCCTGCTGGCGGAGGGCAATCTGGAGGCACAGATCCCCAACCTGGGGCGGCGGGACGAGATAGGCCAGCTGGCGGATCACGTCAGCCACATGGTCGATACTCTCAAGAACATGATCCAGAAGCAGAAACAGCTGCTCTCCGACATCTCCCACGAGCTGCGCAGCCCGCTCACCCGCATCCAGCTGGCGCAGGCGTTGATCCGCCGCAAACAGGGTGACAGCAACGAGCTGGCCCGGATCGAATCGGAGATAGGCCGGCTCGACAAGCTGATCGGCGACCTGCTCGACCTGTCGCGGGTGCAGCAACATGTGGAGGCGCCGGTGGTGATGCCGCTGGCCGATCTGCTGGAGCCCATCCTGGACGACGCCATGTTCGAGGCAAACCAGAGCGGCAAGCAGCTCAGGTTGCCGCCGCTGCCCACCGACTCTCTGCGGATGTGGCCCGATCTGCTGGCCCGGGCGCTGGAAAACCCGCTGCGCAACGCGCTCAAATATGCCCGCGAGTTCATCAAGGTGGACTGGTACCGGGAGGGACGGGAGTGGGTGATGACCATCCGCGACGACGGCCCCGGCGTACCGGTGGAGCAGCAGCCGCAGCTGTTCCTGCCCTTCTTCCGGGTGGATGATGCCCGCAACGCCAAGACCGGCGGTACCGGACTGGGGCTGGCCATCGCCGCGGAGGCCATCCTGCGCCACGGCGGCACCATCCGCGCCAGCAGCAACCACCCGGCCGGGCTGACCATCACCATCCGCCTGCCCATCGGCTGAGCAGGCCCTTTTCATCCGCCCGGGCGCTGGGTATGCTGGCGCCCTTTTCGCCCCATCAGGACGCCGTCATGCTCGACATCGTGCTCTACCAACCGGAAATTCCGCCCAACACCGGCAACATCATCCGCCTCTGTGCCAACACCGGCTATCGGCTGCACCTGATAGAGCCGCTGGGGTTCGAGTGGGATGACAAGCGGGTGAAACGGGCGGGGCTCGACTATCACGAGTTCGCAGAGGTGAAGCGCTGGCCGAACTTCGAGGCCTTCCTGGCGGCGGTAGCGCCGACGCGGGTATTTGCCTGTACCACCAAGGGACGCACCGCCCATTCGGCAGTGCAGTTTGCCGCCGGGGACGCCCTGTTGTTCGGGCCCGAGAGCCGCGGCCTGCCCATCGAGATCATCGAGAGCCTGCCGTTCGAGCAGCGGCTGCGCATCCCCATGCTGCCCCAGAGCCGCAGCATCAATCTCTCCAACGCGGTAGCGGTATTCGTCTACGAAAGCTGGCGCCAGCTGGGCTACCCCGGTTCGCTGCAGGTCTGAACCGGACCTGCCTGGCTAGATAGCGGGCTCAGGAGGAGGCCTGCTGCGCCTCCCCCGCCCCGTGGGGTGAGTGGAGCAGCCGACCATCGCGCTCCAGCTGCCAGCAGAGCCAGCCCAACGTCAGTCCCCGCCCCGTCATCAGGGCCGCCATCGCGGCCCACAAGGCCGCCACGCCCCAGCCCTGACAGAGCCACCAGACCGGGAAGAAGCCGCCGAGGGCCGCCACCAGCATGCTGTTGCGCATCTCCCGGGCCCGGGTTGCCCCGATGAAGACCCCGTCCAGCAGGAAACACCAGACCGCCAACAGCGGCATGGCGATGAGCCAGGGCAGCTGCGCATTGGCCGTGGCGATCACCGCCGGCAGATCCGTGATGTACCCAATCAGCCGGCTGCCCCCCAGCGCAAACAGCAGGCTGAAGCCCAGCGCAATCAGCAGCGCCCAGCCGAGGTTGAGGCCGATGGCCTCCCGCAGTCCCTGCCGATCCCGACGTCCGATGGCGCGCCCCACCATGGCCTCCACCGCATAGGCGAAGCCGTCCAGCCCGTAGGAGATGAGCATCAAAAAGTTGAGCAGTACCGCATTGGCTGCCACCGCCACATCCCCCAACCTGGCCCCCTGCAGGGTCATGAAGGCGAAACAGAGCTGCAGGCAGAGGGAGCGGATGAAGATGTCCCGGTTCAGGGCCAGCAGTCGCAGCAACGCGGGCCACTGGCGCCAGCGCTGCCAGGCCCCCTGCCACGCCACCGGCGCCAGCCGGCGCAGGTGACGGCTCACCAGCCAGAGCCCCAACCCGAGCGCGCTGTAGTCCGCCAGCAGCGAAGCGCCAGCCACCCCCTTCACCTGCCAGCCCAGCCCCAGCACGAACCAGGCATCGAGCCCCATGTTGACCAGGTTGGTGAAGATCAGCAGCAGCATGGGGCTGCGCGCATCCTGCATGCCCAGCAACCAGCCCATGATCACCAGGTTGCAGAGCGCCGCCGGGGCACTCCAGATCCGTACCGAGACGTACTCGGCGGCATAGTGCTGCACCTCGGCGGAGCCACCGCTGAGGGCGATGAGGGTGGGGAGCAACGGCAGCAACAGCAGCAACAACGCCAGCCCCAGTGCGATGGCGAGCCCCAGCGCCCTGGCCAGGGTGTCGAGCTGGCCGGCCGGGCTGCTGGCGCCATGGGCCTGGGCGGTCAGGCCGGTGGTGGACATCCGCAGAAAGCCGAGCAGCCAGAACAGCAGGTTGATGAGGGTGGCGCCGACCGATACGCCACCGAGGAACCAGGCCTGGCCGAGATGACCGATCACCCAGGTGTCCACCAGCCCCAGCAGCGGGGTGGTGACATTGGAAAAGACCATGGGCAGGGCCAGGGCAAACACGGCGCGATGGCGCCGCCCGTCTCGCCACCAGGCGGGGGTCAGCATGCCGGAGGACGTCCGTTGCTCATCACTATTCGCCATCCAGCCGCACTATCCTGGCAAAGTCCGACACCATGCTCGCCATCACCACCCTGGGCACCCCGTCCTCGCTCAGACGGGGGCGAAACACGGCTTCCAGTTTGCCGGCCGGATTGATCAGCACGATGGAGGCGGAGTGGTCGATCAGGTAATCCTTCTCCCCCTGATCGGCGATGGAGTAGATGAGCCCCAGATTGCGCACGAAGGGAAACAGCTTGTCGTGGGGGCCGGTCGCCGCCTTGAACTCCGGGTTGAAGAAGGCGGTGTAGGTCTTGAGTCGGGCCACGTCGTCCCGCTGGGGATCCGCCGAGATGAACACCACCTGGCTGCTCGGAGCGATCTTTTTCAGCTCGGGATAGACGGAACGCAGATCCGCCAGGGTGGTCGGGCAGATATCGGGGCAGAAGGTGTAGCCGACGAACAGGAAGGTCCAGTGGCCGGTCAGGCTGGCCGGCACGAAGGGCTGACCATCCTGATCGGTGAAGGCAAACGGGTTGATATCCCGCCCCGCCGGGTAATAGTCGGCATGCTCGGGCAGGGAGGGCTGGCTCCAGTAAAAACCGCCCATCATGCCCCCGACCAGCAGCAGAAACAGCAAGGGGTAACGTGGTTTCACCATAAAAAACAAACCCTTTACGTCGACACGCCCGCCAGCCGGGCCAGAATGAAAGGGCTATTGTAACCCAGTGAGCACCGGGCCGGTCACTCCCTTGTCACGGTTGCCCGTTCGCTGGCCAACTTCGGTCAGAAGATGACGCCAGGGTCTGCAAAGCGACGCCGGATCGCCCAAAACGACAGCCCCACCGGGAGGTGGGGCTGTTTTGCAACGGGATCAGGGTTGTTGTCGGCGCCGCTCGTGCAGGCGGCGGCTCGAGGCGCGTAGCGGGATGACAGGGGCGGTCCAGAGATCATCGGCCAACCCCTGCTCGTGATGGCTGTGAAACAGGCGCACCAGGCGGACAATCTTGTCCTTCGGGCACCCCAGCCAGATGGTCCAGCAGGCGCCCTTGTGGTGCACCCAGAGCGCGTAGAAACGGGTCATCCGGTTACCCTTGATGAAACGGGTGATGGAAGAAACGGGCGATGCCAGACCCGGATCCCATGGCGAGCTTGAAGCCATACCTGTCCTCCTTGATCAACAGGTCACGCCAACCGGCACCGCCCATCACCGCCAGGGTGAATGAGTCGATGACTGCCGCGTGTCGACTGCGCGAGTGTGCCGCTGCGGTGCCGACTGCCGGCGCCCTGCTGACCACTCTCCCTTCTATCCCGCAAGCGCCTCTTTGCCAGGTGTGCGCTGCACACCGCTCGAGGCTGTTGTTTTTCCCTGCTGCCCTCCGGGTTCCTGCTATCAGCGATCTGGATAACGCGCGTCATGGCGAGCAGCGGGGGCGGCTCAAGCCAACGAGTCCGCCTTACCAAATGATATATCTGAAATGAATCGCCTGCGGCGAGCGCCCGCAGACAAAAGTGCCGGGTATCAGGATCTGATTGAAATCACGGGGAAAGGAGCGCAGAAACAACAAGGCCTCCCATGGGAGGCCCTGTTGGCACGGATTACATCCAGTCGGCGTTGCGAATGACGCCGACCGCCAGCCCCTCGATGGTGAGCTGCTGGCTGGCGAGATCCACCTCGATGGGGGAGAGCTCTTCGTTCTCCGGCAGCAGCCACACCTGGCTGCCCTTGCGCTGGAAGCGTTTGACGGTGACATCTTCGTCGAGCCGCGCCACCACCACCTGACCGTTGCGCACCTCCTGGGTCTTGTGCACCGCCAGCAGGTCGCCATCCAGAATGCCGATGTTCTTCATGCTCATGCCCTGTACCCGCAGCAGGAAGTCTGCCCGCGGGTGGAACAGGGCGGGATCCACCTGGTAGTGGCTCTCGATGTGTTCCTGGGCCAGAATGGGCTCGCCGGCAGCCACCTTGCCGATCAGCGGCAGACCGCTCTCTTCCAGCTGCTCTTCCTCTTCGAGCAGCAGGCGGATGCCGCGGGACGTGCCCGGCATGATCTCGATGACCCCCTTTTTGGCCAGGGCCTTCAGATGTTCCTCGGCCGCGTTGGCCGACTTGAAACCAAGCTTCTGGGCAATCTCGGCGCGAGTCGGCGGCATGCCGGTCTCGTTCATGTTCGCCTTGATCAACTCCAGCACTTCGGCCTGGCGGGGAGTAAGGGGTTTCATAGCATGGGCACCTGTCTTTTTATACAGCACACTGGCAGTATATACAGTGCAGTGGCCAAGGCAAGCCGCAGCTGACATTTGTCGCGGCCCTCCGTTCATTTGCCATGGTTTTGATCCCGCGCAGCCGACTCATCGTACCTCTCGGCGACAAGCAGTCGGTGATTTGCTATGCTCACGCCGCATTTTTTTGGAGAGCAGACGCACATGTCCCTTGGACAGAAGATTTCCAGAGCCATCTTGCAATGGCCGGTCAGCGGCTTGGTCAATCACAAGAGCCTGCCGGAAAACCCCATCACGGAACTCAAGCTGGATCCGGCCAGACCCATCGTCTATGCCCTGAAGACCAGCTCGATCACCGACCTGATGACCCTGCAGCAGTGCTGCGAGGATCTCGGTCTGCCCGGCCCCTTCACGCCGCTGGAGCTGAACGGCCAGCTGCTGCCGCGCTATGTCTGTCTTGATCGTCCGCCTCCCCTGTTCGGCAAGCGCAGCAAGCCGCTCCCCTTCCTGCAGGAGTTCCACCAGTTGCTGGATTTGCACAAGCAGGATCCGGCACTGGACATCCAGGTGGTGCCCGTCACCCTGTTCTGGGGCCGTGCCCCGGGTCGGGAAGGCGAGGAGGCCTCCGGCTGGAACATCATCAGCAGCCTGGCGCCGAACCGCCTCAAGAAGGCGCTGATCGTGATCCTGAAAGGGCGCGAGAACCTGGTGCGCTTCTCTCCGCCGCTCTCCCTGCGCTACATGGCGGACAAGCACGGCACCGACGAGGCCATCGCCCACAAGCTGGCGCGGGTGGCCCGCACCCACTTCAGCCGCCAGCAGCTGGCCGCCACCGGGCCCAAGCTGCCCAACCGCAACCTGCTGTTCAAGCAGCTGCTCGACTCTGGCGTGATCCAGCAGGCCATCGAGGAGGAGGCCCAGCGCGAGGGGATCAGCCTCGATAAAGCCCAGAAACGGGCTCATGGCTACATGGACGAGATCGCCTCCAACTTCTCCTACCGGTTGATCCGGCTCGGCGAAAGCTTCCTCGGCTGGCTGTGGAACAAGCTCTATCGCGGCCTGTCGGTCAACGGCGCCGAAAAGGTGCGCCAGCTGGCCCAGGAGGGTCACGAGATCGTCTACGTGCCCTGCCATCGCAGCCACATGGACTACCTGCTGCTCTCCTACGTCATCTATCACCAGGGCATGGTGCCGCCCCACATCGCGGCGGGCATCAACCTCAACTTCTGGCCGGCGGGCCCAATCTTTCGCCACGGCGGCGCCTTCTTCATCCGCCGCACCTTCAAGGGCAACCCGCTCTACAGCACGGTATTCCGGGAATACCTCAACCTGCTGTTTGCCAAGGGTTATTCGGTGGAGTTCTTCACCGAGGGCGGTCGCTCCCGTACTGGTCGCCTGCTGCCACCCAAGACCGGCATGCTGGCGATGACCCTGCAGGCCATGATGCGCGGACTGGATCGGCCGCTCACCTTCGTCCCCGTCTACCTGGGTTATGAGCACGTGATGGAGGTGAACACCTACCACAACGAGCTCAAGGGCAGCCGCAAGGAGAAGGAGAGCTTCCTGCAGGTGCTCGGCATCCTGCGCAAGCTGCGCAACTACGGCCGCGGATTCGTCAACTTCGGCGAGCCGCTGACCCTCAACAGCTACCTCAACGAACACGTGCCGACCTGGAAGGAGCACATCGGCGAGGAGGAACGCCCCGAGTGGATGGCAGGCACCGTCAACCAGCTGGCCGAGCTGCTGATGACCCGCATCAACGGCGCCGCCGCCGTCAACGGCCTGACCCTGAGCGCGCTGGCGCTGCTGGCCGCCGAACGCCACGCCCTCACCCGCGACGAACTGCAGGCCCAGCTCAACACCTATCTGGACCTGCTCAAGCAGGTGCCCTACAGCCCGCACAGCACCATGCCGGCCGAGGATGCCAAGACCCTGCTGGATCAGGCGGTGGAGCTCAACAAGTTCGAGGTGAGCGAGGACAAGCTGGGGCAGATCATCAGTCTGGACCGCTATCAGGCGATCCTGCTGACCTACTACCGCAACAACATACTGCACCTGTTCGCCATGCCCTCGCTGGTGGCGGCCCTGATCGAGCGTTGCGAGGGGATCTCCCGCAGCGAGATCGTCGCCCGCTGCATCGACATCTACCCGCTGCTCAAGACCGAGCTGTTCCTGCGCTACGAAGAGGATGATCTGCCGGAGCTGGTCGATGCCCTGCTGGCCGAACTGCAGCGCCAGCAGCTGATCGAGGCGCGCGACGGCGGCTTCTGGGTCAACCCGGTCAACCAGACCCGCCTGCTGCTCCTGGCCGAGAGCATCCAGGAGACTCTGCAACGCTACGCCATCGTGCTGACCCGGGTGCTGGCCCAGCCCAGCATCGAGGCGGAGCAGCTGGAGGCGGACGGCCTGATGATGGCGGAACGCCTCGGCACCCTGCACGGCATCAACGCCCCCGAGTTCTTCGACCAGAAGCTGTTCAGCACCCTGATCCACACCCTGCGCAGCGAAGGCTATCTGGATCCGGGCTGCAAGCCGGATCTGGGCCGCTTCCAGGCGCTGGCCGACAACATAGTGCCACTGCTCAGCACCAAGATCCGCCGCACCATTCAGGCGGGCAACCGGACCTGAGCCGGGACACATCAATGAAAAAGGCCGCATGTCGCGGCCTTTTTCATTGGGGAAGCGAGTTCACAGGTAGTTGATCACCACCCCGGCGAAGATCAGCGCCCCCACGTAGTTGTTGTTGAGGAACGCCTGGAAGCAGGCTTCCCGCGCCCGCTCGCGGATCAGTCGCTGCTGATAGACGAACAGCGCCGCCGCCGCCAGCAACGACCAGTAGTAGCTGGATCCCAGCTCGCTCAGCTGGCCCACCAGCAGCAGGATCAGCAGGGTCAGCAGCTGCAGCGCGCCTATGATCCGCTTGTCGTGGCGGCCGAACAGGATGGCACTCGACTTGAGACCGAGCTTGAGGTCGTCGTCCCGGTCCACCATGGCGTACTCGGTGTCGTAGGCGATGGTCCACAGCAGGTTGGCGAAAAACACCAGCCAGGCCACGGCCGGCAGGGCGTTGGCCTGGGCCGCGTAGGCCATGGGAATGGACCAGGAGAAGGCCATGCCGAGCACCAGCTGGGGGATCGGGATATAGCGCTTCATGAAGGGGTAGCAGACCGCCAGCAGCAGGGCCGCGAACGACAGGCCTATGGTGAGCGGGTTCATGGTCAGCACCAGGGCGAACGAGATGAGCGCCAGCACGGCGAACAGCGCCAGTACCTCCCGTGGCTTGACCTTGCCCATGGGCAGCGGTCGGCCGGCGGTACGCTTCACGTGACCGTCAAAGTTGCGATCCGCATAGTCATTGATGACGCAACCGGCGGAGCGCATCAGAAACACCCCCACCACGAACACCAGCAGGGTCCAGAGATCCGGCAGGCCATCGGCCGCCAGCCAGAGCGCCCACAGGGTCGGCCACAGCAGCAGCAGGGTACCGATGGGCTTGTCGATGCGAGCCAACTGCACGTAGGCCAGTCCCCGCTCCTTGGTTAACAGATTCACTCCAGCTCCTTGTTGCATGACAGAGAGGGCAAGAAGAGTTCATGGACCAGCAGTGGCCATTGCCCCAGAAACAGACGGGAACGGCGTCCCCACACGATGCCGGCCGGACACCAGGGATTGCTCGCAATCTCGAAACAGGCCAGTTGCAGGTGATCGCGCCGGGCAGGCTCGTCACCGAAGATACGCTCACCCAGAGGCTGCTCGCCCAGCTCGCGCAAGCCGCTGTCCGGCAAGGCAGCCTCGGCGAACAGGGTCCAGCCCAGCAGGGCCGGCCCACGATCACCGTGCAGGATCACCTCGCGGCACAGGCCAGCCGGATGATCGGCGGCCACCAGCTGCTGCTCGTCGGCATCGAGGGGGACGCTGCGGTTGCCGAGCAGTTGCACCGAAAAGTGGTGATTATGGCGGCGCAGGCGCCGGGTCATGGAGTCCGCCTCCAGCAACCAGGGCAGCAAGGCCTCGGGCGGCTCGCACTGCGCGGGAGTCCGCCAGGGCTCCAGCCGGACAAGGGGAACAGTCAACTCGGACTTCACAGCTTCACCATCCGGAGATTTCCGTTATCAGGTTAAAATCCGGTTTATTATCCGTAAATCAATCGAGAATTGTAAGAACATCCGTGCTTGACGGCCCCGATGGCAACATCAAAAATGGGGTATCTCTTGCTGATGAGCCATCCATATGAAGCTATTCAAATTTCTGCTGGTGTTGTTGCTGAGCTGCGGTGCACTCCAGGCCTATGCCTCCGAAGGAGGGGAAGCACCCGCAGAAGGAGAAGCGGCGGCGGCCAAGCCGGGATTCCTCTACCACCTGCTGGATCCCGACATCATCACCAACTACCTGAGCGACGGTAAAACCCTCGGCTACGTCCGGGTGACGGTGGAGCTGATGGCCGAGAACGAGGCCGACCTCAAGCTGCTGGAGCAGCATGACCCCCTGATCCGCGACGCCATCATCCGCCTGATGGGCAGCAAGACCGCCGATCAGATCAAGTCCCTGGTCAGCCGTGAAGACCTGCGCAAGGAGTGCGAGACCCGGGCCAACGAGCTGCTGGTGAAAGAGAGCGGCAAGAAGGCGATACGCGAGCTCATCTTCACCAAATTCCTCTATCAGTAAGGTCCCCTCATCACGAGCGGGCCATGCGATCATCCGGGCCCGCTCGCTGTTTTAGAAATGAAAATTGATTACACTAGGGCCCACTGAGTTGTCGAGGTAGTCGGAATGGGCAACAAGACCCTGTGTGAATGGCGTCGCAGCGAGATCCCGGCCGATCTCAAGACCCTGCGCAAAATCGTGCGCAAACCCAAGTTCGTCTGCGGCAAGTGTGCCCGCAGCGCCAACGACAAGAGCTATCTGTGTCAGCCGCTGCGGTTGAAAGAGAAAGAAGCCTGACCGGCTATTGATCGGTCCAGCCCTGGCGCCCCTGCTCGAACAGCCGACGCGCCTGGACGTCGTTGGGGCAAACCCCGCGGTACTCCTCGCCGGAACGGCCCGCCAGATAGAGATGTTCCGGCCGGCAGTACCAGGCCAGCCCCTTCTGGTGTCCCTGTTTCCACAGCTCGGCATTCACCTTCTCGCCGCACTGGGCCTGATGGAACTCGACCCGCTCGGCGGTCAGGCCCAGCTTGCCATCCGCCTCCCCCACCTCGCTCCACACCTTCTCGCACGGATCATCCGAATGGGAGGCACAGCCCCCAAGCAGGGCGGCAAACACTATCACCGAGAGTCGCATAGTCATCCTTGAGTGTCGTTTGGGCAGTTCATTCTAGCCAGCCCGCCGCCGGCCTCCAAGTGCCTCTCCCCATTCCTGTGTGCCGCCCAAAAAAACAGGCGGGCCCGAGGCCCGCCTGTGTATTCAATACGCGGATTACTGGTCGTCGAGAGGGTCATCGTCCTGCCAGCTCTCGTCTTCCCATTCATCCAGCTCGTCCTCCCAGGATTCCGGCTCCCACTCGTCGTCGAGGTCGTAATCCGGCTTGTGTCCACCCATGCTCATTCTCCTTGGATAGTGCACCCGCACTCAAAGTCTATCCAGAAAAATGGGGCTCGCCAGTCAGCGGGAGTTCAAAGTTTGACCAGAGTGCGGCCAGCAATCTTGCCCTGGGTGATGGCCTCGGCGGCCTCCACCACCTGCTCCAGTCCAATCTCGGTCACCGCCTGCGCGAAGAAGCTGGCGGGCAGATCCCGGGCCAGTCGCTGCCAGGCCAGCTGGCGACGTGCCAGCGGGCACATCACCGAGTCGACCCCTTGCAACCGCACGTTGCGCAGGATGAAAGGCATCACGCTGGTGGGCAGATCGAAGCCGCCCGCCAGGCCGCAGGCCGCCACAGCGCCGCCGTAGTTCATCTGGGCCAGCAGCTTGGCCAGCACCTGACTGCCGACACTGTCGATCGCCCCGGCCCACAGCTGCTTCTCGAGCGGCTTGGCAGGCTCCAGCAGCTCGCTGCGCGGCACGATGCGGCTGGCACCGAGCGCGGTCAGCATCTCGCCCTGCTCCTCGGGACGACCGGTCAGCGCCGCCACCTGATAACCCAGCGCGGCCAGCAGTGCGACCGCGGTGGAGCCCACCCCGCCAGCGGCGCCAGTCACCAGGATCTCGCCGCTGTGCGGGGTCACTCCCGCCTCTTCCAGCGCCAGCACGCAGAGCATGGCGGTCAGGCCGGCGGTGCCGATGCACATGGCCTGGCGCTCATCCAGCCCGGCCGGCAGCGGCACCAGCCAGTCGGCCTTGACCCGCGCCTGTTCGGCCATGCCGCCCCAGTGCCCTTCCCCCACACCCCAGCCGGTCAACACTACCTTGTCGCCCGGCTGATAACGCTCGTCGGCAGACTCGAGCACGGTACCGGCGAAGTCGATGCCGGGCACCAGCGGCCACTGGCGCACTATCTTGCCCTTGCCGGTGATGGCCAGCCCGTCCTTGTAGTTGATGGAGCTGTAACTCACCGCCACCCGCACTTCTCCTTCCGGCAGCTGGCTCTCACCCAGCCGGGTGAGGGTCGGTACCGTCTTGCCTTCTTGGTTTTCCAGTAACAGAGCCTTGAACATGGTTGCCTCTTTGATGAGTGTGAAAAGGATCAGCTGCTTTGCCGCTTCTGCAGCTGGAAGTCGAGGGTCAGCGCCGAGCCCATGACGGGTTCACCGGCCAGCTGACGCAAGATGAGATCGGCCGCCTCCTGCCCCATCCGCTGATAGGGGATGCGAACCGAGGTGAGGGCCGGGTAGCAGGCGCGCGCTACGTCCAGATCGTCGAAACCGGCGATGGCGAGCTTGCCCGGCACGTTCAGGTGGCGACGCTGGCATTCGAACAGTACCCCGGCCGCCAGCTCGTCGTTGACGCAGACCAGCGCATCCAGCTCGGGCCAGCGCAGCAGAAACTCCCCCAGCATGGCCGCCCCGGTGCTGAAGCTGGGTCGCTCCGAGGTGTTGATGATGGCGTCGGGGGAGAGGTAGTTGTCCAGCAGCGCCTTCTGCCAGCCCTGCATGCGCTGCTGCAGCATCCACTGCTCCTGGCGGGCGCAGAGCAAACCGATATTGCGGTAGCCGCGCTCGATGAGGTGGCGGGTCAGCTGGTAGCCGGCATCGAAGTTGGAGACCCCGACGTTCATGTCGATGGGGCTGCGGGCCATGGCCCCCACCTCCACCACCGGCAGGCGGGCCGCCTTCAGCCGCTGGCGGATGGTCTCGCCGGGATCGCTGCCAAACAGCACCACGGCCGCCGGATTGTGCTGCAAGAAACTGGTCAGCAGGCTCTCCTCCTGCTGTTTCAGGTGCTGGGCATCCCCCAGCATGATCTGGTAACCCTCCCGGCGCAGGCTCTGCTGCAGTCCGGCAATTACCTCGCCGCAGCCGCAGTCGGTCAGGCTGGGCACGATCACCACTATGGTCTGGGAGGTGGCGGAAGCCAGCGCCCCCGCCGCCCGGTTGGGGATATAGCCGAGTTCGTCCACCGCCGCCTCGATGCGCTCGCGCATCTTGTCGGATACCAGCTCGGGGGTGCGCAGGGCACGCGACACCGTCATGGCCCCCACGCCGGCCAGCTGGGCCACATCGTTGAGGGTCACCCGACCCGTGCTACGGCGTTTCTTCGCTTCTGACATCCTTTCCCTTCCTCGGCATACGGGTGCTCACTTTAAGGCAAAAGCGCGGCACTGACTATTTGCTCAAACCGGATTTTACCCCCTTTGAGGCCGACAAGGGGCAGGATGAATCCCTTCTGTGAGAGAAATGATAGCGCTATCACAGATCGATGTTAGCGCTATCTGGTAGCGCTAACTTTCGCGATCAGGCTCACAGTTATCAGCCGGCAAGATCGCTAGATTGGCGCCATCTTATCCAGCCCGGACACTGCCATGCTGACCCAATTGCTGACCGAGGAGGTCATTTCCATCGAAGCGGGCGCCCGCGACTGGCGTCACGCCATCGAGCTGGCCACCGCCCCCCTGCTGGCCAACGGCACCATAGAGCCATCCTATGTGGCGGCGCTCTATCGCTCCCACGAAGAGCTCGGCCCCTACTACGTGCTGGGCCCGGGCCTGGCCATGCCCCACGCCCGCCCGGAAGACGGCGTCAACCGGCTGGGACTGGCGCTGACCGTGCTGAAGGAGGGGGTCAACTTCGGCTCCGAGGGCAACGACCCGGTACGGCTGCTGATCACCCTGGCCGCCAGCGACAGCGACTCCCACGTGGAGACCATCGCCCAGCTGGCCGAGCTGTTCATGAATGAAGAAGACGTGGCGGCCATCATGGCGGCCACCAGCAAAGACGACATCCTGCGCATCCTGGCGCGTTATTGAGTGGCGCCCTGCGCCCGACAGAGGAAGAGAACATGAAGATTCTGGTTGTATGCGGACACGGCCTGGGCACCAGCCTGATGATGGAGATGAGCATCAAGAGCATTCTCAAGGAGCTGGCCGTGACGGCCGAGGTGGATCACCGGGATCTCGCCTCCGCCGGCAGCGAGAGCGCCGAGATCTTTGTCGCCACCCGCGACATCGCCGAACAGCTGATCAGCATGGGGGTCGACGGCCGGCTGGTATCCCTGGACAACATGGTCGACAAGGCCGCCATGAAAGAAAAACTCGCCATCGCCCTGCGCGAGCTGGGCGCACTCTAACCCCGTTGCAACTGTCTGGGCGGCCCATGAGCCGCCGCTTCCATCTGCTTGGAGCTGACCATGGAATTTTTCAATTTTCTGATGTTTGACGTGCTGTCGGAGCCGGCCGTGCTGGTTGGCCTGATCGCCCTCATCGGCCTGATCGCCCAGAAGAAACCGGTGACCGAGTGCATCAAGGGCACGGTCAAGACCATCATGGGCTTCGTCATCCTGGGGGCCGGCGCCACCCTGGTGGTGAACTCGCTGGGCGACTTCGCCACCATCTTCCAGCATGCTTTCGGCATCAAGGGGGTGGTACCCAACAACGAGGCCATCGTCTCCATCGCCCAGCAGTCGTTCGGCAAGGAGATGGCGATGATCATGTTCTTCGCCATGCTGGTGAACATCCTGATCGCCCGGCTCACCCCGTGGAAATTCATCTTCCTGACCGGTCACCACACCCTGTTCATGTCGATGATGGTGGCAGCCATCCTCTCCGCCGGCGGCATGAGCGGTATCCCGCTCATCGCGGTGGGCAGCCTGGTGGTCGGCGTGACCATGGTGCTGTTCCCGGCCCTCGCCCACCCCTACATGAAGCAGATCACCGGCTCCGATGACGTGGCGCTCGGCCACTTCTCCACCTGCTCCTATGTGCTGGCCGGCTGGATCGGCGCCAAGTTCGGTAACAAGGCCCACAGCAGCGAAGAGGTGCAGGTGCCCAAGAGCCTGCTGTTCCTGCGCGATACCCCGGTGGCCATCTCCTTCACCATGGGCATCATCTTCCTTATCACCTCTCTGTTTGCCGGTGCGGATTACGTCTCGGAAGTCGCCAAGGGCAAGCACTGGTTCATGTTCTCCCTGATGCAGTCCATCACCTTCGCCGCCGGGGTCTACGTGATCCTGCAGGGGGTACGGATGGTCATCGCCGAAATCGTGCCGGCCTTCAAGGGGATCTCCGACAAGCTGGTGCCCAACGCCAAGCCGGCGCTGGACTGCCCCATCGTCTTCCCCTACGCCCCCAATGCGGTACTGATCGGCTTCCTGTCGAGCTTTGCCGCCGGGCTGGTGGGCATGGTGCTGCTCTATCTGCTGGGGCTCACCGTCATCATTCCGGGCGTCGTGCCGCACTTCTTCGTCGGCGCGGCGGCCGGGGTGTTCGGCAATGCCACCGGCGGCCGTCGCGGTGCCATGCTCGGGGCCTTCGCCAATGGCCTGCTGATCACCTTCCTGCCGGTGTTCCTGCTGCCGGTGCTGGGGGATCTCGGCTTTGCCAACACCACCTTCAGCGATGCCGACTTCGGCGTGGTGGGGATCCTGCTTGGCCTTATCATGCGCTGAGCCGGTCTCTGAAATGCAAAACGGAGCGCGAAGCGCTCCGTTTTTGTATGCCCACCACTCCCGACTCAGTCGTTCTCCAGGCTGGCGAGGCAGTGGGAAAGGGTGTGCGCCAGCGCCCCCTGGTTACGCAGCACCACGGCGCGAGCCTGCTCACCCATCTCCCGGCGCCGGCTCTCGTCGGCCAGCAGCGCGCTCACCTGTTCTCCCAGCTCGGCGGCATCGGCCACCACGGCGGCGCCCCCCTGGGCCACCAGCTGGCGGGTGATGTCGCTGAAGTTGAAGTAGGCGGGGCCGCTCAGGCAGGGTTTGCCGAGCGCCGCCGGCTCCAGCAGGTTGTGGCCGCCCACCTTGACCAGGCTGCCGCCGACGAAGGCCACGTCGGCCGCCGCCAGCATCAGCGGCAGCTCGCCCATGGTATCCCCCAGGTAGACCTTGTCGCGCTCGCCCACCACACTGCCCGCCGTGCGCCGCACGCAGCCGTAGGGGGCGCACAGCGCCGCCACCCGCTCGAACCGCTCGGGGTGGCGCGGCACCAGGATCAGTAGGGCTGACGGCTGCGCCGCGAGCACCCGATCGAAGGCGGCCAACACCTGCTCGTCTTCCCCCTGATGGGTGCTGGCAGCGATCCAGACCGGCCGTTCCGCCCCCAGCAGCTGGCGCAGGGCGCGGCCCTTGGCCTGTACCTGCTCATCGAGCTGGATGTCGAATTTGATGGAACCGGTCACCGCCAGCCGCTCACGCCCCAACCCCAGCCGATGGAAGCGATCCGCGTCGTCCTGGTGCTGGCAGAGCAGGTGGGTCAGCGGCCGGCTGAGGGCATCGAAGGCGCCCTGAAAACGGGCGTAACGCCGGCAGGATCGCTCCGAGAGGCGGGCATTGATGATGGTCACCGGCAGGTGGCGCGCCTCGCAGGCGGCCAGCCAGTTCGGCCACAGTTCGGTTTCCATAACCCAGAGCGCGCGCGGTTTGACGGCCTTGAGAAACGCCGCCACCGCCCAGGGGTAGTCGAGCGGCGCGTAGCGGTGCTCCACCAGATCCCCCAGCCTGGCGGCCTGCTCGGCGCCGGTGCGGGTGGTGGTGGTGAGCAGGATCGGCAAGAAGGGCCGCTCTGCCTTGAGGGCGCGGATGAAGGGGCTGATGGCCAGCGTCTCTCCCACGCTCACCGCATGGATCCAGAGCGGCGCCTCCTGCCCGGTGGCGGGCGTTAGCCCCAGGTGCTCGGCCCAGCGCTTGCCAAAACCGGGCTTGCCCCTCTTCGGCTTGTAGAGCGCCAGCAATGCCAGCGGCAGCCCCAGGTGGATCAGCAGGTTGTAGAGCAGCCGATAGCCCATGCTAGTGCGGCTCCCCGCGCTTGCCCGGCTCGGCGACAAAACGGGGCGGTTCACCGGGTGCCAGCGGCGGGGCCGGCGTCTCGCTGCACTCCAGCCGGCGGCCGGCCTCGATGACCTGCTCCGGCATCAGCTCGATCAGGCACTTGAGGTGACCGAACTTACAGGTGCGCTTGAAGCAGGGGCGGCACTCGATGTCGGTGTGGACGATCTCGACCCGGTCCGCCAGCGGCGGGGTGTAGAGCGGCGAGGTGGAGCCATAGACCCCGATCAGCGGCCGGTTGAGGGCGGCGGCGACGTGCATCAGGCCGGAGTCGTTGGCGATCACCCGCCCGGCCAGCGCCATCAGGTCGATCGCCTCGTACAGGCTGGTCTTGCCCGCCAGCACGTGGCAGTTGGGACGCGACAGCGGGTTGATCCGGTCGCGAATGGTGTTGGCCACCGCCGCATCCTTGCCGGAGCCGAAGATCCACACCTGCCAGCCCTCGTCGAGGTGCTTTTGTGCCACCACGGCGTAGTGGCCCTCCGGCCAGCGCTTGGCCGGGCCGAACTCGGCCCCCGGGCAGAGCACCAGCACCGGACGGGCGCGATCCAGCCCGAGCCGCGCCAGCGCCTTCTCCTGATTGACGAGATCGACGTTGAGGGCCGGCTGGGGAATGGTCGGGATGTCGGCCCGGCTCTTCATCTGCGCCTTGGGATAGGCCAGTGCCAGGTAGGCCTCCACCATCAGCGGAAAAGCGGACTTGTTGCTGCGCATGTCGTTGAGCAGACCGAAGCGGTGCTCGCCCTTCCAGCCGGTGCGCACCGGGATGCGGGCAAACCAGGGGATCAGCGCCGACTTCATGGAGTTGGGCTGGATGATGGCCTGATCGTACTTTTCGGCCGCCAGCTGCTTGCCGAGCCGACGGCGGGCTCCCAGCTTGAAGTCGCCGTGGCCGAGCGGCATCGGGATGGCCTTGTCCACCTCCGGCATCCGCTCCAGCAGGGCACCACACCAGGCGGGCGCCATCACGTGCAGCTCGCTGTCGGGGTGGTTGGCCTTGATCGCCTTGTAGAGGCTCTGGGACATCACCATGTCGCCGACCCAGGAGGGGCCGATCACCAATATTTTCATCTCGCACTTCTCCAGGGCCACGCCCTGCGGTTAATCGTTGCTGGCCGAGATTATGCCCGAAGAATGGCCCGAGAAATAACAGAAGATCCCGCTGCCATGCATCCTGGCGCCAAAAAACAACCCATTTGAAACCGACGCGTATCCCGCCGCCGGAA
This sequence comes from Aeromonas sp. 600276, assembly GCF_049175815.1. Taxonomy (NCBI): domain Bacteria; kingdom Pseudomonadati; phylum Pseudomonadota; class Gammaproteobacteria; order Aeromonadales; family Aeromonadaceae; genus Aeromonas; species Aeromonas sp. 600276. Next base: position 19,123 of record NZ_JAAKVU010000026.1, on the reverse strand, counting down.
CCATGCTCCGCCTGCCGTTTTAGGCTAGAATGGGCGCCAATTTGAGCATGGCCCGCCAGGCGGGCGCCAACAAGAGCCTTTAATACGTGAACAAACCGACTCTGGCGGCTGTCCTTATCGTCAAGAATGAAGCCGACAACCTGCGCCCCTGCCTCGCCTCCCTCGACGGACTGGTCGACGAGATCGTCATCATGGACTCCGGCAGCCAAGACGAGACCCCGGCCATCGCCGCCGAATTCGGCGCCCGCTTCTTCGTCAACCCGGTGTGGCCGGGCTTCGGCCGCCAGCGCCGGCTCGCCCAGTCCCACGTGCAATCCGACTGGGTGCTGTGGCTGGATGCGGACGAGCGACTCACCCCCGAGCTGAAAGCCGCCATCGCCGCCGTCATGGCCAACCCGGCCAGCGACACCATCTACTCGATCCCGCGCCTCTCCTGGGTGTTCGGCCGTTTCATCCGCCACAGCGGCTGGTACCCGGACCGGGTGCTGCGCCTCTATCCCAAGGCGCTCACCAGCTACAACGAGGTGCTGGTGCACGAGAAGGTGGAGGTACGTGCCAACATGAAGATCGTCAACCTGCACGGCGACCTGCTCCACTTCACCTATCGGGATCTGGAGCACTACCTGGTCAAGTCCGCCGGCTATGCCCGCGCCTGGGCCGATCAGCGCACCGCCCGCGGCAAGAAGGGCTCCCTCGGCCAGGGGCTGGTGCACGCGCTGGGCTGTTTCCTCAAGATGTACCTGCTCAAGGCCGGCTTCCTCGACGGCAAGCAGGGGCTCCTGCTGGCCATACTGTCGGCCCACTCCACCTTCGTGAAGTACGCCGACCTCTGGATCCGCCAGCAGCCGCAGGCACCGGAACAGGCTGACAAGTAAACCGCCGTAGACGGGCGCTGCCAGCGAGCAGCCCCCCATATGAGACAGGGCCCTTGAAGGGCCCTGTCTGCATTTACGCTATCCGCTATCACTGCTCGCTGCGCCAGAACGGCGGCGCCCAGCGGGCGATCGCCGCCGCCATGGTCTTGGGATCGAGCTGGCTCATGTCTTCCGGGTGATCGCTGTCTTCCGGCGGGCTGAACGCCAGGTGGCGCCCCTCGCTGTTGAGCGGACGCCAGCGCAGCGGCGTTGCCGAGCGGTGCGCCGGGAAGAAGCCGATGGTGGGCACATCCAGCGCCGCGGCGATGTGCAGCGGCCCTGTGCTGCCTGCCACGAACAGGGCGGCGTTGGCCATCACCTGGCAGAACTTGGGCAGCCCCTCCTCGGAGCGGTAGATCCAGCCGTTGCCACCGTGGGCCAGCAGCTCGGCCGCCAGCTGTTCGGCGATCTTCTCCTCCCCCGGCCCCGCAGTCAGAATGCACTGCAGCTCGGGACAGGCCTGGTTGAGCTTGATGATGAGGCGGGCGTACTGCTCGATGGAGAGGTTGTTGGCCGAGCCGCCGCTGCCGGCATGCACCATCAGCCAGGGGCGACCGGCATCGAGCCGCAGGCGGGCGGCAACCTGCTCGCGTACCTGTTGCAGGCTCTTCGCATCGAAGCTGAGGTAGGGGCCCTGCGGCTCCACCGCGCTCACCTGCTGGTCGGCAAGGAAACGGCGCACCAGATCCAGGTTGTATTCGTACTCCGGCTTCTGGGAGCGGGAGCGGCGCTGGATCAGGCGCTGGTTGTAGAGCACCTGGGCCAGCTTGGTGGCCGGCGCCAGCCGGTAGGGAATGTGCGCCTTCCACACCAGCATGGCATTGCGGGAGTTGGAGAAGAGGCAGATGGAGGCATCGAAGGCGGCCGCCTTGATGCGTGCCTGCAAGGCACGTTGTTGTTCCTTGTCGGCCCGTGAGCCCGGATCCAGGATGATCTCGTCAATCCAGGGGCAGAGGCGGGCCAGCGGCGCCGTGTAGGCGGGAACCAGGGCAGTCACATGACACTCCATGGAGCGCTTGAGCATGGCAAAACTCGGCCAGGCTAGCATGAAGTCACCAATCTTGTCATTGCGGACTACCAGAATACGTTTCATAAAAAATCCCTTTGCTCCCTGTCACCAACGCAAGGAGGCTTGATGCGCGATGCGGTATTCTTGCCTGATGTATCGCTATTCTCAAGCGAAGACGCCCGTCGGTGCTGATTTGACGCGGCAAAGCCGCCATCGGGGCGCCAAAACTCGCCCCAAGGCGGTCGCGCCAATCCCCCAACAGACCCTATAATGCGACCAAATTTCCCGGTTGCAGGAATCAGCAGCATGACCAACAAGGTAATCTATCCCGGCACCTTCGATCCCGTCACCAACGGCCACACCGATCTCATCGGCCGGGCCGCCAGACTGTTTGACCAGGTGGTGGTCGGGGTGGCCAACAGCCCGAGCAAGCGGCCGCTGTTCGATCTGGACGAGCGGGTGCAGCTGGCCCGCCAGGTAACCGCCCACCTTCCCAACGTCAAGGTGGTCGGCTTCTCCGGCCTGCTGGTGGATTTCGCCAGGGAGCAGCAGGCCAACGTGCTGATCCGCGGTCTGCGCGCCGTCTCCGACTTCGAATACGAGTTTCAGCTGGCCAACATGAATCGCCGCCTGATGCCGGAGCTGGAGAGCGTGTTCCTCACCCCGGCCGAGGAGAACTCCTTCATCTCCTCCACCCTGGTGAAGGAGGTCGCCCTGCACGGCGGCGACATTCGTCAATTCGTCGACCCCATAGTGGCGGCCGCCATCAAGGCCAAACAGACCAGATAACAACGAAACAGGCTACCCGAGGGTAGCCTGTTTGCTGTTGGCAGCTGCCTCAGCCCGCCAGACGCGGGCCCAGCAGCTGCTGGCCTGCCAGGGTCAGCTGATCGAGCCACTCGTAGCGGCGCCGGTACATGGCCCGCTTCTTGGAGGCGATCTCCTCCAGCGGTTTGCGCTGGGCGGGCTGCAGCCGCACGAAGTTGGCGTCCAGATCGGTGGCGCCGAACTCCTGCCACAGCTCGTCATAGTCCGCCTGCAGACAGGCCTTCTTCTTCTTGCTGTAGCGCCGGGCCTGATAGATGTGGGCCTTCATCCGCACCGCCGAGATATGCTCGGCCTGCATCGCCTCGGCCAGCTGCATCACCAGCATCACCACCAGCGACTTGGGCCGCACACCGTGGCCCTCCTTGGTCAGCGCACGCACCTTGTCCTGTGCCTGCTCGATGCAGGGCTCCGGGCCCTGTACCGAACCGATCACCACCGCCAGCTGGTTGGGGGTGCCGGCCAGCGAGAAGGCGCAGCTGTAGAGCCGCTTGCCCTGCGGGTCGACGATGGAGAGGGCCAGCTCAGCCTCGCGGCGGAAGGTGCCGTCGTGGCGCAGCACGATGCGGCAGCCGCTCTCGGGATAACGGCCAAGCTCGATGCCATCCCCCAGATAGAGCGGGTCGATCAGATCCGGGTAGCGAGCCAGCATCAGCCGATAGTGGTTTTCCAGCATCTCGGCCCGCTCGGTCGCGGTGGAGCCGGCGAAGCGATAGGGTCGCATCGGCTTGTCGAGCAGCTCGGGATAGTGGGCAGGCAGGGCCTTGAGCGGTTCGGCCTGGAACAGCTCGAACACCCGGCTCAGCTGTTGCCGATAGAGCAGGCTGCGCAGCACAAACTTGGCGCGATTGAAGGTCTTGCGGGCGCTGTCATCGGGATAGAGGAAGCGCGCCATTTTTTGGGCACAATAGTGCCCCTGCCGGGACAAATGGTCCCAGTCTATTGATTTAGCTGTCATTTTATTGTCTCAAACCGCCTGAACGGCCGAGATAGTAGTGACGGGCGAGCAAATATTCAACAGACTGGAAATACTCTCTTACAACTTGGCCGTTTCAGGCCGAAAAAACCGCGATTCAGCGCTGACAGTGGGAGCAGAACACGGTCGTGCGCTGCCCCAGCCGGATTTCGCTGAGCAGGGTGTGGCAGTGAAAACAGGGCTGGCCACCCCGCCCGTACACCTGCAGCTGCTGCACGAAATAACCCGGTTTGCCGTCCGCACTGGTGAAATCCTTGAGGGTGGTGCCCCCCTGCCGAATCGCCTCGGCCAGCACCCGCTTTATCTCCCCTACCAGGGTGCCCAGCCGCTCGGCGCTGATATTGCCCGCCGCCCGCTTGGGATGAATGCCGGCGGCATAGAGCGCCTCGTTGGCGTAGATGTTGCCCACCCCGACCACCACCTGGTTGTCCATCAGGAAGGTCTTGATGGCGGTGCTGCGCCCCTTGGCGCGCTCACGCAGGTAATCGGCGTTGAACGCGTCGGTGAGCGGCTCAGGCCCCAGCTTGGCCAGCAGCGCATGCGCCTCAGCCGGCTCGCGGGTCCACAGCAGGGCACCGAAGCGGCGCGGATCGTTGAGCCGCAGCAGCTTGCCGTTCTCGAGCTCGATATCCACGTGATCGTGCTTCTCGGCCGGGGTGCCGATGTCCAACACCCGCAGGCTGCCCGACATGCCCAGATGGAGGATGGCGGTACCGAAGTCGGTCTCCAGCAGCAGGTACTTGGCGCGGCGGCTGACCCGGTGGATGGTGAGGTCCACCAGCTCCTGGATCTCTCCCGGCACCGGCCAGCGCAGACGGCCGTCCCGCACCACCACCCGGGTGACCTTGATGCCGGTAAGCCAGGGCGAGATGCCCTGGCGGCTGACTTCGACTTCCGGTAATTCAGGCATGGGATCCTCGTGCTGACGCTGAAAAATGGGTTAGGGAGCGGGGCGCAGCAGGCTGCGGTACTGCTCCTGGCTCAGGCTGAGCCAGGTCGAGGGGGGCAGCAGGGCGGCAAACTTGCCGTCATCCTGATAGAGGCCCACCTCGATGGGGTCGCTCTGGCCGGCGACCCAGATCTTGAGGGTAACCGGATTGCCGCGCACGGCTTCACCGGGTGGCAGCAGCCAGCCCTGCCAGGCCTCGATGTGCGCCGCCAGCTGGGTACTGTCGAGCCCCAGATCCGGCCCGCTGCGCCAGCCCTGCCCGATGCGCTCTATCTGCCAGCTCGGCCCCTGCCAGGTGAGCACAACGGCGCTCTCCGGCAACAGCGGACGCGCCCGCTTGGCGCTGTTTTCCTGCTGGGCAATCTCCAGCCGGTGCAACAGGGTGATCACGATCAGCACCACTACAATGATCACGTTGTTCCAGCCTCTGCGGCTCAATTTGAACATGACAAGCCTCCCTTCGAACCGGCAGTGTACTGAATTCCAGCCATAAAAAAACCCGGCACAGGGCCGGGTTTTTGGGAATGCAGCATCAAGCAATTACTTGATTTTGCCTTCCTTGTAGATCACATGCTGACGAACAACGGGATCAAACTTTTTGATTTCCATTTTTTCGGGCATGGTGCGCTTGTTTTTGGTAGTGGTATAGAAGTGACCAGTACCGGCGCTGGAGTTCAGGCGAATCTTCTCGCGAATACCTTTAGCCATGATCTAATTCCTTATACCTTAACACCGCTGGCGCGCAGTTCAGCCAGAACCACTTCAACGCCACGCTTGTCGATGATACGCATGCCTTTTGCGGATACGCGCAGGCTTACGAAGCGTTTTTCACTCTCAACCCAGAAACGGTGAGTGTGCAGGTTCGGCAGGAAACGACGCTTGGTAGCGTTGTTAGCGTGCGAACGGTTGTTACCAACTGCCGGGCGCTTGCCGGTTACTTGGCATACTCTAGACATGTCAGTCTCTCCAAATCTTACTTCATTGCTCGAGCAAATATCTGCCCCGCTGGCCTTCGATTGCGGGGCAAACAGAAGGCGGCATTTTATACAGCATCCGTGATCAAAGATCAACTAATACGGAGCCAGAGCACAGTCATAACCAACCGCGCTCGGCGAAAGAAACCGTGATGCCATCACCGATCACCAAGTGATCCAGCACTCTGATATCGATCAGGGCCAGGGCGGCCGTGATCCGATCCGTGATCTGGCGGTCGGCCCTACTGGGCTCGGCGACGCCGGACGGGTGATTATGCGCCAGAATCACGGCGGCTGCATTATGTTTGAGTGCGATCTGCACGATTTCTCTGGGCCAGACGCTCGCCGAGTCGAGGGTGCCGTAAAAAAGTTCAACGAATTGAATCACTCTGTGCTGATTGTCGAGCAGCAGCAGGGCAAACACCTCCCGCGGCCGATCCCGCAGCTGGGCCTGCAGATAGTCCCGGGTCAGCTGGGGCGAGGTGAGCGCATCCCCCCGTTGCAGCTGCTGCGCCAGATGGCGTTTACCCATCTCCAGCACCGCCTGCAGCTGGGCATATTTGGCTGGGCCGAGGCCATGCGCCTCGCAGAAGGCACGTCGGTCCGCCCCCAGTAAATTGCGCAGCGATCCGAACTGATTCAACAGGTTGCGGGAGAGATCGACCGCACTCAAGCCACTGACCCCGGTGCGCAGGAAGATCGCCAGCAGCTCGGCATCGGACAAGCCGCCCGGGCCGTGACGCAGCAGCTTCTCACGGGGTCGTTCATCCTCTGGCCACTCCTTGATGCTCATTTGTCTCTCCTTTGCGCTATTGAGAGAAAACATAGCAAAGAAATCACGGGAGCCCGGCCACAAGACCCCCATGTCAGCCTCTGTCGTCGACTGCTGCCTGTGGTATCTTAGCCGACCAGTCAGAGTGAGCCGGAAGAGAAACAGCAGATGAGATTGGCCGATAAACGCATCCTGTTGGGTGTCAGTGGCGGGATCGCCGCCTACAAGAGTGCCGAGCTGGTACGCCGCCTGAAAGATCAGGGCGCCGAGGTACGGGTGGTGATGACCCGCTCCGCCAAGGAGTTCATCACCCCGCTGACCCTGCAGGCCGTCTCCGGCCACCCGGTGGCCGACAGTCTGCTGGATCCCGCTGCCGAGGCGGGCATGGGCCACATCGAGCTGGCCAAGTGGGCCGATCTGGTGCTGATCGCCCCCGCCAGCGCCAATCTGATGGCCCGCATGGCCGCCGGCATGGCCGACGAGCTGCTCACCACCCTCTGCCTGGCCACCCCGGCACCGGTGGCGCTGGCGCCGGCCATGAATCAGCAGATGTATCTCAACGCCGCCACTCAGGCCAACCTCAAGACCCTCGCCAGTCGCGGCATCCTGCTGTGGGGGCCGGATTCCGGTAGCCAGGCATGCGGTGACGTGGGCCCGGGCCGGATGCTGGATCCCCTCGAGCTGGTTGAACGCTGCTGCCAGCAGCTCGCCGCCGAGCCGCTGCTGGCCGGGGTCAGACTGCTGCTGACAGCCGGGCCGACCCGTGAAGCACTCGATCCGGTGCGCTACATCAGCAACCACAGCTCAGGCAAGATGGGCTATGCCATCGCCCGCGCCGCCCGTGAAGCGGGTGCCGAGGTGACACTGGTGAGCGGCCCGGTGGCACTGGCCACCCCGGCCGGCGTCACCCGCGTCGACGTCGAGAGCGCCGAGCAGATGCACCAGGCGGTCATGAGCCGGGTCGGCGAGAGCGACCTCTTCATCGGCTGCGCCGCCGTCGCCGATTACCGCCCCGCCCAGGTGGCCGAGCAGAAGATCAAGAAGACCGGCGACAACGACCAGATGCAGCTGACCCTGGTCAAAAACCCCGACATCATCGCCGCCGTGGGGGCCTTGTCAGACAAACCCTTCACCGTCGGATTTGCCGCAGAAACCGTGGATGTGGAACAATACGCCCTCGACAAACTGCAGCGTAAGCGGCTGGACATGATCGCCGCCAACGACGTATCCCGTGCGGGCCAAGGCTTCAATGCCGATGACAACGCCCTCACCGTGTTCTGGCAAGGGGGTCAAGCCCCTCTGCCCTTGGCCGATAAGCTGACGCTGGCTCGTCACCTGATTGCCCTGATTGCACGCCATTACCGGCGCTGAGCCAGTCAATCGACCACCTCCACTCCAATAAAAACGATTTATGACAACACAAATTGAACTGAAGATTCTGGATGCCCGCATCGGCACCGACTATCCGCTGCCTGCCTACGCCACACCGGGCTCCGCCGGCATGGATCTGCGCGCCCTGCTGGATGCCCCGCTGACGCTGGCCCCGGGTGATACCACCCTGGTACCGACCGGGCTGGCCATTCACATCCAGGATCCGGGTCTGTGCGCCACCATCCTGCCCCGCTCCGGCCTCGGCCATAAACACGGCATCGTGCTGGGCAACCTGGTGGGCCTCATCGATTCCGACTACCAGGGCCAGCTGATGGTCTCGGTATGGAACCGCGGCAAAGAGGCGTTCACCATGCAGCCTGGCGAGCGCATCGCCCAGCTGGTGATCATGCCGGTGGTTCAGGCCAGCTTCCAACTGGTCGATGAGTTCAATCAGAGCGAACGGGGTGAAGGCGGTTTTGGTTCTTCTGGTCGCCAATAACAGACCACACCGGCCCGAGCGGCGGTGCCTAATAACAGAATCAGGCCATTGTTTTTTTAGGGGAATCCATGGCAAGCAGTAATCAGAAACAGAGTCGGCGCGATCAGATCCTGCAGGCGCTCGCCCACATGCTGGAGACCAGCCCAGGCCAGCGCATCACCACGGCCCGTCTGGCGGCCGAGGTTGGGGTCTCCGAGGCTGCCCTCTATCGACATTTTCCCAGCAAGGCGCGGATGTTCGAGGGGCTGATCGACTTTATCGAAGATTCCCTGCTGTCACGGGTCAACCTGATCATGGCCGAAGAGAAGGACACCATGAGCCGCTGCCACCACATACTGCAGCTGCTGCTGGTGTTCGCCGAGCGCAATCCCGGTATTACCCGCATTCTCAACGGCGACGCCCTGCTGGGCGAGCACGACCGGCTGCGGGATCGCATCAGCATCCTGTTCGACAAGCTGGAAACCCAGATCAAGCAGGTGCTGCGGGAGAAACGGCTGCGCGAAGGCCAGGGCTTCCAGCTCGACGAGACCATGCTGGCCAACCTGCTGCTGGCCTACACCGAAGGGCGGATCAGTCAGTTCGTCCGCTCCGAGTTCAAAATCAAACCCACCGCCGGGTTTGAAGATCAATGGCAGTTTATCCGCAGCCAGCTGCTGCAGAGCTGACAAGCTCAATTTGCGATCAGTAGCGGCCACGCCGCTCCAGACGGGTTGCAGTAAAGAGGGAGGCCTTGGCCTCCCTTGTTTTTTGTGGCACAAAAGAGGCGGTGAGCACCAGATGCGACCCGGACTGTCGCATGCCAATGTTAGATTCATGCGCCATAAACCTTTTATCGCCTGACAGGACACCCTATGGAACCCGAAATCATTACCGAAGCGCAGACCTGGCTGGTCAACAACCAGGGCCTGCTGATCGAGTATGCCGTCAACATCGCGGCCGCCCTGCTCACCCTGCTGGTCGGCTACATCGCCGCCAACCTCATCAGCGGCGCCGTGGTCAAGGTGATGCAGTCCCGCAAGCTGGACACCACTGTCACCCACTTCGTCGGCAGCATCCTCAAATACGCCATCCTGGTATTCGTGGTGATCGCCGCGCTGGGCCGGGTCGGGGTGCAGACCGCCTCCTTCGTCGCCATTATCGGTGCCGCCGGTCTGGCCATCGGTCTGGCGCTGCAGGGCTCTCTCTCCAACTTCGCCGCCGGCTTCCTGCTGATCATCTTCCGCCCCATCAAGGCAGGCGAGTTCATCGAGGTGGCAGGCACCAATGGCGTGGTGCAATCCGTTCAGCTGTTCACCACCACCCTCACCTCTGGTGACAACAAGATGGTGGTGGTGCCCAACTCCGCCATCCTCAACGGCACCATCGTCAACTACTCGCGCATGGATACCCGCCGCGTCGACATGACCTTCGGCATCGGCTACGGCTCGGATCTCCGCAAAGCCAAGCAGATCCTGGAGCGGCTGGTGAACGAAGAACCGCGCATCCTCAAGGAACCGGCCACCACCATCGCCGTCGCCGCGCTGGCCGACTCCTCGGTCAACATAGTCGTGCGCCCCTGGGTCAAGACCGGCGACTACTGGGGAGTCTGGTTCGACTTCCACGAGAAGGTGAAGCTCACCTTCGATGCCGAGGGTATCGAGATCCCCTTCCCGCAGATGGTCATGCACATGCAAAAGCCGCAGGCGTAAACGCGGTTTTGCTGCCACCCACAATGCCAGCCTTCGGGCTGGCATTGTCGTCTCTGGCCTCGGTAGGGGTGAACACGACCATAAAAAAAGCCGGCCACAATGGGCCGGACTTTGTTTTCAGCATTCCGGGGCGTCGGCTTACACCAGCCGACGTGCCACCCGGTTGAGCAGCGGTTGCACCAGCACATATCCCCCCAGCACGGCACCGATCACCGCCAGTACCCGCAGCGGCAAGGTAGGGGCCGTACTGGTCAGCACCAGGGTCAACAGGCCGATGAGGCCGGTGGCGATCAGGCTAAGGGCAAACAGGGACAACACAGCTTTCATAGCGATCTCCTCATTCCAGACAGTGGCCATCCCTGGGAGATCTCGTCCATTCGCTCATATGCTAGCCATCCTCCACTACCAACAACTTGCGCCTGCGCATGAAATGAGCGAAAAGGCGTCTATCGAATACTCTTTTGGCTGCCATGCCAGGTTGCCACCCCGCCCGCAGCATGCCCCCGCCCTGAAAGCCCTTTCAACGGCGGCAAGCCAGACCAAGTATGCGCAAACGCAAGATCCGGCTGCCATGAGTGACTCATAATCGCAGCGTTTTGGTTGTAAACTCGGTCGATGGCAGACAATTGGTAAAGCTCTGTTACACGGGCCGCACCATGGGCTCGGTATAATGGGCCCGGTATAGTGCTCGAATAATAAGGTTTGGCGGGAGCCTTGCCTGCAAGGTTCATACACAACTTGGAAGACTGATAATCCTATGAAAAACATCAATCCAACCCAGACCCAGGCCTGGCAGGCACTGGAAGCCCACTTTGCAGCGAACAAAGAGACCCGGCTCAAGGATCTGTTCGCCCAGGATCCCCAGCGTTTCGACAAATTTTCCCTCACCTTCGGCGGCGACATCCTGGTCGACTACTCCAAGAACCTGATCACCGAAGAAACCCTCAAGTTGCTGATTGATCTGGTCAAAGAGACCGATCTTCGCAGCGCGATCGATGCCATGTTCAATGGCGACAAGATCAACATGACCGAAGGCCGCTCGGTATTGCACGTGGCCCTGCGCAACCGCTCCGACCGCCCCATCGAGAGCGACGGCAAGGACGTGATGCCGGAAGTAAACGCCGTGCTGGCCAAGATGAAGGGCTTCTGCGAGAAGATCATCAGCGGCGAATGGAAAGGCTACACCGGCAAGGCGATCCAGCACGTGGTCAACATCGGCATCGGTGGCTCCGATCTGGGCCCGGTGATGATCACCGAGGCACTGCGTCCCTACAAAAACCACCTGCAGATGCACTTCGTCTCCAACGTCGATGGCACCCACATCGCCGAGACCCTGAAGAAGATCGATCCGGAAACCACCCTGTTCCTGGTGGCCTCCAAGACCTTCACCACTCAGGAGACCATGACCAACGCCCTGACCGCCCGCGACTGGTTCATCAAGATCGCCGGTGACAAGGCCCACGTTGCCAAGCACTTCGCTGCGCTCTCCACCAACGGCAAGGCCGTGGCCGAGTTCGGCATCGACACCAACAACATGTTCGAGTTCTGGGACTGGGTTGGCGGCCGCTACTCCTCCTGGTCTGCCATCGGCATGCCTATCGCCCTGTCCGTCGGTTTCGAGAACTTCGAGGCCCTGCTGCAAGGCGCCTTCGAGATGGACATGCACTTCGCCACTGCCTCCTATGAGCAGAACGTGCCGGTGCTGCTGGCGCTGATCGGCCTGTGGTACAACAACTTCCATGGTGCCGAGTCCGAAGCCATCCTGCCGTACGATCAGTACATGCACCGCTTCCCGGCCTACTTCCAGCAGGGCAACATGGAGTCCAACGGCAAGTACGTGGATCGCAACGGCAATCCGGTTGACTACCAGACCGGCCCCATCATCTGGGGTGAGCCGGGCACCAACGGCCAGCACGCCTTCTACCAGCTGATCCACCAGGGCACCAAGCTGATCCCCTGTGACTTCCTGGCACCGGCCATCAGCCACAACCCGATCGGTGACCACCACCCGAAACTGCTGGCCAACTTCTTCGCCCAGACCGAGGCGCTGGCCTTCGGCAAGAGCAAGGAGCAGGTCGAAGCCGAGTTCCTGGCCGCCGGCAAGACGCTGGAGCAGGTCAAGGATCTGGTGCCGTTCAAGGTGTTCGAAGGCAACCGCCCAACCAACTCCATCCTGTTCAAGAGCCTGACCCCGAAAACCCTGGGTGCCCTGATCGCCATGTACGAGCACAAGATCTTCGTACAGGGCGCAATCTGGAACATCTTCAGCTTCGACCAGTGGGGCGTGGAGCTGGGCAAACAGCTGGCCAACAAGATCCTGCCGGAGCTCAACACTGCCGAAGCTGTCACCAGCCACGACTGCTCCACCAACGGCCTTATCAACACCTGGAAAGCGTGGAAAGCCTGATTTAGCCAGCCTTTCTGAATGCAAAAGCCCCGCTCGATGAGCGGGGCTTTTTTATGGCTGTCGGGCTGGTTTTGCTGGCTGGCCGGTCGGGTGTCCAGCCCGACCGGCGACGGGGATCGTCACCCCCGCCCCTTCATCATCCTGCCCGATGCCGGCTTAACCGCCAACGGCGATGCGTTTCATGTCCTTCATGTAACCGCGCAATACCTGACCGATCGCTTCGATGGGGTGGTTGCGGGTCGCCTCGTTGACTGCCAGCAGCGCCAGGTTGTCAACGCTCTGCCCTTCCGCCTTGCTGGCACCCAGGTCGCCCGCTTTCAGGGTCGGCATGAAGTGCTCGCGCAGCAAGGGCACGGCGGCGTTGGCGAACAGGTAGTTGCCGTACTCGGCGGTGTCGGAGATGACCACGTTCATCTCGTACAGACGCTTGCGAGCAACGGTGTTGGCGATCAGCGGCAGCTCGTGCAGGGATTCGTAGTAGGCAGACTCTTCATAGATGCCGGAGGCCACCATGGTTTCGAATGCCAGCTCGACACCCGCCTTGACCATGGCCACCATCACCACGCCATTGTCGAAATACTCCTGCTCGGCAATCTTGCCCGCGAACGCCGGCGCGTTTTCGAAGGCGGATTTACCGGTTTCTTCGCGCCAGCCGAACAGCTTGGCGTCGTCTTCGGCCCAGTCGGCCATCATGCCGCGGGAGAACTCACCGGCGATGATGTCGTCCATATGCTTCTCGAACAGCGGGCGCATCAGGGTCTTGAGCTGCTCGGAGAGCTCGAAGGCGCGCAGCTTGGCCGGGTTGGACAAACGGTCCATCATCAGGCTGATGCCACCCTGCTTGAGGGCTTCGGTGATGGTCTCCCAACCGAACTGGATCAGCTTGCCGGCATAGGCCGGGTCTGTGCCCTCGGCAACCAGCTTGTCGTAGCAGAGCAGGGAACCGGCCTGCAGCATACCGCAGAGGATGGTCTGCTCGCCCATCAGGTCGGATTTCACTTCCGCCACGAAGGAGGACTCCAGCACGCCCGCACGGTCGCCGCCGGTGGCAGAGGCCCACGCCTTGGCGATGGCCATGCCTTCACCCTTGGGATCGTTCTCCGGGTGAACGGCGATCAGGGTCGGTACGCCGAAACCGCGCTTGTACTCTTCGCGCACTTCGGTACCCGGGCACTTGGGCGCGACCATCACGACCGTGATGTCGGAGCGGATCTGCTGACCCTCTTCCACCACGTTGAAGCCGTGGGAGTAGCCCAGTGCGGCGCCCTGCTTCATCAGCGGCATCACGGTTTTGACCACGTCGGAGTGCTGCTTGTCCGGAGTCAGGTTCAGCACCAGATCGGCGGTCGGGATCAGCTCTTCATAGGTGCCGACCGCAAAGCCGTTGTCGGTGGCCTTCTGCCAGGAGGCACGCTTCTCGGTAATGGCGGCCTTGCGCAGGGCGTAGGAAATATCCAGCCCAGAGTCACGCATGTTCAGGCCCTGGTTCAGACCCTGGGCACCACAGCCCACAATCACCACCTTCTTGCCCTTCAGCACGTTGCAGCCGTCCGCGAACTCTTCGCGCTGCATGAAACGACACTTGCCCAGCTGGGCCAACTGCTGACGCAGGTTCAAGGTGTTGAAATAGTTAGCCATGGTGATTGCTCCGTTCGATTGATTCCATGCCGGATGGCGGCGTTGTCGAAACCACTATAGCGCGGGACACTTATTGCCTGAACTGATATATTCGAAACAGTACGTTGCAATAATTGAAACGTTAACCCTTCATGATCACATGGCGGTGCTAACTACCCACAGCTGGATATCGGACAGACATCCAGCGCCAGGAGCTGAAAGATGGATCTTCGCAATCTCGAGCTGTTTCTCCACCTCGCCGACTCCCTCCACTTCGGCAAGAGTGCCGATGCCATGGCGGTCAGCCCCTCTACTCTCAGCCGCGCCATCCAGCGGCTGGAGCAGGAGACCGGCTGCGTGCTGTTCGAGCGGGACAACCGCTCGGTACGGCTCACTGTGGCGGGCGAGAAGCTGCGCGAGTTTGGTGGAGAGCTGCTGCAGGAGTGGCGCCAGCTCAAGCAGGAGCTCAAGCGCAGCGACGAACCGCTACAGGGCCGACTGCGGGTGTTCTGCTCGGTCACCGCCAGCTACTTCCTGCTGCCCGAGGTGCTGGAGCGCTTTCGCCGCCGCTATCCCCAGCTGGAGATCAAACTGGAGACCGGCGACCCGGCGCTGGCGGTAGACAAGATCCTGGCCGACGAGGCCGATCTCGCCATCGCCGCCCGCCCCGATGCCCTCTCGTCCAAGCTGGAGTTTGCCAGCCTGCAGCAGGTACCGCTGGTGTTCATCGCTCCTCGCACCGCACCGCAGCAGAACCAGTGGTTCTCCCAGGGCGAACCTGACTGGGAGCGGCTGCCGCTGATCCTCTCGGAACAGGGACTGGCCCGCAAACGCTGCGATCAGTGGCTACGCAACAAGGGGATCGCCCCCAACATCTATGCGGAGGTGGCGGGCAACGAGGGGATTGTCGCCATGGTGGCACTCGGCTTCGGCGTGGGACTGGTGCCGGCGGCGGTGATCGACCACAGCCCCATGGGTGAGAAGGTACGCATCGTCGAGCCCAAGCCGGCGCTCAAACCATTCGATGTCGGCATCGCGGTGCTCAAGAAGCGGCTGGAGGAGCCGCTGATCCGCGCCTTCTGGGATACGGCGCGGGGACAGGGATCACTGCGCTGACAAGGCGGGCAACACTGGTGCATAGATGAGCGAGGGATCCTGCATCATGGCGCGGCTGCCGGTCGGCAGATCCGGATTGCTCAGCTCCAGCATCACCCGCCGATCGAGCTGCAGCCGCCGGATGGTGCTGCCAAAACCCGCCTCGAATATCCGCTCATAGTCACCGGACTGGCGGGCCCGCAGCAGCCCCAGCTCGATGCGCTTGGCCAGCTCCGGATACCTGGGTGAGACGAAAAACAGCAGCGCCAGCGGATAGCGAAACACCAGGTGGGGTTCGATGGCCAGATCCGGATGCTGTGTGAGCTCATCCTCGATCTCGATGACCGAGCGCAGGAAGCAGTCGAAGCGCCGTTTGCGCAGCATGTTGAACAGGGCCTCATAGAGGCCGCCCACCACCACATCGAGGCCGTTCTCCTTGAGCAGACGGGTATCAGGCCAGGATCTGTGCTGGCCGATGCGAAGCCCGGCCTGCTGCCAGTCGGCCAGCGATCGTATGTTGGCGAACCGCCCCTCGTCCCCCTGCCGAACGAGGCACACCCGCCAGCCCAGCAACCCTTTTGCCAACGGAACATGGATGGCCAGCAGGGTGCGCTCGCGCTCCTCATCGGGCGCAAACACCCCGACCTGCACCAGTTCGCCCCCCTGCAACTCCTTGACCGCCCGACCCTGCTCCATCGGCGGACTGGCAATCAGCCGATAGGGGCCATATTCGGGCACGGTCAGATCGAGGGAGAGTCGCAGCAGACCAGCCACGGCGGGATTGGGGTGATCAAGCAGCAGATTCCAGGCCCTGATGGGGGTCTCGGCCGCCTGCACGCTGCCAGCCAGCAGAATGACGCACCACAGCCAGCTCCTGATCATTGCACTCCTCCCCTTGTCACTTCCTCACTATAACCTCTCCTCCTCTACCGCCGAGCGCGTGGCAGCACGGATATGTGAGCGACTCGATGTCAAATATGACAGTAGCTACGGCAAGGGGCAGATCAGAGACTAGACTGAACGTTCAACCTGAGTGGAAGAGGGAGTCCCGCCATGATGTCCAATCTGATCGAAATCAACAGCTCGCTGCTGTTCGACGAGTACCTGCAAAGCCTGGGGGTACCCTCAACCTTGCTGGATCAGGAACAGGACATCTATCTGCAGGAACACCACCTGGCAGCGGTACGCCAGATCCAGGGTGAACTGAGGTTTTACCTCCGCGCCAACGCCCTCACCAAGCAGTGATCCGCAGCCGGTCACAGAACCGGCGTTGAATGCGTATTACACTGGCACCATCCGCCACCCACGGGAGTGCCCATGAAACCAAGCGGTCTGGATCGGCTCTTCAAACCCCAGTCAATCGCCGTCATCGGCGCCTCGACCGACCCGCAGAAGGCCGGTCACGTGGTCATAAGGCACCTGCTCGCCGGCCAGTTCAAGGGCCCCATCCTGCCGGTCAGCCCACACAGCAAGGCCATTGCCGGCGTGCTGGCCTATCCCGACATCGACAGCCTCCCCCTTGCCCCGGACCTCGCCATCATCTGTACCCGGCGGGAACGGGTACTGACCCTCATCGAGGCGCTCGGCAAGCGTGGAGCGGGTGCCGCCATCATACTGGCGGCCGATTTCACCCCGCCGGAGCGCGAACAACTGCAGCGACTGAGCCGGCAATACGATATCCGCCTGCTCGGCCCCAACAGCATGGGGATGTTGTTGCCGGGTCAGGGCATCAATGCCAGCTTCTCACCGATTGCCGCCAAGCCCGGTCAGGTCGCCTTTCTCTCCCAGTCGGCCGCCGTCAGCACCACCATTCTGGATTGGGCCAAACAGCATGAGCTCGGCTTCTCGGCCTTCATCTCCCTTGGCGATCACTGCGACATCAACTTCGGCCAACTGCTGGATCAGCTCTCCCGCGACAGCGTGACCCGCGCCATCCTGCTCTACATGGACAAACTGCAGGATGCCCGCCATTTTCTCTCGGCCGCCCGTGCTGCCGCGCGCAACAAGCCCATCCTGGTGCTCAAGAGTGGCCGCCATGAACCGGACAACGGGCTCGACAACGTCTATGACGCCGCCATTCGTCGCGCCGGCATGCTGCGGGTACGGGATACCCACGAACTGTTTGCCGCCGTCGAGACCCTGAGTCACTCCCTGACCCTCAAGGGGGAGCGGCTCGCCATCATCTCCAACGGCCGTGGCTTGGCCAACATGGCGATCGACAAGTTGCTGGAGCGTGGCGGCAAGCTGGCGATGCCGCCCCGCGACATCGGTAGCGATGCCGACATCAATGACTATCAGCAGGCTCTCGACGACCTGCTGCAAGGGGACGAGGCTGACGCCATCCTGCTCATCCATGCCCCTTCACTCACCGCCCGCGGCGCGGCCTTGGCCCGCAGCCTCATCGACTACGTCAAACAGCATCCCAGGGCCAGACGCTTCAATATCCTGACCAACTGGGCGGGGGAATATTCGGCCCAGGAGGGGCGCAGGCTGTTCAGCGAGGCGGGATTCCCCACCTACCGCACCCCGGAGAGTGCGGTCGCCGCCTTCATGCATATGGTGGAGTACCGCCGTAACCAGAAGCAGCTGATGGAAACCCCCGCATCGCTGCAGGGTGACAGGCTCGACGTCGACCAGTGCCAACTGCTGATCCGGCAGGCGCTGGAACGCAAGCAGCTCACCCTCGACACCCATCTGGCACACCCTATTCTGCAGGCAGCTGGGCTCTCTACCCTGCCGACCTGGATCGTCTCCGATGCCATCGAGGCCACCCTGACCGCGGAGCAGATCGGCTATCCGGTCGCGGTCAAGCTGCGCTCGCCAGACATACTCCACAAGTCGGCCGTACACGGCGTCATGCTCAACCTGCGCACCTCGACCGAAGTCGCCCAGGCTGCGGACGCCATTCTGGATCGAGTCAGGCAGCACGACCCCGGTGCCCGCATTGAAGGCCTGCTGGTACAGCGGATGGCACGGCGCAGCGGCGGTCTGGAGCTGCGGATCCGGCTGCAACAAGACCCGGTGTTCGGCCCTGTCATCCTGCTCGGTGAATCAGGGGCTGAACCGCAGGAGATGATGGCGGCCCTGCCGCCACTCAACCAGGCGCTGGCACGCTACCAGATCATAGGGGCGCTCAAGAGTCGCAAGATCCGCGAGCAAGCCAGTCCGGAACGACTCGATATCGATGCCCTCGGCCAGGTGCTGTGCCAACTGTCGGAGCTGCTGCTCGCCTTCCCCGAGATCCAGCAGCTGGATCTGCACCCGCTGCAGGCCTGCGGCGCCGAGATGGTGGTGCTGGACGCCAGCCTGACCCTGCAACCCCATGAAGAGGGCAGCTGCAGGCTGGCTATCCGTCCCTATCCCACCGAGCTGGAAGAGGGGGCCTGGCTCAAGGATCAGAGCCATGTGCTGCTGCGCCCCATCCGGCCGGAGGATGAACCGGCCCACAAGCAATTTGTCCTCAAGGTATCGGATGAAGACAGGTACAAGCGCTTCTTCGCCGATGTGGGGGAGCTGGGGCACGAGGAGCTGGCCCGCATGACCCAGATCGATTACGACCGGGAGATGGCCTTTGTCGCCGTAGGACAGGATGGGGAACGAAAAGATCAGATTTTAGGGGTGGTTCGCGCCATTTCGACACCGGATCTGAGCGATGCCGAGTTTGCCATTCTGGTACGGTCCGACCTGAAAGGGTTGGGGCTTGGCAAGCTGATGATGGAGAAGATAGTGCGCTACGCGAAAGAGCGCGGCATTGGCCAGCTCTCCGGCATGACCATGCCCAGCAATCGCGGTATGATCAATCTTGCCAAGCGACTCGGCTTCAAGATCGATATTCAGCTGGAGGACGGGGTTGTCAACATGGCGCTGCCCTGTGCCGATCAGGCCGAAGAGGCATAGCACCAAGAAATAGCGGGGATCAGAAATTGTAGGCAATAAAAAAGCCCGCTCAAATGAGCGGGCTTCTTCAATTGGGTGCCTGGCAGTGTCCTACTCTCGCATGGCGAATGCCACACTACCATCGGCGCTA
>NZ_JAAKVU010000025.1:0-48740 GCF_049175815.1 Aeromonas sp. 600276 | reverse complement strand
AAGGAAGTGCGCACTAAAGTAGCGTAAACAAGACACCGGTTTGAGGCCGGTGTCAGGTGATAACTAGATCTGTACACATAGATATCCCTTGTTGCAGCCATTTCTCAGTCGAGTGCTTTCAAAATGGTAGGGCACAATAAGCTCCATGCATTTCACCGAGAACTTAGAAGGCACTAGACCAAGCTTCTGTACCTATGTTAATTAGTGGTCTAATAATACCATGCCAGTCCAAGGTTAGAGGGGGATTGCAGCACTAATTAGACATTTACACATTAACAATGGATTCTGTTTAATATTGCTTCGTAATGTTTCTTCCAAGTCATATGTGATTCGACAAGGTCATCACAATTAATGTTGCGAAGATTTGGATGTTCTAATTCAATCGGGTTGATTCCTATAGGAGAACTTAATCCCGCATTAGCAATTTGATAGATTTTTGACAACACTTGGTCCTGTTTACTATGACAGTTATACAAAATTCCATTGATGGTATTTGCCGCATTACCCCAACCTTTTTTATCATTTCGGCCTACAGCCCCACCGAGTAAAATAACATCATTTATGTATTTTTCTGGCTTTGTAGAAAGAGCCTCTAGCGTATAATAAATAACTCTACAGCCTAAGGAGTGGCCGACTAGGTTAAATTTTTGATTTTCAGTGCGTGAGATTGCTTCAGCCAATTGAATGCCAGTTTGGGCAGCACGCATCATAGCGTTATGCCAAGGATTTCCGGCCAAGTCGGATAGTAACATTAGCCAACCTAACGGATTTAGCTTAGAGGCAGCATCTGTACCACCAGCTTTTCCAATTTCAATCAGCATATTTCTGGCTACTTTTGTTCCTACACCTTTTGCAAAAGCTAAACCTAACTTCCTATTGGTCTCTGATGCCCAATTTACACCATACATTATATGATTTTGGTCATAGGATAGTTGGGAACATTGCCAATCGTAAAAATTAATTTCATTCTCTTGCGTAAAACCATTTATGAAAATGGTTCTTACATTGCTATCTCTGTCCCTCAATTTGCGAATCGCAAAACTCTTATCTTCTCCGTAATATTTATTCGCGATAACTCCGCCCATTGCACCACCAAGAGCGAGACCTGAGGCAGAAATAATAGCTGTACCTGTTGCGACGCTACCTCCCACTGCAGCAAGAGAGGCGCTAGTCAATGCGGCTCCAGATAAAGAAGAAATGGCAGTCCCAGTAGATGCAGAGCCTAATAAGCCAAGTTTACCAATAGCAGCTGCAACAAGGGGCGCGGCCCCCATTCCTGTAGTTGCAGCTATCCCCGCAACACTGACTACACCAGCAACCCCTAAACCTACATATTTTCCTGTTTTAGAAAGGTTGTATTTTTCACGTTCAAATATCTTTTCATATTCGGAGATGTCATTGATTTTCAATCCTAATCGAGAGAAGTTGGCGATCGTACCATCATGTTCTGCACATAATTCATTGTCCCATGATTGTGCTAGTTTATCTAAACCATTAACCTCCATCTGTTTAAGGAGGCTTGTATTTGGCTTGCCACGAGCAAGCTCTGAGCAATAACGGCAAACTAGAGTGTGATTTTTGCAAGACAGACACATATAGACATTGCGCGTTAAATGATTTTTTTCTATTAATTTGTGTTCAGTTTTTTCGTAGCACCAAGAGCAATAACCTTGAATGTTAGACATAATATTCTCATAAAATAATATTTGGAAAGTCACTATTTTTAGTGATGTGTAGTGTGCTGCTGCTACTGCTACTGCTACTGCTACTGCTACTGCTACTGCTACTGCTACTGCTACTGCTTATCTCACCTAACTTATTGAGCAAGCTGAATTTCAGCCTCTAGTTTTTTGCTTGTTACCTGCGATATGGTATGGGCTTGGCTCATGACTGACTCCTGCAAGAGGTTGCCAAGCAGCTATGTTACCGAACGGGGCTGGAGTGAAAAGCGCAAGCGGGCGGTTTTCTGAGCAAGATCAACAAACTCATCAGTAATGGGCTGTGATATGGCCGTGCAACTGTGGTGGCCATCAGCGCTGAGGGAAATTGAACTGTGGAACGACAGTCTCGCCATCTTGTTGGGGAGCATTAAAAAAACCTATGAGCCTGCTGACCCATAGGTTTTTTCTGCGGAGGTAGTTTGTGTGCGGTGGTTATCTGGCTTGGTGTACCGGCACTGCGTCTGCAAGCGGCATTTCGTGGCGACGCTGGAGTCATCGGCCAGGGTCTTGATGCTGAGCACATTGCTGTTGCTCTCTTTCGTGACGTGAAATTGCTTCTGCACCGCCTGGGCGATCTGGCCGCTGCCGGCGGTAATCAAGTTTAAAAAACTCATAGTGAAAATCTTACGCGCTATGTATTGCTCTCGGTCATTGTCATATACGTGCAACCTGCTTGGCCAAGGCGGTCAACAGATCAATATTTAACGGCTCTTTATATATTTTTTCAAATAGATTGAAAGTCGGCTGGTCATGCTGCTGCAAATAATGAAAGCTTTTCTTTGAGCCTAGATACCACAAGTCGCGCATGTCAAAATATATCTCCAGAAGGTCATGTTGAAGCCAGGTACGACGATAATGACTATCTATGTCTTTATCATGCGCACGCTCCAGCATTTTCATCACCCACTGTTGAAGGTGTGCCTTATCCACCTCCGACGTTGCCGGTTTGCCATCTGCTAGCTTCTGCTTAACGCGAGCCAGGTAGCTGCTCCCTAAACCTTGTGTATCATAAATGACTTTTCCGTCACCGAAGCGAAGGGCTTCTTTTTGAATTGAACTTAGATAATCGGTTGGGTAAACCCATACATCAAGATAAATGCCGTGAAATAACCTCGTATCCCTTTGTTCTTTCGTGTGATCACAGAAACAGGCTATATCGATATCACTGGTTTCGGTTGCCTCATTGCGGGCATAAGAGCCATAAAGAATGATTGTATGAGGTGCATACTTTCCTTTTAGTTCTTCCATAGCCAAATCTAGAATATGTTCCATTTCTACTCCGGGCATATAACAGCTATTAATTTGTCCCTGATAACACAGCAATCCTTGCCGCATCTCTACTCGGAAAGTCAGGGTCGACATACACGTACATACGGCTTATCAGCGAGCCTGTAAATTCGAATACGCTACAAAAGCGGCCAATGGAGATATTATGGTCAGGCCAAGAGGTGCCATCACTCATTACTCCCCCTTCTTGCCCCTCGACAATCACGGTGTTGCCAGCAGTCGTTATCTTAAAGCCATCTATGTCGTGCCAGATGCTGGTGAGCGAGCCACCAATTCTATTGCCAAACTCAACCAATGCATCTTTTCCTTTAGCTTGCCCAAATTTGGGGAAGAAAAAATCAACATTCTCCGAGAATAGGTCAAGATAACTGGGATCACCTGCATCTACTTTCTTGAAATACTCAATTGCTATCTCAACTAAACTTTCCTGTTCCATTACCATTCCTATATCTCTATTGGTTGTTCGCATAACCGTGATTGGAAAGAGGAGGGGCACTGATGAGTGACACCACTTTATGAATCCACTCCATCCCGGCTGTCGTTATAAAACGAGTTAAATCAATGCATCGCCAGCAAGTCTAAATCAGTGGGGATTGAACTTCTTCGGGTCGCCTAGCTTGGACTGTAACCATAAATTCATATCGCTGACGACCTCTTTACGCAGGCTTTTCCCGTCACTGTTCTTCAATCCATGATCCAGTGCTTCGTAACGCCGATAGTCGATATTGCTTTTTCCGAGATCTTTAATACTCTGCATCAATTCATCTGTTTTTTGCGGTGATACCGAAGTATCCATTCCTCCCTGAATGATCAGCAAAGGAGACTTTACTTTTTTAAGGGTATCAAGCTGATCGATGGAGAGCATCTGCTGCCACCAATGATAGCCGTGTCCGCTCACATAAAGTTCAAATGGTTTACTGTTAAGAACATGTTCGGCAAACCCTTTAAAACCGTCGATCTCTTTTCTCGCCTCTTCGGGGTTGTTATGTTTGACAGCGATACTGTGTGAAACGTCATCGATAAACCAGCGACCGCCGCCATTAAAGGAAATGGTGGCATCGATATAGTCAACATCTGCGGTCACCAGGTTGGCGATAACGGCCCCTTCACTGCCGCCCAAGAGAATTAATGTCTTGTATTGCCCATCTTTTCGAACGATATCGAGCACAGCCTTGATATCCGCGACCCGCTGTGCGGGGCTGTCCTTTTCAAGGTACTGAGCAGGGCAATCCTTGCGTGCCGGATCGGTACTGTATTTTAATTTGCTGTCAATGCCGTACTTTTCGACCAGCAAAATATCAGCTTCTGGCCAAACATTTTTATAGTCAGCCAATATCGAGTCAATGTTAAGCACGCTGTTGCAATCAGAACCTTGCAGAATCAATAGCAAGGTATCTGTATCATGGGAATGTTGGACCAAGTAATAGGAGATAGGCGAACCATCATCCCTGCTGGCAGTGCGAGTCATGATCTCTGTTGCGCTTACCGAGCAGGTCAACATGAGCAAGAGTAAAGATATTACGCGGACTTGCATCTTATTTCCTGATAGTAATCATAGAGGCAGTATGTTAATCGGTGCTGAAACCTTCATTCCTCTTGAATGGATAAAGGGCTGAGGACGCGTAGTGAAAACCGCCCCAGCCTGGCTTTTATTGGCATTCGCGCCTTGTTATCAGCGATTAACCACCAAATTCACGGCTAATAATTTGTGTGGGGATAACATTCTCTGGCAAGTCACTAGACGCTTTTTGAACAAAATCGCCAGCCAAACCAAATGCTTTTTCAACGGGATCTACTTTCACTCCACTTTCGACAGCTAACTCCAAAATTTTCTTGCCAATATCATTGCAAACATCGACCCAGTTTCCTGGTAATTCCCCTATGGTGACTTTAGGCTGACAGATTAGTTGAAAAGTTTCTTTACCTTCTTGCACTTGAATTGAAATATCAACAAATTCACTTTTATATGGATTGGCTAAGACACTTGAGCTAAGTAAGAATATGGTTCCAATATATAATTTTTTCATGACACGTCCTTGTGATTTATAATGCCCGCCAAGGGGCTGGTAACGCACGACAGCTAAACGCAGTAGCAACAACGATAGCCACTGTGGTCATGGTCTGAATCGTCACGCGTTGACAGTCCCTCTTGAGGCGTTGGTTATGAGTGTGACTCAAAGGGAGTCAGGTTTATTTCTTCAAGTTCACAAACTGCTCTTATCGTTGTATTCTCGCTAAGACGCTGTAAGTACAGCGCTAAGTGATTAAAGGTCATTGGTGAACGTTTGATTGGCAGGGACCACCCTGCAAGCATAAATAGAAAGTAATCACATGCTGAAAATTTATCACCCAACAAATACTCATTTTTTTCTAGTTGGTCGTTGATAATAGATAAGGCTTCCGCTATACGCACATCCTGTGCAGCTATCACGCTAGGGATTGAAGCTTCATCAGTTGTATGTTTATGGGGATAGTAGCGAACCATCAATTCGGCTTGGAGGGTATTATTTAGAAATGACATCCATTGGAAAAATAATGGTCTTTTCGGATCACCAATAAGAGGGATTAATTTGTATTCAGGATGCAACTCACAAATATGGATACAAATCGCAGGGCTTTCGAAAATGGCCTGGCCGTCAACGACCAATGTTGGAATGCGACCTGCTGGATTTAACTTTAAATAGTCAGCTGACTTCTGAGCATTAGACTTTTTATCGACTAACAACAGCTCATAATCTGCTTGCACATGATGAAGTAAAAAATGAGGAGCTAAACTCGCATTGTTCGGATAATAGTAAAGTTTGAACAAAACTGGCTCCTGTCCGTGAAATATAAAATACTCATAATAGTGGTGAGATGTAAGACGGTACTAACACGTTATGACCGCCCTACATATAATACTACCCGGCCTTAATGCCAAGAATGAAAATGATGTTTTTAATGAATGCTTTAACTTTACCTCTTTGAGGCTTAATGACGTCACTTTACGTCCTCTTTTAGCGCCTCCATTACTACCGAATAAAGAAACAGTAAGGGAGTTGGTTGTGGAAATCATCGGCAAGGCTACCGCCCCTGAATTCCAGCCTCCAGTCTGCTGCGCTTTCCCTGCGATATGGCTCCGGTCTGGTTCATGGCTGACTCCGACAAGAGGGGATCTGATGGCCATGTTACCGAACGGAGCTGGTTAGGGAAGGGGGAGTGAGTGATTTCTCGGGCAAGATCAATAAATTGAGCTGCCATGGGGGGGCGGGCGATAGGGGTATCTCAACGCCCTTGCTTGCTCAATGCTCGCTGCGTATTTGGGCGGGGGGAATGAACTGCGGGATGCCACTTTGTGGAATGAGTTGCAGAGCAGATGCCAAGGTAATGACATCAAGGCCGGGCCAGTGATGGCATGGGCATCCCGGCCCAGTCAGATCTGCGTTTCCCACCAGAGATAAATGGGCCCGCTGTCGGTGACGACAGGGGCCTTTTTTGTTGTTAGCGCACGGTCTCGGGATCAGCGGGCCAGCACCACCTGGCCGGCGGGGCTGGGATTGGCGAGTTGTGGAGAGGCGGGTTGTTGCTGGAACTGGCGAACCAGCCGATCCAGTTCGCTCAGCTGTCGTACCAGCTGGTTGATGCCGTGGACGGCATGCTGACTGCCGACGCTGGAGTCATCGGCCAGGGTCTTGATGCTGAGCACGTTGCGATCGATGTCGGCAGTGACCTGGGACTGCTCCTGCACGGCCTGGGCTATCTGGCTGCTGCCGGAGGCGACCTGCTGCAACATGCTGTTGATCTGCTGCAGTATGGTGCCGGTAGCGGAGGCCTTCTGCTGGCAGCTGGCGGAGAGATCCCCCCCCTTTTCCATCGCCTGCTCGGCGTTGGCCGCGCTGGTTTGCAGCAGGTTGATCATCTTCTGGATCTCGCCGGTGGAGGCCTGGGTCTTGATGGCCAGGGATCTGATCTCGTCCGCCACCACCGAGAAACCACGGCCCGCCTCACCGGCACGGGCCGCCTCGATGGCCGCATTGAGGGCCAGCAGGTTGGTCTGGTTGGCGATGTTGTTGATGACATCGAGGATGCCGTCGATATCCCGGCATTGGGTCGCCAGGGTGTGGATCACCGTCTTGGAGGTAGCGATCTCGCCGTGCATCCCCTCGACCGCCCCTATGGTCTCCTGCACGCTGCGGTTGCCTTCCCGGAACAGGTCGGCGGTTTCATCCAGCAGGTCGGAGGCGGCGGTGGAGCTGTGGGAGACCTCGCGGATCGACTCGGCCATCTGGGTGATGGCGGTGGCGACCTGATTGGTCTCGGCCTGTTGTTGCTGCAGGTTGCTGGTGATGGATTCGGCATTGCGCAGATCGCCTTCGGCCGAGTGCAGGATCCGGCTGCAGGTCTGCTGGGTGCGCGCCAGCACGGCGTTGAACTCGGCCTGATTCATCAGCATGGCGAGCTCGATGGCGGCGATGTTGTCGACCTTGTTGGTGTAGAGCAGCTGCATCAGCGGGTTGTCGAAACGGCTGCGGGCCAGCTTGTCGAGCTTGCCGAGGCGACGGCTCAGGGCCTGGGTGATCATGGCCGCCAGCAGCAAAGGCAACACGGCCAGGGCCAGCAGCCAGCCGGAGGCCTGCTCATAGCCCAGCGCCATCATGGCCACCAGGCTCGGCAGCAGGCAGAGGGTGATTGCCAGCGTGTGGGAGAAGGCCGGCAGCCTGAGCGCCAGCGGCGCCTTGTCTGCGCGCAGCCCGGCATAGATGCGCTCGGCCCGCTGCTTGATCTCCTCGCTGGGGGCGGTGCGCACCGATTGGTACTCCACCACCTTGCCGCTGGCATCCTTGATCGGTGTGACGAAGGCGCTGACCCAGTAGTGATCGCCGTTCTTGCAGCGATTCTTCACTGGGCCCATCCAACTCTTGCCGGCCCGGATATGGTGCCAGAGATCGGCGAAGGCCTGCTTGGGCATGTCTGGATGGCGCACCAGATTGTGGTGCTCCCCCTGCAGCTCCTCCAGCGTGAAGCCGGCGATCTGGCAGAACTCCTCGTTGGCATAGGTGATGCGGCTCTCCAGATCCGTGGTGGAGATGAGGTGCTGGTGTTCGGGATAGCGACGCTCATGCTGGGTGACAGGCTGATTGACTCTCATGGTGTGCTCCGAAACCGGGTTGTGGGGAAGGAGTCATCACCAATGCAAGGGCTGCACCAGCGGGGGTGAAAATCGTCGATCATGCGGCACTCATGCGGCACGGCGGGGTCTATGGCCGGTAGCGGGCGGATCTGCGGGCGTGGGGCTGGCGAGTCAGAGGCTGCGGATTTGCATTTCAGGAACCGTTTTGGCAACGGCGGCGCCATTTCGCGAGCGGCGCAGGGGGGCGCAAAACAGCGGAGCCCTGACGGGCTCCGGAGGATCAGGGGGTCGGTTCGGCCGGGGTCGGCTCAGGCCCGGCGGGCGGGGTCAGCATCATGGTCTCGATCTGCAGCCCCTGCACCAGCACGGTTTTCAGATCTTGCAGGTACTCTTCCAGCGGCGGCTCCTGCAGCAGCTGGGCGAGCTCGTTGCCGACCGGGGTCAGCCGGTAGTAGAGCAGGGTGATGTTGGCCTGCTTGCGCTGCAGGCGCCAGCGCTGATCGCCGAACTCCAGCTCCACCCCGTCGGCGGGCAGCGGGCCGGATTCCAGCTCACCCCGGTGCAGCAGGCCGAGTTCGAACAGCTGCAGCAGGGCGTTGTAAGGGATGCGGTACTTGCCAAGGCCGAGCCGGGTCACCCGGGCGCGGCTGAGCAGGCTGGCCCCCTTGTGCAGCCCCAGCAGCAGGCGCTGCTCGTCGCTACCCACGTAGTGGCAGGAGAGGGAGCAGATGCGCTGGAACAGCTGGGCCTCGCGCTGGGTCATCTCTTTGAGGGTGGTGAGCGCCCGGATGGAGAAGCGGCCCGGGGTGGCGATCTCGATGGCGAAGATGCGGCCCCACAACTGCTGCATGGGCACCATGCTGATGTCTTCCGCCAGTTGCAGGAAGTGGGTCAGCCAGTCGCTGTCCATCTCGCCGCCGGCGGCGGTCTCCTCGCAGTGGCGGGAGGCCATCACCATGATGGATTCCAGGTTGCGCTGGCGAGCGGCCTGATCCGCCAGTTGGCGAAAGGCGGCGCGCTGCTCGAAGGTGCTGTCGCTGTTGCGGGTGAGCATGCCGTCGATGCCACGGCTGCGGGCCAGGCGCAGGGTTTGCTCCTGGCTGCTCAGGATGGAACTCTCTTTCTTGGGCGGGGGCAGGTCAGCCATGCTGGCTCCGTGATCGCAAGGTCTAGCCTTGAATGTTACTCCAACCGGGATGGCGGGCAATCCCTCAGGCAGGGGCTGGCCGGGTTCTTGCCGTCGCGGATAACAAAACGGCCTCCCGCGGGAGGCCGTCTGTGCCTGGTCACTGCTCTTCGTAGACGCTGACCTCGACCGCCTCCAGCGAATAGGAGGCGGTGGCCATCTCGTGACTGGAGCTGACCGTGCGCATCTTGCCCTTCACCCAGATGGCGTCCCACAGGTCGTCCACCGGCGCCCCCTTGGGGTAGCTCACATAGACCACCTGGTTGGTGGGCGGGGGCGGCACATGGATGCAGGCGCCGAAGTAGGGCACCAGCAGGAAGGCGGTGATCTTCTTGGCGTCCCCCTCCAGCGGTACCACGAAACCCGGGATACGCACCTCTTGGTTGTCCAGCTTCTTGTTGACCCCGCCCACCGGCTGGGGCACTGAGGCAAGATTGCCATCGTGGCTCACCTGGGGTGGGGGCAGCAGTTTTTCACCTTCCGGAATGAGCACATCCCAGTCGATGGTCTTGTAGTCGGCGGCCATGGCCGGCAGCGTCAGCAGGGCGGCCAGCAGCGCCACGATTTTCCATTTCATCATCTGTCCTTCTCGTTTCTTATGGGCGCCTGGCTAGACGCGAATGCTCATGCCATCGCTCAGGCTGTAGCGATAGGCGCGGGCGGCGGGCAACAGGCCTATCACCATGCCGGCCAGCCAGACCAGCCCCAGCAGTTGCCACTCGTGGGCGCTTGGCAGCCCCAGGCTCAATTGCAGGCCATAGTGACCGAGCAGCCAGGGGGTGGCAAGGGCTTGGCCCAGGTAGAGCGCGGCCACCCCGAGCGCGATGCCGGTGGTGGTGAGGGCCATCGCCTCCAGCGCCAGCAGCAGGAACAGGTGGGAGGGGCCGGCGCCGAGGGAGCGCAAGATGGCAAGCTCACGGCGCCGCTCGTTGAGGCCGGCCAGCAGGGTGGTCAGCATGCCGATGAGGCCTGCCACCACCACGAAGCCGGCGATCACCGACAGCGCCGTCTCCGCCACGCTCATCAGGCTCCACAACTCCTGCAGGGCGGCTCCCGGCAGGATCGCCATCAGCGGCTCGCCCCGGTAGGTGTTGACGCTGCGCTGCAGTTGGAACGCCAGGATCCGGTTGCTGAGCCCCACCATGAAGGCGGTGATGGTCTTGGGGGTGAGATCCTGTGCCAGCGCCTGTTCGGCAGTCACGTTCTTGCTGTGACGGCCGGTGTCCCAGCCCAGGTGGATCGCCTCGATGCCGGCCAGCGGCACGTGGATGGTGCGATCAATGGGGGTGCCGGTCGGTGCCAGGATCCCCACCACCTTGAACGGCAGGTTGTCGTGCTGGCTGAACGAGGTATTGCCGGCGCCGTGGGCGATGACGATGGACTGTCCCAGGTGATAGCCGAGCTTTTCGGCCACCTGGGCGCCGAGTACCGCCTCGAACGGCGTCTCGAATGCTCGCCCTTCGCGCATGACCAGTGCCTGCTGCTGGCCATATTTGAGGTGGGTGAAGTAGTCGCCATTGGTGCCAAGCACTCTAAACCCCTTGTGGGAGTCGCCAAGGGAAAGCGGGATGGTCCAGGCGATGCCGGGTTGTTGCTTGATGGCCTGATAGGCGTCCCAGCCCACGTTGTTGGTGGGATTGCCGATGCGAAACACCGAGTAGAGCAGCAGGTTCACCTGGCCGGAGCGGGCGCCGACGATGAGGTCCGTACCCGACACCGTATTGGCGAAGCTCTCGCGGGCCTGGTTGCGCACTCGCTCCACTCCGAGCAGCAGGGTGACGCTGATGGCGACCGCCAGCAGGGTGAGCCCGGCGGTGAGGCGGCGGGCCCAGAGGCTTTGCAGGGCGAGTTTCAGCATGTTGCCCTCCTGTTCAGTTGTTGCAGGTTCTCCACCCGCGGGAAGAGCGGTTCGAGATAGGGGTCGTGGCTGACGAAGACCAGGGTAGAGCCCTGCTTGTCGCACTCCTCGAACAGCAGCTTGATGAAGGCGGCCCGGTTGTCGGTATCGAGCGCCGAGGTGGGCTCGTCGGCGATCACCAGCGGCGGTGAGCCGATCAGTGCGCGGGCGGCGGCCACCCGTTGCTGCTGGCCGATGCTGAGGGCATGGACGGGTCTGTGCAGCGCCTCCTCGGGCAGTTGCAGTTCCCGCAGCAGGCGGCGCGCCTCGTCGGCCGGGCTGCCCTGCAGCCGGGCCCGCTTCTCGGGGGAGAAGGTGAGGGCGCTGGTGACGTTGTCCTGCACGGATAAAAACGGCAGCAGGTTGAACTGCTGGAAGATGTAACCCAGATTGGCCGCCCGGAAGTGGTCGCGGGCACGGCCAGAGAGCCGGGCCAGCGGCTGGCCCAGCACCTCCAGGGTGCCGTGGTTGGCGGTCTGGATCCCGGCCAGCAGGCCGAGCAGGGTCGACTTGCCCGAACCGGACGGTCCCTTGATGAACACCCGCTCCCCCTCGCCGATGGTGAGGGCGGGCAGATCGAGTACAACCTCGTGACCCGGCCAGGCAAAGGCCAGATCGCGGATCTCAACCACGGCGTTTTTCATGGCGTTACCAGCTCAGTTTGTTGGCGGAGGGGGTCAGCTCGGCCGAGGTCTGGCCGCTGGGCAGTATGCCCTGCACGCTCAGCTTCTCCAGGCTCGGATAGACGCTGAACAGGGTGGCTTCCAGCCCGGTCAGTTTGGCTGGCTCCGCGCAGGTGTAGGTGTACATGGCCCCCATGTCGGCGTGACCGGCATCGTCGTGCTGGTGTTCGTCGTGCTTGCCGTCAGACTTCTGGTGGTCATGGTCATGGTCATGGTCATGGTCGTGATCTTCCTTGGCGGCCTGCAACGCCTGCTGGGTCAGCGTGCAGCCGGCGGCCGGGTCGAAGCGCAGCAGGGCATCGGGTTGCTTGAGCTGAGCCACTGCCTTGGCGTATTGCGCCTTCTCTTCATCGCTCTTGGCGGCGTGCTCGAAGCCCACCAGATCGGCGGCGGGGGCCTGCAGCTCGATCATCAGCTGGTTGCCATCGAGCACCAGGTTGAGGTGGCCGTGGCCGTGCTCGTGGGCACCGTGGCCGTGACTGTCGTGTTCATCGTGGTTTGCCTGCACGCCAAATGCGGCGGCCGCCAGTAACAGGGTGACTGCTTTCATCGTTAATCCTTTGAAAAGTTTATTGAAAAATGGATTTAGCCGGATAAGCGATGAAGTGGTGGCGGTGCGCGGATGCGGCACTGACCTGAGGGGGTGGCATGAGGTTTGGGCAAGGCGGCATCAAGGAGCTTGCCGATGACGACCTGTGAAGAGGGGATGAGCAGGGTTGGGGCGAGTGCCAGCTTGCCATCCAGATGCAGGGCGCAGAGGACGCAGGCGTGGTTGTGGCCGGGCAGGTCGGCTTCCAGCGGATGTTGTGCCAGCACGGGTTGCAGCCACAACCAGCCCAGCAGCAGCAACCAGATTTTCAGCTTGGTACGACCCATAGACCCCTATCAAAGGGGCGCCATCAGCGCCCCTTTTCTCTGGCTTAGAGATGGGACTGGATGAGCCCCATCACGGTAGCGATATTGTTGGCATCGAGCTGACCGTCCTTGACGAACAGCACCTTGCCCTCTTTGTCCAGCAGGATGATGGCCGAGCTTTCCGGCGCCAGATCCCAGGCGTTGCGGGCCATGCCCTTGGCATCCAGCACCATGGCGGACCAGGGGAATTCCTTCTTGCTGTCCTCGGCACTGCTCTTCACAAAGCCGGAGGTACCCCAGATGGCGTCATTGCTGTTGATGATGGTGACGGTCTGGTACTTGTCGTGGGGCAGCTTGGCCGCCTTGATCGCTTCGATCATGGGGGCGTTGAGCTCCTTGGCGCTGGAACGACCGGCGATGTGCTGGATCAGAAAGACCTTGCCGGCCAGCACCTTGCTTTGCCAGGGCTGATAGCTGATCTCTTTCTCTTTCAGAACCAGTTCACCCTTGTCGCTGATGTTGACCAGCGGCACCTGGGCCGATTCCTTGATGTTGTGAGCCAGGGCCAGCGTTGGCAGCAGCGCCAGAGTAAGTACGAGATGTTTCATCCTGATGACACTCCTTTTGTTATGTTATAACGATTTTTGCATTGAGGGAATGGGGCCGAACTCATCCTAAACTGATCGGATCTGTTTAAAAAGTGTTAAATATAAGCCGGCATTGAGGTGTTCGACTGCCCGCCAGCACGGGGGCTGGTGGACAAAGGCGGCTAGGATGGCACGCAGTCGATAAAAATCAATTGCTTATAAACTGGTTTGAGGAGTCTGGCCGCGCTCTGCAGCCAGACTTGAGGAAGGGGATAGGCCTCAGTAGAGCGGTTCGCTCACCAGCGGGATCTTGGCCATGGTCATCTGCTGGGCCAGCAGGGGCGAGCCGGTCAGCAGTATGTGGCGCTGGTTGCCGATCACCACGGTATCCCCTTTCAGGCCGCTGTCGGCGGTGATGGCCAGCCAGGCTGGCGAGACGCTGCCGACACTGATGTTCGGATAGATGATGCTGAGCATGTACTGGGGGGCCAGCTCGGCCAAGAGGCTTGCCATCAGCAGCGCCTTCTCGTCGCTGTCCGCCTTGTTGCTCTGCAAGGCTTGCAGCGGCGGCGCGAAGTGGTCCATCTGCTCGGGTGGGGTGGGAATGCCGCTCAGCCACTCCTGCAGCAGGCCGACGCTGGTGGCGAGATCCTTGGCCAGGAACTGTTTCGCCAGGGGCCTCAGGTCGCCTTTGAACTGGTAGAACAGCTGCGAATAGTTGGGACGCACGCAGGGCAGCTTGCGATTGGCGGGATGGACGCAGGGCACCACCCGCATCTGATAAAAGGCATCGTCCTGATACTGCTGGTAGGCCTGCCAGAACAGGGTCGACTCCATGCTGTCGTCGTGCAGGGTGAAGGCCTGCTCCAGATTGCGAAACTTGGTGGCGGTCTCCGGGCTGGTCTGATTGATCAGATTGATGCTGTTGTAGAGCCGCGGGCTGATGTAGGAGTAGAGGGTTTCCAGCGGATAGTTGAGGGAGGCATCGAGCAGGGTCATCTCGTGGCGGCTGGCGGCGATGACCCGCTCGTCTGCGTTCAGTTGCAGATGCTTCTGCTGACCGTCGCTCGATTGCCACTGCCAGCTCAGGGTGACCTCGTTGGCCCCGGCCATGGACGCGAACACTAGACTCAACAACAGACCTTGTGCCAGTTTCATGATATGCATCCTGCTCGGGGTGATAATAAACAACTAGGTGAGCTGGCCGATTTTGGATGAGTCTGGCATTTGTGATTTTGATAACAGATTGATCGGGCTTTTAATTTAATTCTGGAAATAAGTCATGCAGGAAACCGTCATGAAGCGAATCACACCCTTGTTGCTGCTGTTGGCCACGCTGCCGGCCGCGGCGGGGCCTGTCATCGTCAACCAGGGAATGTCCAGCGCGGATACCTTTGCCCTGCGCGACAAGCTGGCGAAGGAACATGAGTGGCAGGAGTGGCTACGCTTTCAGCAGGCCATCAAGTGGCTTGAGGTGCTGCCGGTAAACTGCGAGCTGATGAGCGATGCTGGTGGCAGTTATCGCTGCGGGGGGAATTACTACCGGCCCTATCAGCAGGATGGACGCGACATCTATATACAGGGGGATCCCAGCGGTGTGACGCCGGGTCAACCCCAGCAACAGCCCACGAAAAAGGCGCCCTGAGGCGCCTTTTTCACGAAGGTTACGCTTACTTGGCAGCGTAACGCTCGGCAGAGCTCTTGATCTCTGCTTCGGCAGCGGCCTTGTCGCCCCAGCCTTCAACCTTGACCCACTTGCCAGCTTCCAGCTCTTTGTAGCGCTCGAAGAAGTGCTGGATCTGGGCGCGCAGCAGCTCAGGCAGATCGTTCACATCCTGGATGTGGTCGTACTGCTTGGTCAGCTTGGAGTGCGGAACGGCCACGATCTTGGCGTCTTCGCCAGATTCGTCGGTCATCTTCAGCACGCCAACCGGGCGGCAGCGAATGACGGAGCCGGCCAGCAGCGGGTAGGGAGTCGGAACCAGCACGTCAACCGGATCACCATCCAGAGACAGGGTGGCGTTCACGTAGCCGTAGTTGCACGGATAGAACATCGGGGTAGACATGAAGCGATCAACGAAGATGGCACCGCTGTCCTTGTCGACTTCGTATTTGATCGGGTCGGCGTTCTGCGGGATTTCGATGATGACGTAGATGTCGTCGGGCAGGCTCTTGCCAGCCGGTACCAGATTCAGGCTCATGACGTTTCCTTTGAGTGTTGGAGTCAAGTTTGCAGGCCGATATTATAGCGATGTCGCGTCAAATGACCATATTTCAGGGCCACTGCGACAGAGTTGGTGGATACCGTGCAGCTTGGGTCTGCCAAATTGCCGTCACCTTGTTAGAATGCGCACTTCCCTTTACTGCGAAAGGAAGCGGTATGCATATTCACATTCTCGGGATCTGCGGCACCTTCATGGGTGGTCTGGCGGTGTTGGCAAAACAGCTTGGTTATCGGGTCACCGGCTCTGACGCCAACGTCTATCCCCCCATGAGTACCCAGCTCGAGCAACAGGGCATCGAACTGACCGAAGGCTACGACCCTTCCCAGCTCGATCCGGCGCCGGATCTGGTGGTGGTCGGCAACGCCATGAGCCGCGGCAACCCCTGTGTGGAGTATGTGCTGGACCGCAATCTGCCCTACATCTCCGGCCCCCAGTGGCTGCTGGAGCACGTGCTGCAGGATCGCTGGGTACTGGCCGTCGCCGGCACCCACGGCAAGACTACCACCGCCAGCATGCTGGCCTGGGTACTGGAATACGCCAAGCTGGAGCCCGGCTTCCTCATCGGCGGCGTGCCCGGCAACTTCCCGGTCTCCGCCCGTCTCGGCTCCGCCCCCTTCTTTGTCATTGAGGCGGACGAGTATGACTGCGCCTTCTTCGACAAGCGCTCCAAGTTTGTCCACTACCACCCGCGTACCCTGGTGATGAACAACCTGGAGTTCGACCACGCGGATATCTTCCCGGATCTCGCCGCCATTCAGCGCCAGTTCCACCACCTGATGCGCACCGTGCCGAGCAACGGTCGGGTGCTCTTCCCCAAGGGGGACGAGAACCTGGCCGCCGTGCGCAAGATGGGCTGCTGGAGCGAGGTGGAGCTGGTGGGGCAGAACGATGCCAAGTGGAAGGCGGTCAAGCTGGCCGACGATGGCTCCGCCTTCGAGGTATGGCTGGATGGCGTGAAACAGGGCGAGGTGCACTGGGAGTGCATTGGCGAGCACAACGTCAACAACGGCCTGATGGCCATCGCCGCCGCCCGCCATGCCGGTGTCATGGTGGAGCACGGCATTGCGGCCCTCTGCCAGTTCAAGTCTCCCAAGCGGCGCATGGAGCTCAAGGGGGAAGTGGCCGGCATCAGCATCTATGACGACTTCGCCCACCACCCCACCGCCATTGAAACCACCCTCGGCGGCCTGCGCGCCAAGGTGGGCAAGGCCCGTATCCTGGCAGTGCTGGAGCCCCGCTCCAATACCATGAAGCTGGGAGTGCACAAGGAAGAGCTGGCAGGTTGTTTCGACGGCGCCGACGAGGTGTTCTTCTTCCAGCCGCCCAACATCGGCTGGGATCTCGGCGAGGTGACCGCCCACATGACCCGACCGGCCAAGGTGTTCAACGATCTGGAGACCCTGATCAACCGGCTGGTGGCCGAGTGCCGCGATGGCGATCATATTCTGATCATGAGCAACGGCGGCTTCGGCGGCATTCATGACAAGCTGATCGCCCGCCTCAAGGACTATCACGGCCAGCTATGAACAAAGCGATCACCCTGGCGCTGACCGGTGCCTCCGGCGCCCCCTATGCCCTGCGCCTGCTGGAATGCCTGGTGCAGGCGGACTATCGGGTCTATCTGCTCGCCTCTTCGGCGGCTCGTGTGGTGCTCAAGACCGAGCAGCAGCAGGAGTGGCCTAGCTCGCCAAAAGAGCTCTCTGCCTACCTCTGTCGCCAATATGGCGCCAAGGAGGGGCAGATCGTCGCCTGTGGCAAGGAGGAGTGGTTCTCGCCGGTGGCCTCCGGTTCGGCGGCGCCCAGGCAGATGGTGGTCTGCCCCTGCTCCATGGGCACCGTCTCGGCCATTGCCAACGGCACCTCCGACAACCTGCTGGAGCGGGCGGCGGACGTGGTGATCAAGGAGCGCGGCCAGCTGATCCTGGTGCCCCGCGAGAGCCCCTTCTCGGCGATCCACCTGGAGAACATGCTGAAACTGGCCCGCCTTGGGGTGACCATCATGCCGGCGGCGCCGGGCTTTTATCATGAGCCAAAAAGCATCGCGGATCTGGTGGACTTCATGGTGGCGCGGATCCTCGATCATCTGGGGATCGAGCACGCACTAACCCGCCGCTGGGGCTACGCCAAAGGGTGAGATGAGCGGATAGCGGACAAACAAAAGCGGCGCCAACCTGAACAGTTCGGCGCCGCTTTTTTGCTGGCGCGGGTTAGGCTGCCTGGATGGGGGCGGTTACGTACTTGAACAGAAAATCGGTCACCTCTTCCCGGCTCGGGCGTTGTGGCTGATTGATCATCTGCATCATGACGTAGCCAAAGCCGGTCAGGGAGCGGGCCAGATCCTGCGCCGACAGCACGCTCTGGATCTCGCCGGCATCCATGGCGCGTTGCAGGTGAGGTGCAATGCGCTCCAGAGCCTTGTCCAGCAGCTTGGCGTAACGGGGCCAGACCTCTTCCCGCACCGATGAGCTCCACTCCAGCCAGATGCTGGCGTGGTCAGGCTGATCGTAGGCGGCGTCAACAAACAGCTTCACGTGGCGGCGAATGCTGTCGCTGACCGGGCCCTGGCCGGAGTAGGCCTGTTCCAGCATCTGATGCACGAAACGTTCGATCTCGGCCAACACTTCATCCACCAGCTCTTCACGGGTGTTGAAATAGTTGAACACGGTAGCAACCGAGACCTTGGCCTGTTCTGCGATTTCGGCGTGACCCGCACGGCCGATGCCGCGACGGGAAAACACCTCGATGGCACATTCCATCAATTGATTGCGTCGGGCCTCCGGCGAAAGCCGGGTTCGACGTCTAATTTCTGCGCGTGGTTCCATAGTTTTTTCATCTAATAGTTATTGATTATGGTGTTTATAGTATTGTCACCGATAATGCCCGAGGGCCTGCTAACTCTATCAATTAAAATAAGCCGATAAAAGCATCACGTATGCCTGACGCCCTTCGGCTTGAATGGTAGAATCATCGGTTTTGACGTTAATGAACGGCCAAATTTGCTTTGGCCATTATGGAGTAAGTGATGAAACACACTGTCGAGGTGATGATCTCCGAGGCTGAAGTTGCCGCCCGGATCGCCAAATTGGGTGAAGAGATCACCGCCCGTTACCAGGGCTCTGATGAAGTGGTCATGATCGGCCTGCTGCGCGGCTCCTGCGTCTTCCTGGCCGACCTGTGCCGCCAGACCCAGCTGCCCATCACCCTGGATTTTATGACCGCCTCCAGCTATGGCTCCGGCATGCACAGCACCCGTGACGTGCGCATCCTGAAAGACCTGGATGACGACATCAAAGGGAAGGACGTGGTGATCGTCGAAGACATCATCGACACCGGCTACACCCTCAACAAGGTGCGCGAGATCCTCTCCCTGCGCGAGCCGAAATCCCTGGCCATCTGCACCCTGCTGGACAAGCCGTCCCGCCGTGAAGTGCAGGTGCCGGTGGACTGGATCGGTTTCTCCATTCCGGATGAATTCGTGGTGGGCTGCGGCATCGATTATGCCCAGAAGTACCGCAATCTGCCGTTCATCGGCAAGGTAATACCGCAAGAGTAAGCAAGGTTCAGGAATATGACGGGCAAGGTGGCAGAGCGCCATTTTCTGTCTGCAGGCGGCCTTGGCCGCCTTTTCTGTCTCGAGATGGGATGAGCCATCACAGGGGTTGCAATGAACGCACTGGAAATCAGCGGCCTGAAGAAGACCTATCAGGGGGGCGTCGAAGCCCTTAAAGGCATTGATCTCACTGTCAAACAGGGGGATTTCTTCGCCCTGCTCGGCCCCAACGGGGCGGGCAAGTCCACCACCATCGGCATCATCAGCTCGCTGGTGAACAAGAGTGCCGGCAAGGTGAAGGTATTCGGCTACGACATCGACACTCACCTGGAAGAGGCCAAGGCCCAGCTCGGGCTGGTGCCGCAGGAGTTCAACTTCAGCCAGTTCGAGAAGGTGATCCAGATCGTCACCCATCAGGCCGGCTTCTATGGCGTGCCGCGGGCCGAGGCCAAGATCCGCGCCGAGAAGTACCTGCGCCAGCTCGACCTGTGGGACAAGCGCGACATGCCGGCTCGCACCCTCTCCGGTGGCATGAAGCGCCGGCTGATGATCGCCCGCGCCCTGATGCATGAGCCCAAGCTGCTGATCCTGGACGAGCCGACCGCCGGGGTGGACATCGAGATCCGTCGCTCCATGTGGAATTTCCTCAAGGATCTCAACGAGCAGGGCGTCACCATCATACTCACCACCCACTATCTGGAAGAGGCGGAGATGTTGTGTCGCAACATCGGCATCATCGACAAGGGGCGCCTCATCGAGAACACCAGCATGAAGAAGCTGCTGGGCAAGCTGGGCCGCGAGACCTTCATGCTGGATCTGGCGCCGGGCTCCGCCGTGCCGAACCTGCCGGAGTTCAACGGCCGCATGCAGGACGAACGCACCCTGGAGGTGGATCTGGACAAGAGCCAGTCTCTCAACAGCCTGTTCGATCAGCTATCGAGCCAGCAGGTGCAGGTACTGAGCATGCGCAACAAGGCCAACCGACTGGAAGAGCTGTTCGTCAGCCTGGTCGAGGAGGGGAGAAAAGCATGAACCTGACCACTTACTACATCGCCTTCAAGAGCATTTTGGCCAAGGAGATCAGCCGCTTCACCCGGATCTGGATCCAGACCCTGGTGCCGCCCGCCATCACCATGAGCCTCTACTTCGTCATCTTCGGCAACCTCATCGGTGGCCGCATCGGTGACATGGGGGGCTTCAGCTACATGGAGTTCATCGTGCCCGGCCTCATCATGATGTCGGTCATCACCAACTCCTACTCCAACGTCGCCTCCTCCTTCTTCAGCGCCAAGTTCCAGCGCAACGTGGAGGAGCTGCTGGTGGCGCCTGTGCCCAACTACGTCATCATCGCCGGCTACGTCGGCGGCGGCGTGGCGCGCGGCCTCTGTGTCGGCCTCATCGTCACCCTGGTGTCGCTGTTCTTTGTGCCGCTGCAGATCCACCACCTGTTCAGCGTCTGCTTCACCGTGCTGCTGACCGCCATCCTCTTCTCGCTGGGGGGGCTCATCAACGCGGTGTTTGCCAAGACCTTCGACGACATCAGCATCATCCCCACCTTCGTGCTGACGCCGCTCACCTACCTGGGCGGGGTGTTCTACTCCATCAGCCTGCTGCCACCCTTCTGGCAGGGGGTCTCCCAGGTGAACCCGATCATCTACATGGTGAACGCGTTCCGTTACGGCTTTCTCGGGATCTCCGACGTGCCGCTCGGCACCGCCTACCTCATCATCATCGGCTTCATCGTGGCTCTCTACGGTCTGGCCTGGTGGCTCATCTCCCGCGGCACCGGGCTGCGCCACTGATGCAATGCAACGGGCACCCTGGGGTGCCCGTTTCTTTGTTGCCTCTTTTACCTCTCCTGCGCTGACCCATCTCGAACAGGGTCAATAACCACCCTCATATCAAGGTTTTATCCGGCACCTTGTGATCCACCGCAATTTTCAGGTTACCCCCAAAGGTATAATTCCCGCGGTTGGAAGGTCTGCAAAATGGGCCCTCCGTCTCTTCTTTTTCTCACCAGGGCAGGATCGCCTATGTCACTGATCACCGAGTTGCCAGCCATTTTCGACAGTTTTTCAGATGCCCGCCGGCAGGGCTTTCTGGCCGTGATGGCACTCAAGGAGCGACAGATCCCCCTGGTCGGCACCTACTGCACCTTCATGCCGCAGGAGGTGGCCATGGCCGCCGGCGCCGTGGTGGTCTCGCTCTGCTCCACCAGCGACGAGACCATCGAGGAGGCCGAAAAGGATCTGCCCCGCAACCTCTGTCCGCTCATCAAGAGCAGCTACGGTTTCGGCAAGACCGACAAGTGCCCCTACTTCTACTTCTCCGATCTGGTGGTGGGGGAAACCACCTGCGACGGCAAGAAGAAGATGTACGAGTACATGGCCGAGTTCAAACCGGTGCACGTGATGCAGCTGCCCAACCGTGCCGATGACGAGGCCTCCCGCACCCTGTGGCGCAGCGAGATCGTCCGCTTCAAGGAGCTGCTGGAGCAGCTGTTCGGCAACCCCATCAGCGAGCAGGCGCTGCGAGAGGCCATCGTGCTGAAGAACCGCGAGCGCCGTGCGCTGGCCGACTTCTACCGGCTGGGTCAGCTCAACCCGCCGGCGCTGAGCGGCACCGACATCCTCAAGGTGGTCTATGGCGCCACCTTCCGCTTCGACAAGGAGCAGCTCATCAGCGAGCTGCAGGAGATGACCCGCCGCATCAAGGCCGAGTACGCCGACGGCAAGCGGCTCGATGCCCGCCCGCGCATCCTCATCACCGGCTGCCCC
This sequence comes from Aeromonas sp. 600276, assembly GCF_049175815.1. NCBI lineage: Bacteria > Pseudomonadati > Pseudomonadota > Gammaproteobacteria > Aeromonadales > Aeromonadaceae > Aeromonas > Aeromonas sp. 600276. The sequence continues at coordinate 26,862 of NZ_JAAKVU010000025.1, read as the reverse complement.
ATCGGTGGCGCCGCTGACAAGGTGGTGCGCCTCATCGAGGAGCACGGTGGCTGGGTGGTGGGTTACGAGAACTGCACCGGCGCCAAGGCGACCGAGCAGTGCGTCAGCGAGGAGGGCGATCTGTTCGATGCGCTGACCGACAAGTATCTGGCCATCGGCTGCTCCTGCATCTCCCCCAACCACCAGCGCATGAATCTGCTGAGCCAGATGGTGGAGGAGTATCAGGCAGACGGGGTGATCGACGTGATCCTGCAGGCCTGTCACACCTATGCGGTGGAGTCGCTCGCTATCAAACGCCACGTGCGTGATCGCCACGGCATTCCCTACATGGCGGTGGAGACCGACTACTCCAGCGCCGACAAGGGACAGCTGGCCACCCGGCTGGCGGCCTTTATCGAAATGCTGTGAGGAGGTGCCGTGTCACTCACCATCGGGATTGACTCGGGCTCCACCGCGACCAAGGGGATCCTGTTCGACCACAGAGAGGGCGGGCGCATCGTCCGCCGCTTTCTGGTGCCGACCCCCTTTCGCCCGCTGGCCGCCATCGAGCAAGGCTGGGAGACGCTCTCGGCCGAGCTGCCAGAGCGCCCCCATCTGACCCTGACCGGTTATGGCCGCGATCTGGCATCGTTCGCCGATCGGCGGGTTACCGAGATCTCCTGCCACGGGCTGGGAGCGCGCCTGCTCTGCCCGTCGGTACACACCGTCATCGACATCGGCGGCCAGGACAGCAAGGTGATCCAGCTCGATGGTGAGGGCAACCTCACCGACTTTCTGATGAACGACAAGTGCGCCGCCGGTACCGGCCGCTTTCTCGAGGTGATCACCCGCACCCTGGGGGCGCGGGTCGAACAGCTCGACGAGCTGCTGCAAGGGGCCGAGCCCCACGACATCAGCAGCATGTGCACCGTGTTTGCCGAGTCGGAGGCGATCAGCCTGCGCTCGGCGGGCATTCCCGCCGAGTCGATCCTGGCCGGCATCGTCCGCTCCATGGCCAGGCGCAGTGCCAACTTCATCGGCCGCCTCGGTGCCAGACCGACGGTGCTCTTTACCGGCGGCGTCAGCCACTGCGCCACCTTCCGCCACTATCTGGCGCAAGGATTGGGCTGCGACGTGGCCACCCACCCGGACGCCCAGTTTGCCGGCGCGCTGGGGGCGGCCCTGTTCGGTGCGCGTGCCCGCACGGGAGGCAAATCATGAACGCAGAGTTCCTCTACCTGTTCCACTCCACCCTCGGCACGGTCAGGCTGCGCAAGCGGCTGGAGCAGCAGCCCCACGCCTTTCGGGTCTGCGACGTACCGCGCCGGCTCAGTGCCGGCTGCGGCCTCGCCATCCGCCTGCACTGCCCGCCCGAGGAGTGGCAGCAGTGGTGCCAGAGTGGCGAAACCGCCGCCGTTTTTCGTTGTGACGAAGACGGTGAGTATTGCGAACTGGCCCGCTATCCAGCCGCCGACTAGGGCATGGTGACGTCTTCCCGGGGAGTTGGCAGCAGGGGGCATGGATGATAAAGAGCTATCCCGTGGCCGTGTATCTGCGGGTGCTGGCCAGGTTGGCGCTGGGGGGATTTTTCGTCGTCTCCGCCGGGTTCAAGCTGGCGGCGCCGGAGCTGTTCGCCGAGCAGATCGGTGCCTTCGGCCTGCTCTGGTCGCCGTTCATTCCCCTTGCCGTCTGGGGGCTTATCGGGCTGGAGCTCTGCGCCGGGTTAGCGGTCATCGCCAACCGGCGCTGGGGACTCTGGCTGGTGGTGGCCCTCTTGGCCCTGTTTATTCCGGTGTTGGGCTATGGCATCGCTATCGGGCTCGACATCTCTTGCGGCTGTCTTGGCAGGGCTGATCTCGGCTCGCTGCCAGAGGCGCTCTTGCGGGATCTGCTGCTGTTGACGCTTGCTGGCGCCTTGCTGCGCCACTCCCGCCCCGTTTTTACCGTTCCAAAGGAGCAGTGACATGATGAGATTGCAATCCCGCACCCTGATGGCCTCGCTGATTGCGGCCAGCTTTGCCCTCGGTGGCTGTGGCGACAACCAGTTCGAGCAGGAGACCAAACTGGAGCAGGCGGCGGTACAGCTCTCCCAGGAGACCCAGCAGGGGGGCTACCAGCTGCTGACCGTGGCCGAGCTGAAGACCCGGATGGACAAAGGTGAGGCGCTGGTGATCATCGACACCATGCCGTTCGAGGACTCCTACAAGAAGGAGCACATTCCGGGGGCCAGGAATTTTGCCTTCGTGAAGGAGGCAAAATCCGGCGATGACTGGAGCCAGATCGTCGAGGGGAGTGGCACGCCCGAGCAGCTGCTGGCCCTGCTGGGGGACGACAAGACCCGTCCGGTGGTGTTTTACTGCGGCTTCGTCAAGTGCGGCCGCAGCCACAACGGGGCCGCCTGGGCGGTCACCCAGGGTTATCAGCAGGTCTATCGGGTGCCGGGCGGCATCTTCGCCTGGAAAGGGGCGGGTTACCCGGTCAGCGCCGAGTAGGCAGGAAACGCCCAGATACAACAAAGCCCGCATATGCGGGCTTTGTTGTCAGTGGCGCAGCGGCTCAGGGGCGGGCCAGCGTCACCACCCGGTTGTCGATGAGGCGGGCCTTGCCGAGATACGCCGCCATCAGGATCACCAGCTGCTCGCTCTCGTCGGTGGCCGCTTCCAGGGTGGCGGCATCGACGATGTCGATGGCGTCGGTCCGAAAACCGGCCTTGTCGAGGCGCTGGCTGGCCTGGGCCACCAGGGAGGGCAGGTGATGGTCACCCGCTTCAATCTGCTCGGCGATCCAGTTCATGGTGCGCGCCAGCTCAGGGGCCAGGGCCCGCTCGGCGGCGGTCAGGTAGCCGTTGCGTGAGGAGAGCGCCAGCCCGTCCTCGGCCCGCACCGTGGGCACGCCGACGATCTGGATGGGCATCGCCATGTCGGCCACCATCTTGCGAATGAGCGCCAGCTGCTGGTAATCCTTCTGGCCGAAGCAGGCCACATCCGGCTGCACCAGATTGAACAGCTTGGTGACGACGGTGCTGACGCCGCGGAAGTGACCCGGACGCAGCGCCCCCTCCAGCAGCGTGGAGAGGCCCGGTACCTCGACGAAGGTCTGGCTGGCCAGTCCCTGCGGATACATGATCTCCGGGGTCGGCGTGAACACCATGTCCACCCCGGCCGCCTCCAGCGCGGCGCAATCTTGCTCCAGGGTGCGCGGGTAGTTGGCGAGATCCTCGGCCTTGTCGAACTGCATCGGGTTGACGAAGATGCTGACCACCACCTTCTCGGCGTGGCTGTGCGCCTCCTTCACCAGGGTAAGGTGGCCCTGATGCAGGTTGCCCATGGTGGGCACGAATGCGATGGCGCGCCCTTCACGGCGCCATTGGCCGATCTGTTCACGCAGAGCGGCGGGATTGTTAACGACCAACATCAACTGTTCACCTTCGAAAAGATCAAAGAGGGGCCCGTGCGGATAAGCGCGAAGTGTCAACGCGCGGCATCATCATCGGCGGTTACCTTAGGATGAATCATCAAAAGAGGGGGCACACTCTGCCCCGGAGGGCGAAACGGGGGTGCAGGCCCCCCGCTCTCGTCACGGCATCACATCAGTTGAAGCAGTGCTCCGGGCCCGGGAAGGTCCCTTCGCTCACCTGCTTCACATAGAGCCGGATGGCGGCGCGCATGTCGCCGGTCTCGGCCAGGAAGTTCTTGGTGAACTTGGGCACATAGCCGGAGGTGATGCCGAAGGCGTCGTGCATCACCAGGATCTGGCCGTCGGTGGCCGGGCCGGCACCTATGCCGATCACCGGAATGCGCAGCGCCTTGCTGATGCGCTCGGCCAGCGAAGTGGGCACGCACTCGAGCACCAGCAGCTGGATGCCGGCGGCCTGCAGCTCGAGGGCCTGACGGTAGATCTCCTGGGCCTGGAACTCGTCGCGCCCCTGCACCTTGAAGCCGCCAAACACGTGGACGGATTGCGGGGTGAGGCCGAGGTGGCCGCACACCGGCACGCCGTTGCGGGTCAGATGGCGGATGGAGTCGCACAGCCAGTCGCCCCCTTCCATCTTCACCATGCGGGCGCCGGCTGCCATCAGCCGGGCGGCGTTCTGATAGGTCTGCTCGGGGGTGGCATAGCTCATGAACGGCATATCGCTCACCACCAGGGCATTGGTCGTGCCGCGCACCACGCAACGGGTGTGATAGACCATCTCGTCCATATTGACCGCCAGGGTGTCCTGGCCACCCTGCAGCACCATGCCCAGCGAATCGCCGATGAGCAGCACGTGGGCGCCCTCGTCGTCGAATAGCTTGGCAAAGGTGGCATCATAGGCGGTGATGGCGGTGATTCGTTGGCCTTCCTGCTTCATCTTCAGCAGGTTGGTGGTGGTGATCTTGCTCATAGAGGCTCCTGTTCGTCTGCACTTGCGGCAATGATGGCAAGACCATTGCGCGGGCAGCGGGCAACCAGTTGTGCGAGCGGCGTGCCGCAGGGCAGCACCAGAGCGGGCGCGATTTCGGCCAGGGGCAGCAGCACGAACTCCCGCTCCTGCATGCCGTAATGGGGAACGATGAGGCGCTCAGTGTTGATCACCTGATCGCCATAGAGCAGCAGATCGAGATCCAGGGTTCTCGGCCCCCACCGCTCATCCTTGCGCACACGTCCTTGTTCCAGCTCGATTTTTTGCAGTTGATCCAGCAGCGCCAGCGGCGCCAGCCGGGTGTTGAGCCGGGCCACGGCATTGACGTAGTCCGGTTGATCAGCAGGGCCCATGGGGCGGCTGCTGTAAAGCGACGAGGCCTGCACCAGCACGGAATCAGGCAGGGTCGCCAGCGCAGCGATGGCGCGGCGAGCCTGGCCGACGGGGTCGGCCAGGTTGGAGCCGATGGCGACGAAGACCTCGGTCATCACGTCAGTTGTCACTCGGCCGCTTTCGGTTTGCGACGACGGGGGCGACGACGGTTGCGGCTATTGCTGCTACGTTTCTCGCCATCGTTGCTGCGGGCCGCACCGCTCTGACCGCGCTCACCGCTGGCCGGGCGGCGAGTCGCTTCCCGTTGCAGCTGCGGGCGCACGTCCGGGTTGGACTCCACGTAGCGTTCCCACCAGCTGGCCAGCTCGCCGAGACCGCGCTCGACCCGATTGCGCAGCAGCAGGAAGTCGAACGCCGCACGGAACTTGGGATGCTCCATGGCGCGCTCGGGGTGGCGGCCCTGACGGCGGGTCAGCCGCTGCTGCAGGGCCCAGATGTCGCGCACATCGGTGGTGAAACGGCGCGGGACGGCGATGATCCGCACCTGGTTGTCCAGCACCTCGTTGATCGCCAGCATGAAGGCGTCATACCAGGGCAGGCCGCTCTCGTTCTCCAGCACCCGGCCGCGGGCCTCGACACAGCCCCACAGCAGGGTGGCGTAGAGGAAGGCGGGGGTGACGCGCTTGTCTTCACGAACGCGAGTGTCGGTATCGATCAGCGCCTGCTCGATGAACTGCTCGTAGGGCGAGTTGCCGTGCGGGGTGAACAGCGCGGCTACCTGCGGGAACAGCTGCTGGAACAGGCCGTACTCGCGCAGCAGCTTGTAGGTGGTCAGGGCATCGCCAGCCAGGAACAGCTTGAGGGTCTCCTCAAACAGGCGAGCCGCCGGAATATCCTGCAGCAGCGGCGCCAGCTCCTTGATGGGGGCGGCGGTGCGCGGGCTGATAGTCATGTCCAGCTTGGCGGCGAAGCGCACGGCGCGCAGCATCCGCACCGGATCTTCCCGGTAGCGGGTCTCGGGATCTCCGATGAGTTCTAGCTTGCGTTCGGCCAGGTCTTCCAGCCCGCCCTCGAAATCGTGCAGGGTGAAATCCTTGGCGCTGTAGTAGAGGGCGTTGACGGTAAAGTCGCGGCGCTCGGCATCCTCTTCGATGGTGCCGTAGACGTTGTCGCGCAGTAGCATCCCTTCATCGGACTGGGCCGACACATGTTTGCTGGTATTGACCTGATGGTGGTGACCGCGGAAGGTGGCCACTTCGATCACGTCACGACCAAAGACGATGTGGGCCAGCCGGAAACGGCGGCCGATCAGGCGGCAGTTGCTGAACAGAGATTTGATCTGCTCCGGCGTCGCATCGGTGGCGATGTCGAAATCCTTGGGCGTCTTCCCGAGCAGCAGATCCCGTACCCCGCCGCCGACCAGGTAGGCTTCGTAGCCACCCTTGTTCAGGCGATAGAGCACCTTGAGTGCATTCTCGCTGATCTCTTTGCGCGAAATCGGGTGCTGGTCACGGCTTAAGGTACGACGTTGCCCGGCGACACGGGCCGGAATGGGGGACTCCACCGACTGCTCGCCGTCTTCCTTGCCGAGCACCTTGCGGCAAAAGTTTGCGATCTGGGAAAAAATGGTACACCTCGTTATGACTTCAAATTGACGGGAGGCCAAAAAAATAGCGGCCTATCATAGCTCACGCCTAACCAAATGAAAAACCGTGCTGGCAATTGATCTCGTTTGAAGCGGATCATCCCGGTAAAATCACAGCCAACAGCGGCTATTTACGTTCAATCAACCCAAAATTGCCTGCGCGACTCAGTTATCAGCCAGCTGGATCTTCTCGCCGGCGGGCACCCTGGCCAGTTGCCAGTGGGCGATGCCCCAGTTGATGATCTCGTCCACCCGGCTGGCCAGCAGCTCGGGGGGCGGACATTGACCTAGGAAGTACAGTGCTCGCCACAGGGCCGGGCGCACCTCGTCCTGTGCCAGCGCGGGTGCGTGATTCTGTTTGGAGAGCTTGTTGCCGTCGGCCTGCACCGCCAGCGGCAGATGCACCCAGGCGGGCACGGGGGCGCCCAGGGTCTGGTAGAGGGCAATCTGGCGCACCGTCGGCTCCAGCAAGTCTGCGCCGCGCACTATCTCGGTGATGCCGCAATCCATGTCGTCCACCACCACCGCCAGGTTGTAGGCGTAGAGCCCATCGCGCCGGCGCACGATGAAATCCTCCTCGGCCAGCGCCACCGGTACCGCGATATGACCCTGCAGGCCATCCTCGAAGTCGTAGACCGGTTGATGCTGGCGCAGGCGGGCGGCGCAGCCCTCTGCGCTCAGGCCGAGGGTGCGGCAGTGGCCGTTGTAAAAGCCGCCGCTCGCCATGATTTCGCGCCGGGTACAGCGACACCAGTAGAGATCGCCGGCCCGGTAGAGCTGCTCGATGATCTCGTCGTAGCGGGCGTGACGCCGGCTCTGGTACATCACCTCGCCATCCCACCCGAGGCCATGGGCCTCAAGGGTCTTGAGGATAAGGTCGGCGGCCCCTGCCATCTCCCGTGGTGGATCGATATCTTCGATGCGCACCAGCCAGCGCCCCTGCTGTGCCCTGGCCTGCAAAAAGCTGCCGAGCGCCGCAATCAGGGAGCCGAAATGGAGCGGACCCGAAGGGGAAGGGGCAAAGCGGCCTATATAAGGGAGAGGTGGGGATGACGGGGTGGCATTCACGGACATGGTCATTCGGATAAAAAAGGCATTGAGGCAGCATTCTGGGACGACCCGGCCAAAAGCTCAATAAAAAAGGGAGCCCGCGAGCTCCCTTTTTTGTGTCATGCCAGAGGTCGGTATCAACCGGCCATCTGTTTTTCCTTGATCTCGGCCAGCGTCTTGCAGTCAACGCAGAGGTCGGCGGTCGGACGGGCTTCCAGACGGCGGATGCCGATCTCGATGCCGCAGTGTTCGCAGTAACCGAAGTCGTCGTCTTCGAGCAGCAGCAAGGTCTTCTCGATCTTCTTGATCAGTTTGCGCTCGCGGTCGCGGGTACGCAGTTCCAGCGCGAACTCTTCTTCCTGCGCGGCGCGATCCACTGGATCCGGAAAGTTGGCAGCCTCATCCTTCATGTGGTCAACGGTGCGGTCAACTTCCTGCATCAGTTGGTTGCGCCAGGCTCCCAGGATCTTGCGAAAATGTGCCTTTTGTTGGTCATTCATGTACTCCTCACCCGGTTTTTCCTGGTAAGGCGCCACACCCGCAATGGCCAGGGGGCCCAGAGATTTCCTGTTTTCGCCTGTTGGCATGCCCTGTCTCCTAATTCAGCACGCTACCCGTGCCATCCATAAATTGAGGGCGACATCTATAGCAGAAGGGTAACTTGGAGGCAAACAAGCCGTACCAATAATGTTACCCACTCCAACATTTATTCGTTGCCCTCGGGTAGCAGGTGACAAGATTCAAACGGGATAAAATCTTGCGCCACCATGCTCTGCACCCCAACATGGGGTCGATAGCATAAAATTTCAACCCCTGCCGCAATTGCTTGCTCAATAAGCAGACTATAGTGCGGATCTATATGCGCTGCCGGGCGCATTCTCACGATTCCGGAGTGCAAAACCATAAATAACAGCACGGCTCTGTGCCCTGCCGCCTTCATGGCCATTAATTCACGCAAGTGCTTGGCGCCACGGGTGGTTACCGCATCGGGGAAGTAGCCCATGCCGGGCTGCTCCCGCTCATCGAGCAGGGTCACCGATTTCACCTCGATGTAACAGGCCGGCCGGTGGTCATCTTCCAGCAGCAGATCGATGCGACTGTTCTCTTCGCCGTATTTCACCTCGGTGCGCAGCCTGGCATAGCCGCGCAGCGGGGCGAGGGCATCCTGCTCGATCAGCTCCCGGGCCAGCTGGTTGGCGCGGGCCGTGTTGACGCAGATGAAGTGACCGGCCGGGCTCTCGGCGATCTCCCAGCTGTGGGGCAGCTTGCGCTTGGGGTTGCTTGATGTGGAGTACCAGACCCGGGTACCCGGCTCGGCGCAGCCGGTCATGGCGCCGGTATTGGCGCAGTGGATGGTGATCACCTCGCCGTTGTCGAGCCGCACGTCGGTCAGGAAGCGCTTGTAGCGGGCGACCAGCTGCCCGGATTGCAGGGGGGGATCGAAGATCATGGTATGGCTCTCTTAATCGATGAGTCTGGGCATGGCAGCCGGTCAGGATGCCATCTTCTCTCTGGCCCGCAGCGGCCAGCAGGCGAGGGGCTCGTAGCGCACCCCGTCCGGGGTCGAGATGGATTGATAGAGGCAGAATCGGTCGGCCCGCAGCACAAAGTCGGGGGCGGGCAGCAGCGCCGGCGGTTTGCTCGCCTTGCGCGACAGGGTGACGTGAGGGCGATAGCCCTGCTCGCCGTTGCCAAGCCCCAGCTTCTCGCCGTGGCGGCGCAGCGCCCTGGCCAGCACTGTCAGCTCGTTGGGCCACTCTTTCGGGCCAATCCAGGCGGCCTTGGCGCGGCCGAACCAGCCGGTTTCATTGAGCACTATGGTGAGCGGCGGACAGTGCTGGCGCTCGACGGCGGCCATCAGCTGCGTGGTGGTGATCTGATCCGCTTCACCGAGGAAGGCCAGCGTCAGGTGGAGGTTGGCGGCGGGGACCGGCTGGCCCGGCCAGGGCAGTTGATCGCGCCAGGCGACGATATCGGCGGCCAGCGCCTCGGCGGGCAGGGCAAAGAAGAGTTTGGCCATTCGGGTGAGGGTGCCTCTTTGATGCGGACGGGTGGCCCATTCTATGGCAGCCGTCCGCTCCTGTCTCGCCGGCCGACATCCACTCACGGTGGCCGGGCAGGCTGTGGCAGAATAGGCGCCGTTTTACGGCTTGCTACAAGAAGGTGCTGATCCCTTTGTCTTCTCTCCCCATAGTGTCGGTGCTGCCCGCACTCTTTGCCGCCATCGACAACCATGCCAGCGTGATCCTGCAGGCGCCCCCCGGCGCGGGCAAATCGACCCTGCTGCCGCTGGAGCTGGTACGCCAGCATCGGCTGCCCGGTCGCATCATCATGCTGGAACCCAGACGCCTGGCGGCGCGCAATATCGCGGGCTTTCTGGCGCGCCAGCTCGGGGAGAAGGTGGGCGAGCGCATTGGCCTGCGGGTACGCGGCGAGAGCCGCACCAGCAGCCAGACCCGGCTCGAAATCGTCACCGAGGGGGTGCTGACCCGGATGCTGCAGCAGGATCCCGAGCTCACCGGCGTCTCCCTGGTCATCTTCGATGAGTTCCACGAGCGCAGCCTGCACGCCGATACCGCGCTGGCCTTCGTCATCGAGAGCCAGCAGGGGCTGCGCGATGACCTCAAGCTCTTGGTGATGTCTGCCACCCTGGACGGCATGGCGCTGGAGACCCTGCTACCGGAGGCACCTGTGGTGCGCTCCGAGGGGCGCGGTTTTCCCATCGACTACCACTACCGCCCCGCCAATCGCCAGCAGTGGCTGGAGCCCCAGGTCGGCGCCGTGGTGCTGGAGGCGCTGGCCGCCCACCCCGGCAGCCTGCTGGTGTTTCTGCCGGGCCAAGGGGAGATCGAGCGGCTGGTGCAGTGGCTGGAGGGCCGACTGCCGGATGAGGTGACCCTCGCCCCCCTCTACGGCCGTCTCGACATGGCGGCCCAGCAGGCGGCCATCGAGCCTGCGCCTGCTGGGCGCCGTAAGCTGGTGCTCACCACCAATGTGGCGGAGACCTCCCTTACCATCGAGGGGATCTCAGTGGTGGTCGACAGCGGGCTGGAGCGGCGCGCCTCCTTCGATCTCAAGAGCGGTGTCACCCGGCTGGAGACCCGCCCCATCGCCAAGGCCTCCGCCACCCAGCGGGCGGGTCGTGCCGGTCGTCTCGGCCCCGGTGTCTGCTACCGGCTCTGGAGCAGCGAGGTGCAGGAGCGCCTCGCCGAGCAGAGCCCGCCCGACATCCTCACCCAGGAGCTGACCGGCCTGCTGCTGGACGCTGCCCAGTGGGGGGCCAAGGTCGAAGATCTGCCGCTGCTGGACATGCCGCCGGCCGCCGCCGTGGCCAGCGCCCAGCGACTGCTGGTGGCCCTCGGCGCCATGAAGCCGGAGGGTGAGCAACAACTTACTCCGGCCGGCCGCGCCATGGCGGCCTTCGGTACCCATCCCCGGCTTGCCCGCATGCTGCTGCGCGTGCGCGAGCTGGAGGCCGAGGGTCTGACAGGGATTGTCGCCGATGCGGCTTTCCTGGTGGCGCTGCAGGAAGAAGATCTGCGAGGATCGGAGCGCCTCTCTGTGCAGTTCCACCGCCGTCAAAGTGCCCTGCGCCAGAGCGCGGCCCGCTGGTTTGAACGGCTTGGCGTGCGCCCTGCCAATGCGCAGGGTCAGTGGCTGGGGCTACTCTGTGCTCTCGCCTGGCCGGATCGCATTGGCAAACTGCGTAGCGGCAGTCGCTATCAGCTCAGTGGTGGGGTGAGCTGCGATCTGGTAGAAGGTCATCCCTGTCAGGGACAGGCCGCCCTTATCGCCATCGAAATGGGACAGAACGAGCGCGGTAGCCGCATCTTTATCGCCGAGCCGATCGATCTGGACGAGCTGGTACGCCTGCTGCCGGAGCTGGTGAGCGAGCGGCAGTGGTTCGACTGGGATGAACGGGAAGAGCGGGTGCGGGCCGAACGCCAGCAGGTGATCGGCGAGCTGGTGCTGAGCCAGCGACCGCTGACCGAACTCTCTGACGAGCAGAAGGGGCGCTGCCTGCTGCAAGGCATTCGCCGCAAGGGGCTGCATGTGCTGCCTTGGGACGAGAGCAGCGAAGGGCTGCTGGCCCGCCTGCGCTGTGCCCGCGACTGGCTGCCCGATGAGGGGTGGCCCGCGATGGATGACGAGAGCCTGCTGGCCAATCTGGAGCTGTGGCTGCTGCCGGCGGTGAGCGGCATGACCCGGCTGGAGCAGTTGAAAAAGCTCGACCTTGCCGACATCCTGCGCCAGTCTCTGCCCTGGCCCCTGCCAAGACGGCTGGACGAGGCGCTGCCCGGCCACTTCACCGCGCCGACCGGCAGCCGGGTGCGGATCCGCTATCAGCCGGGTCAGGCGCCGGTGATCCCGGTGCGCATCCAGGAGATGTTCGGCCAGGCCACGACCCCGTGCGTGGCCGATGGCCGGGTGGCGCTGGTGGTGGAGCTGCTCTCCCCGGCTCAGCGGCCGCTGCAGATCACCGCCGATCTGGCCGCCTTCTGGGCCGGCTCCTACGAGCTGGTGAAAAAAGAGATGAAGGGACGCTACCCCCGCCACTACTGGCCGGACAACCCGCTGGAAGCGATGCCGACCAGAGTCACCAAGAAGAAGATGGGGTTGTAGGTTGCTGCCGGGCATGGCGAAGCCCAACGCCAGCAGACGCCCCTCACCCTGACGCTCTCCCAGAGAGAGGGAACCGATCGAGCTGGGTGTTTGCGCCTTTTTCCTCTCCCTTTTCAAAGAGATGGGAGAAGGGTTGGGAATGAGGGGGCATCCATTTGTCTGACGAAATGAAACTCAGGATCCCGGTTCGATTGGTCAGGCCCGATCGGACGTTCGCGAATGCGACAACATAAGTAGAAAGAGAAGCAAAGAGGATTTATGGCAACGCAACGACGCAAGCGCACTCCCAAGAAGGTGGCGCCCAAACGCACCATCTGGCGCACGCTGTTCTGGCTGGGCTTCAAGCTCTCCCTGGTGGGAGCGGCCTTCATGGTGGTGTTTGGCATCTACCTGGATACCAAGGTGCGTGAACGCTTCGACGGCGAGAAGTGGCAGTTGCCAGTGATGGTCTACAGCCGGCCGCTGGAGCTCTATCCCAGCCAGCGCCTCTCCCAGACCCAGATGCTGCGCGAGCTCAACATGCTGAGCTACAAGCAGGTGCGCCAGCCCCACTCCCCTGGCGAGTATGCGGTGAGCGGCAATCGCATCGAGCTTGTTCGCCGGCCGTTTGCCTTCCATGACGGGGCCGACGGCGCCCGCGGCCTGCGCCTCACCTTCAACGGTGCGCGGCTGGAGGGGATCCAGTCGCTGGAGAACCAGCGTCAGCTCGGTTACGCCCAGATGGACCCGGTGCTGCTCGATCGCCTCAACACCGAGGATCGGGAGGATCGCCTGCTGGTGCGCCTCGCCGAGGTGCCGGACAGCCTGCTGGTGACCTTGCTCACCACCGAGGATCGGGACTTCTACCAGCACGGCGGCGTCTCGCCGGTGGCCATCATGCGCGCCATGGCGGCCAACCTGCTGGCGGGGCGCACCGTGCAGGGCGGCAGTACCCTGACCCAGCAGCTGGCCAAGAACTTCTTCCTGACCCGGGAACGCAGCCTGTGGCGCAAGGCGCAGGAAGCCTACATGGCGGTGCTCATCGACTATCGCTACAGCAAGGACGAGATCCTGGAAGCCTACCTCAACGAGGTCTATCTGGGGCAGAACTTCTCCCAGGGGGTCTATGGCTTCGGGCTTGCCTCCTACTTCTACTTCGGTATTCCGGTCAACGAGCTGGACATCGATCAGGTGGCCCTGCTGGTGGGCATGGTGAAGGGCCCCTCCTATTACGATCCCTGGCGCTTCCCGGAGCGGGCCAAGGCGCGCCGTGATCTGGTGCTCAAGCTGCTGATGGATCACGGTAGTCTGACCCAGGCTGAATACACCCTGGCCAGCAAGCAGCCGCTCGGCATCATTACCCGCGGCCAGATGAGTTATGGCCGCACCCCGGCCTTCATGGGGCTGCTCAAGCGGGAGATCCAGAGCCGCTTCGGCCCTGATCTGCTCAAGCAGTCCGGCCTCAAGATCTTCACCAGCCTGGATCCCATCGCCCAGCACGCCGCCGAGCAGGCGGTGGAGTCGGGTCTGGCCACCATCGAGAAGCAGCGTGGCAAGAAGAAGCTGGAGGCGGCCATGGTGGTCTCCGATTGGCACAAGGGCGAGGTGGTGGCCATGGTGGGTGGCCGGGATCCGCGCTACGCCGGCTTCAACCGGGCGCTGGATGCCCGTCGCCAGATAGGCTCGCTGGTCAAGCCCGCGGTCTACCTGACCGGTCTCTCCAACGGCTTGACTCTGGGCACGCCGCTCAAGGATCAGCCGATCCGCATTCGCGGCAAGGATGGCCAGATTTGGACCCCGCAAAACTACGACCGCAAGTTCCGCCAGAGCGTGCCGCTGATGGATGCGCTGGCCAGCTCCCTCAACGTGCCGACCGTCAATCTGGGGCTGCAGGTGGGGCTGGACAAGGTGGTGGACACCCTGCACAAGCTGGGGGTGGAGCAGGAGATCCAGCCCTATCCGTCGCTGGTGCTGGGGGCGGTGGCGCTCTCGCCGATGGAGGTGAACCAGATGTACCTGCCCATCGCCAACCAGGGGCTGACCCAGCCGCTGTCGGCGATCCGGGCCGTTGTCAACAGCGACGGCAGCAAGCTCTATCAGCATGATGAGGCGGCCAAGCGGGTGACCGACGAGCAGGCCAGCTGGCTGACCCTTTTCGCCATGACCAAGACGGTGAGCCAGGGCACGGCGAGGGCGCTCGGTGCCAAGTTCCCCGGCGCCACCATGGCGGCCAAGACCGGCACCACCAACGAGCTGCGCGACTCCTGGTTCACCGGCCTCGACAACAATGAGCTGGTCAGCATCTGGGTCGGTCGCGATGACAACACCCCGGCTGGCCTGACAGGTGCCAGCGGCGCCCTGCAGCTGTTCAGCGGCTACATGAGCCAGCGCGGGGTCAACAGCCTGGCCATGAACATGCCACAGGGGGTGAGTTGGGCCAGTTTCTCTCGCACCAGCGGCGCCCGGGTTGCCAGCGACTGCCCCGGCAGTCTGCAGGTGCCGGCCAAGCTGGCCGGGCTGGCCGAGCCCATGAGCTGTGCCACTCCGGTGTCCAGCCCGGTCAATGCGCTGGACAACTGGTTCAACGGTTTCTTCAACTGACCGCGGCGGGTAGCTCAGGCTGCCTGTCTGCCAGGAGTGCTCATGTCACATCCTCTGTTTGATGCCATCCACCACGTGGCCATCATCGCCAGCGATTATGTGCGCTCGCGCCACTTCTACCACCAGGTGCTGGGGTTGCCCATCATCGCCGAGACGCTGCGCGAGGAGCGCCAGTCGTGGAAGCTGGATCTGGCGCTGCCGGACGGCAGCCAGCTGGAGCTGTTCAGCTTCCCGGCGCCGCCCCCGCGCCCTTCCCGGCCGGAGGCGTGCGGCTTGCGTCACCTGGCCTTTCGGGTCTCGGATCTCGACCGGGTCATCGCTCATCTACGTGGCCATGGCGTCGAGGTGGAGCCGGTGCGGGTGGACGAGCTGACCGGCCGCCGCTTTACCTTCTTCGCCGACCCCGACGGCCTGCCGCTGGAGCTTTACGAAGCCTGGTGACGAGACGCTCGCCGTCATGAAGCCATGCCCAAAAACAAGCAGCCGCCCGGTGTGCCGGGCGGCTGCTTTTCATGGATGCAATCTCGGGATCAGGCAGTGGTGAGCAGGGTGACGGCGACGGCCATCACCAGCATGCCGACCCAGCCGATGGGCTTGAGCCGCTCGCCAAACAGCAGCAGGCCGCCGAGGGCGGTGCCCAGAATGCCGATGGCACCCCAGGTGGCGTAGGCCACGGCCAGATCGATCTTGCCGGTGCTGACCGCTTCCGACAGCAGGGTGAAGGCACACAGCACCAGCAGGATGCCGAGGAATCCCCACCCCTTGTGACGAAAACCGACCGAACGGTTGATCGCCATGTTGGCGCCGATATCCAGCAAGGCCGCGCCCAGCACTATCATCAGCGGGTGCATACGGCCTCCTCGTTGGCACGGGGTGTGCGAGCGGCCGGTTCATCGTGGCGCTCGCCCATCGTCACCAGAACAATCCCCACTATGGCCAGCGCCAGTCCGATCAACTCCTGAGCATTCAGCTGGTAGTCGAGGAACAGCACGGAGACGACGGTGATCAGCGCGATCCCCAGCCCCTCCCAGAGCGCGAAGGCAATGCCAATGGAGATTGTTTTGGCGGCTTTGGCCAACAACAGGTAGGAGAAGGAGATGAGCAGCCACATGGGCAGGTAGTTGAGCCAGCCGGCTTCGTTCTCCGGGATCATGGCCATGCTGGAGGTGCCGGCGACCTCGGTCAGGATGGCGCCCGTCAGGAAGATGCGGGCCAGGAGCATGCGATTGAATAACATAAAATGTCCTTTTGTTGCTGCGACGGGGCCATGATAGCCGCCACCCGGCGGGAGGCTGGAATCGCTGAGCGTCGGCAATTCAGACGCTGACGGTTTGCCTTGGCAGAAGCGGGCGAGGTAAGGTGAATATCGGATACCCAGCTCTCGACCCGGATCATGAAGCTCTACCAGATACAACTCTTTGTGGAATCAGCCAGTAGTGGCTCCATCGCCAACACGGCGCGCCGGCTTGGCAAGAGTCGCAGCGCGGTCAGTACGGCGATAGCGGCACTGGAGGTGGAGCTTGGCGTCGAACTTTTTGAACGAGGGGCCAACCAGAGTCGGTTGACCGAGATTGGCGAGCAGGTGCTGGACGACTGCAAGCGGCTGCTGCAGGCGGCCAACAGTCTCAAGCTCAAGTGCGAACATTACGCCTCCGGCGCCGAGGTGGCGCTGCGGGTGGCGCGGGATGACGCCATTCCCGAGGCGGTGTGGCGGGAGATGCTGGGCCAGCTGCGTCACCGGTTTCCCGGCACCAGCATCTCGCTGGTGCTGGCCTCGCCGCCTGAGCTGCCCGCGCTGGTGGAGGAGGGGTTTGTCGACGCCGCTTTCGGCCTCATCACCGAGGAGCAGGAGCGCAGCGGCCTCAACATCGAGGTGCTCAACCCGATCCGCACCCTGATGGTGGTGGCGCCGAGTCATCCGCTGGCCAGCCTGAAGCGGGTACTGCAGCAGGATCTGACCGGCCACACCCAGGTCACCCTCTCCTACGTGGATGAATTCTCGGTCAAGAGCCTGTTGCCCATCGGCGGCCACCACATCGGGTTGTCGAGTTTCGAGCTGATGCGCGATGCGGTGCTCGACGGCCTCGGCTGGGCCGTGCTGCCGTCGCCGCTGATCCAGAGTCAGCTGCGCCAAGGCTCCCTGCTCACCCTCAAGCACAAGTTCAGCCTGCAGTGGCGGGACTACGGCGTCTATCTGTCGGAAAATGCCTATCACGGCAGGGTGCTGGCCTGGCTGCGCAAGGCGATCCAGGCCTATCTCGAACCGTTCGAGTGAGTCATCTGTTCATGGATGGTGGCAGGCGGATCGCGCGGGGCTTGTGATCCATCGTGGCCTGATGGTACATACTGTCTGTACCCTCATGCAGCGCCTGGAGGCGTGAACGATATGAGCAGTGCCCAAGACAAGGACGAGATCTGGCTGGATGACGACATCATCGAGCTGGATGACGATGAGGCCGTGGTGACCAGGATGGCTAATCCCTGGCAGGTGCTGATCGTCGATGACGAACCGGACATTCATCATGCCACCCGGCTGGCACTCTCCAACATTCAGTACAAATCCCGCCCGCTAGCCCTGCTCAACGCCTACAGCGGTGCCGAGGCTGCCCGCATGCTGCAAGCCAACCCGCGCATCGCCCTGATCCTGCTCGACGTGGTAATGGAGACCGAGGACGCCGGCCTGCGGCTGGTACACCAGATCCGCAACGAGATGAAGAACGGCCTGGTCCGCATCGTGCTGCGCACCGGCCAGCCCGGGCAGGCTCCCGAGCAGCGGGTGATCCTCGATTACGACATCAACGACTACAAGACCAAGACCGAGCTGACGGTGCAGAAGCTCTACACCACCGTCATCGCCTCCCTGCGCTCCTACGAGACCCTCTGCGCCATCGACAAGAGCCGGCAGGGGCTCGGCAAGATCCTGGAGGGGGCGGGGGATCTCTATCACCTGCATTCGCTCAGGGAGTTTGCCTCCGGCGTGCTCAAGCAGATCAGCGCCATTCTCGACGTGGGCACCGAAGGTGCCATCTGCGCCGAACGCCGGCCCGGCTCGCAGGAGCTGGAGATCCTGGCCGCTACCGGTGACTATGAATCCCTGCTGAGCGACGTGCCGCTCACTGCCTTCCCAGCCCTGCACGACTCTGTGATGAGTGCGCTGGCCAATCGCTGCAACCGCTTCGAGCATCCCCAGGATGCGCTCTACATCGCCGCCCAGAACGGGCGCGAGTTCGTGCTCAACTTCACCCCCACTCAGCCGCTCGACCCGCTCGAGTGCGATCTGCTGGACGTGTTTTGCCAGCGGATCTCGGCGGCATACGACAACCTCTATCTTTACAACCAGCTGCTGCGCGCCCAGGAGGCCACCGTGGTGGCGCTGGCGGCGCTGGCGGAGTTTCGCGATTCGGATACCGGCGATCACGTGCTGCGGGTGCAGAAGCTCTCCGACGCCATCGTGGCCGAGCTGCAACAGGCGGGGGCCTATCCCGACGAGCTGACCCCCGGCTTCGTCGACATGATCGGCATGGCCAGCATACTGCACGACGTGGGCAAGGTGGGCACGCCGGACCACATCCTGCACAAGCCTGGCCGGTTCGAGCCGGACGAGCGGGCCATCATGGAGCAGCATGCGGACATCGGCGCCAGCATATTGCACAAGGCGGGGGAGATGGTGGAGGGAACCAGCTATCTGTCGCTGGGGGCCGAGATCGCCCGCGGCCATCATGAGCACTTCGATGGCAAGGGTTACCCGGAGCAGCTGGCCGGCGAGCAGATCCCGCTGTCGGCCCGCATCGTGGCGGTGGTCGACGTGTTTGACGCCCTGCTCAGCAAACGCCCCTACAAGGAGCCCTGGTCGCTGGCCCAGACCATGGAGTACATCATGTCGCGCTCAGGCAGTCAGTTCGATCCCGAGGTGGTGAAGGCGCTCAACCGGCTGGTCAGCGAATCGCGCTTGCCCTACGAGCTGTAGGGGAGAGCAAGAGACAACAAGGGGGCCGCGGGCCCCCTTGTTGTTGGCGGGGACTGGCTGAGGGATCAGCGCTGGCCGTAGCGTACCCTGGGCTGGCGCTGGCGAAACGGCAGCAGCAGGAGGCCGAGCAGCAGATCGCCGACAAGGGCCGCGAGCAAGCCCGCCGCCATGCCGCAGACGATGGCGGCCTGCTTGAGCGGTACCACGTAGCTGTAGTTTTGCAGGGTATCCTGCCAGAGCTGGGGCTCGGCACGCAGCAGCAGGTGGGAGAGCTGCCGGTACCAGGAGGCATCCTTGTAGACGCTCTCCTGCTGCAGGGTCTGACGCTGGCTGACCAGCAGTTGCAGGCTGGCCGCATCCTTGGCGAAGACCGGATCCGGGTTGGTGCGGTAGTGGTTGACCAGGGCCGTCAGATCGCCGTCGAAGTGCTGGTCTGCCGTCTCCTGAAAGGGGGCAAGGCTGAGGCTGGCCTGTTGTAGACGGGCATCCAGCCGCTGGTAGTAGAGGTCGATCAGACCCGGGATCTGCACACCGGCCAGCAGGCCAAGGGCAAACAGCATCATCCTGAGGTAGCTGCGCATATTGCTGTTCATCTCGCGAAAGGGAAGAGCTCCATACTAGCCGCAAGGTCGGGGACGGCCAAGCCCGCCATCTGGATCGGAACATTCCAGGGATGGCTTAAACGGAACCTGTTTTGCCGCGCTGTTTTCCCCATGAACTTTGCTTCCTCCCTCATTTGTGTGATTCACGTCACGCTTCTTATGTTCTAAAATACGGCCCCATTTTTCGGGGAGGAGAGTCCTTATGCGCAAATTTATACCCTGTTATCTGTTGGGTGGTCTCATCGCCGTCAGCTGGGCCGCTCTGCCTGAGCACGGCCCCTGGGATCAGTGGGATCTCGTCGTCTTCCATCTGGTCAATGGCTGGCTGGGTCAGGCCCAATGGTGGGCCGATCTGGTGGCGGTGACCAACAACCGGTTGTTCGATCTGGCGGTGCTCTCCTGCATGGGGCTTATCCTCTCCCGCTGCTTCTGGCGTGCGGACGAGCAGGGGCGTCGCCGGTTGGTGGCCATGGGGTGTGTCATGTTGCTGGGGGCCCTGGTGATCAACCAGTTTGGTCATCTGCTGCCGGTCAGCCGGCCCAGTCCGACCCTGATGGTGGCTGATGCACTGCGGGTCACCCAGCTCAGCGGGATCCCGACCAAGGATTCGTCCAGCGACAGCTTCCCCGGCGATCACGCCCTGTTCCTGATGATCTTCGCCGGTTTTGCCCTGCGCTATCTGCCACGCTGGGCCGGGGTGACGGCGCTGCTGATGGTGCCGCTGTTCTCGGCGCCCCGCATCCTCTCCGGTGCCCACTGGCTGACGGATGTCTATGTCGGCGCCCTCTCCTTGACCCTGCTCTGTCTGCCGCTGTTGCTGTCGACCGGATTGTCGGATGCGCTGATCGGCTGGATCGCCCAGCGGCTGCCACGCCTGCCGGGCTGGCAGTGGCTGGCGGGCAAAACGCCGGCGAGTCAGCAATAAAAAAGAAGGTCGGTGCATACCGGCCTTCTTTTTGTCTACTTCCCGCCGGTGACTGTGGTCGTCGCGAAATGACCATGACTACCACCGGCGGCCCCAGGCCTGCTGGCCCTCATAGAGAAGTATTAGCAGATTCGTTCGGGCGTGCCTAACAAGAGTTTCTCCAAGGAATCGTTTGCAAGGGATGAATGCTTGATCAGGGCCAAGATTTTTTATTTTTGCTGCCTTAGAATCGCCGCCCGTTGCTGGAGAACTCTGTATGTTAATTAATCTTTTGCGCCTGATATTCATCATCTGTGCGCTGGCGTTCATCTTCATGCTGGTACGGGCCTGGTGGCACAAGCGGCAGCAGGGTGCGCTGGAGTCGACCCCCTTCTGGCCGGTGGCGGCCATCGGTTTTGTCGCCAATTTTCTCGATACCCTGGGGGTCGGCAGCTTCGCGGTGAAGACCGCCTGCTACAAGCAGTTCAAGCTGATCGACGATCGGCTGCTGCCGGGCACCCTCAACGGCCAGTGCGTGTTGCCGACGGTCACCCAGTCGCTGATCTTCATCGGCGCCGTGCAGGTAGATCCGCTCACCCTCATCGGCATGATGGTGGCCGCCGCTGCCGGCGCGGCCTGGGGGGCGCGCCACGTCGCCTCGTTCGATCGCCAGACCATCCGGCTGGTGATGGCGGTCTCCCTGCTGGTGGTGGCCGGCCTCATCTTCGCCGGCCTGTTGGGGTTGTTCCCCCTCGGTGGCGACGCCATGGGGCTGACCGGTTACAAGCTCGGGATAGCGCTCGCCGGCAACTTCCTCTTCGGTGTGCTGATGAACGTGGGCATAGGCCTGTTCGCCCCCTGCATGACCCTGGTCTATCTGCTCGGCATGAACCCGCTGGCGGCCTTCCCCATCATGATGGGCTCCACTGCCGTGCTCAGCGTCTTCTCGGCGGGCACCTTCATCCGCAAGGGGGCCTTCGACGCCAAGGCTGTGCTGGCGGTGGCCATCTTCGGTCCGGTCGGCGTGGTGCTGGCGGCCATGCTGGTCAAATCCATGGACATGGCGATGCTCAAATGGCTGGTGGCCTTCATCGTCATCTATACCTCCTGGACCATGTACGCTTCCTGGCGGGCGGCGCGGCGGGCGCCACAACCCCGGCTGGCAGGCGTCACTGGTTAGCGAGTGCGGCGCGTGCCGGTGCTGGCCGCGGAGTATTGAAGTGGTTGCAGGCCTTTGGCGCTATCTATACCTCCTGGACCATGCCCGCTTCTTGGCGGGCGGCGCGACGGGCGCCACAACCCCGGCTGGCAACGGTCGCAGGCTGGCCTGCACCAGCGCCGCCTCGGCCCTTGCCCCCAGAAACACATAGAGCCCGAGGGCCAGTAGCAGCCCCACGGCGCACCCCATCACCCCCACCGCCGGCCAGAGCAGTTCGCTCTGGCCGAGCGAACCCTTGAACAGCAACAACAGCCCCTCGATGGATACCGCGATCAGAATGGCGGCGATGAAACGGGTAATGGTGCGGCGAATGGCGCTGTGGCGAAAGATGTCCTTATGCAGCAGCACCTCCTCTTCCAGAATGGTCTTGCCCAAGTCGAATACTGCCAGCGCCAGGGTCAGAAAGATGATGGCGCTGAAGGCCCCCAGCCGGTTCTGCTGCTCCCCGCACAGCAGCAGGTAGAGCTGCTCCAGCCCGTGCCAGATAAGCGTCGCGACGATCAGAAACAGCGCCAGACTCAGCACCACATAAACCCCTTGAACCAGGGCATGGCCCGGCGCCGCTCCCTGTCCCCCATCAGCCAGGCGATAAGTTGGTTCAGGCAGAGGGTCAGTTCACGGCCATGACCTCTCACTATCAGATGCAAACGGGCTTGCGGCGCCGGCACTGGCGGCAGGATCCCGAGCGGTTCCCGGCTGAGGGCCTGATGCAGGATAAAGGGGTAATCCTTGAGTGAATCGGGTGGCGCCGTCAACAGCCCCAGCAGCAGGGGGGCCAGTTCGGCTTCGTACTCCTGATAGCGTCGCAACACATCGATGGGGCTCATTTCCGCCATACCTACCTCGCTCACAAAGGGTGGGTCTTGCTGACGGCTGCAAATTGTAGGCCTGCTTTATGACAACGACTGTGGTGGGGGTTGCACCGTTTGGTGACAAATCACGGTTGCCGACGGGCAGATTGCACCGGCAGCGGGCATGGCGAGGGGAGGATGAAAAAGGGCCCGTGAAGGGCCCTTGTGCGACAGATGGCGACGGCTTAGCCGGCCAGCTTGGCGAAGCTGCGCTCGGCGGCAGCCAGGGTGTGTTCGATCTCCTTGTCGCCGTGGGCCAGCGACAGGAAACCCGCCTCGTAGGCGCTCGGCGCCAGATAGACGCCCTCTTCCAGCATCAGGTGATAGAAGCGCTTGAAGCGCTCCATGTCGCAGCGGGTCACCTGCTCATAGCGGGTGATCTCGGTCTCGTCGGTAAAGAAGAAGCCGAACATGCCGCCCACGTAGTTGATGGCGAGCGGGATGCCGTGTTTGGCGGCGGCGGCTTTGAGCCCTTCGGCAACCCGGGCGGTCTTGTCGCTCAGCTGCTCATAGAGGCCCGGCTCCAGCAGCAGATCCAGCATGGTGAGGCCGGCGGCCATGGCCACCGGGTTGCCGGAGAGAGTGCCTGCCTGATAGACCGGGCCGGTCGGAGCGATGTGCTGCATCACCTTCTTCTTGCCGCCAAAGGCGCCGACCGGCATGCCGGCACCGATGATCTTGCCGAGGGTGGTGAGATCCGGGTCGATGTTGTAGTGGCCTTGGGCGCCGCGCAGGGAGACGCGAAAACCCGTCATCACCTCATCCAGGATCAGCAGGGCGCCAAACTCGTCACAGATGGCGCGCAGCCCTTCCAGAAAACCAGGTACCGGCGGGATGCAGTTCATGTTGCCGGCCACCGGCTCGACGATGATGCAGGCGATCTCGCTGCCGTACTGGCTGAAGGCCTCGCGTACCGAGTCCAGATCGTTATAGACACAGGTGAGAGTGTGCTTGGCAAAGTCGGCCGGCACGCCCGGGCTGTTGGGCTGACCCAGGGTGAGGGCGCCGGAGCCGGCCTTGACCAGCAGGGAGTCGGCGTGGCCGTGGTAGCAGCCTTCGAACTTGACGATCTTGTCGCGGCCGGTGTAGCCGCGGGCCAGCCGTATGGCGCTCATGGTGGCCTCGGTGCCGGAGTTGACCATCCGCACCTGCTCCATGGAGGGGACGATCTGGCGTACCTTTTCGGCCATCAGCACTTCGATCTCGGTGGGGGCGCCGTAGCTCAGCCCTTTCTCGACGGCCTTGATGACGGCAGCCTTGATGGCCGGGTGGTTGTGACCCAGCAGCATGGGGCCCCAGGAGCCGATGTAATCCACGTAGGCCTGGCCGTCCACGTCATAGAGGTAGGCGCCATCGGCGTGATCGATGAAGCGGGGTGTGCCGCCGACCCCATTGAAGGCGCGGACCGGTGAGTTGACGCCGCCCGGAATGGTCTGGCGGGCCTGTTCAAACAGCTGATCTGATTTTGACATGGATCATCCTTAATGGGATTTTGGTCGTCACACAGGGGCAGGTGGCCGATTGCGGCTCGGCAGTCGGGGGGAGCTGGAGTATGCTTGCGCTCTTGACTCCCTGGCCAAGGACTGCCCCGTGTTAAATGAAACGGGCCGACTATAGCAGAAAGGCCCGGTGCTGGGCAGCCGGGCAGCAGGCTGGATGTCGTCACCTCCGTCAGCAAACGAATGTGGTTTTTTTCATGTCGCAACAAGCTTTCTCCTCTGCCGAACCGCTCTCGCCTCCTCGTGGCCCTGTCCTGCGGCGGATCATTCATCAAGACAAGATGCCTCTGCTGGTGCTGCTGTTGGCGGCACTGGTCGGTACCCTGGCCGGGCTGGTCTGTGGACTGTTCGAGTCCGGCGTCCACTGGCTGGCGCAGCAGCGCATTGATCTGCTGGCCGATCGCCCCTGGTGGCAGCTCGGTCTGCTCGGCTTCGGTTTCAGCGCCCTGCTGGGGATGATCGGCTATTTCCTGACCCACACCTTTGCGCCGGAGGCGGGGGGCTCCGGCATTCCCGAGATCGAGGGCGCCATGGACGAACTGCGGCCGGTGCGCTGGTGGCGGGTGTTGCCGGTCAAGTTCTTCGGCGGTATCTGCACCCTGAGCTCCGGCATGGTGCTGGGGCGGGAGGGGCCCTCGGTGCAGATCGGCGGCAACCTCGGCAAGATGGTGGCGGATATCTTCCGGCTGCCCAAGGAGCACGGCCATGCCCTGCTGGCGGCCGGTGCGGCCGGCGGTCTGGCCGCAGCCTTCAATGCGCCGCTGGCGGGGATCCTGTTCGTGATGGAGGAGATGCGTCCGCAGTTTCGCTACTCTTTTCTGGCCATCAAGGCGGTGGGCATCTCTGCCATCATGGCGACCCTGATGCTGCAGAACATGAAGGGGCAGGGGGCCGTGATCAGCTTGCCTCACTACGACGCCCCGGCCCTCAAGGCGCTCTGGCTGTTCCTCTTCATGGGGGCCGCTTTCGGCGTGCTGGGGTTCGTCTTCAACAAGCTGGTGCTGGCCTGTCAGGATGGTTATCTGGCTCTGCATCAAAACAAGCGCCATCGCTTCGTGGCCATCGGCATGCTGGTGGCAGGCACCTTCGGCGTGCTGTCGCTGTTCGCCCCGGCGGTGACCGGCGGTGGCACCGAACTTATCCCTCACCTGATGGGCGGGGAGTATGCGATGGCCACCCTGTTCCTCATCTTTTCCATCCGGTTGGTGGCCACTCTGATCTGTTTCTGCTCCGGCGCGCCGGGTGGGGTATTTGCGCCGACCCTGGCCCTTGGCACCCTGTTCGGGGTGGTGTTCGGTCACCTGTTCCACTCGGCCTTCCCCGAACTTGGCATCGAACCGGGCGCCTTTGCCATCGCCGGTATGGGGGCGCTGTTTGCCGCCACCGTACGTGCACCCATCACCGGCATAGTGCTGGTGACCGAGATGACCGACAACTATCAGCTGATCCTGCCCATGATGATCACCACGGTCGGTGCGACCCTGGTGGCCCAGTGGTTGGGAGGCCGCCCCATCTATTCCCAGATCCTGGAGCGAACTTTACGGCTCGCGGCGCGTCAAAAGCGGGGAGAAAGCGGCGCCAGTGCCGGTTAACTCTTTGTCTGCCGGCCTGAATCTGCTTGGGTCGCGTATAGTGAAGGGAGCGTGGCCGCAGTATGCGCAGTAACAAAAGAGGCCTTATGTCCCAGATAATGAAGTGGTTGGCAGTGCTGATGATGGGGGCGCTCATCGGTTATTTCGTCGGTAATCGCCAGGAGCTGGCCCAGAGCAGCCTGTTGACGGTTCAGCAGGAGACGCTGGAGCGCCAGGCCAAGGCCATTGGCCAGCTCAAGAGCGAGCTTGGCATCAAGGAGACCCTGCTGGCTACCCAGAAGGCAGCATTCGAGCAGTTGCAACAGGCGCTCAAGGATCAGGAAGCCCAGGTGCAGGAGCAGAAGCGCCAGCTGGCTTTCTTCGAGCGGATCATGCGTCCCACTGGCGAGCAGGTGGGGGTGGTGATCGACAACCTCACCCTGCAGGAGACCAGCATTCCAGGTCGCTATCACTATCGGCTGGCGCTGACCCAGCCCGCCAAGAAGCGCGAGCTGTTCCGCGGTCAGGTCCAGATAAAGGTGGAAGGAAGCCAGGGTGACAAGCCCAGAACCCTCGGCAGCCGTGAGCTGGGAATGAAAGTAGGAGAGGGGCGCTATGCACTGCGTTACTTCCAGCTGCTGGAAGGTAACTGGCAGTTGCCGGAAGGCTTTGTACCAGACCGGGTACGGATCACCATCGGCAAGGATGGCCGGCAACCGGCCCAGGAGCTGCTGGCCGAATGGGGCGAGGTGATCAAGCCGCTGGTGGTCGCTCCACCGGCACCTGTGCCGGCCGTACAGTAAGAAGCTTGGTGAATACTTGAACTGAATGGTCGGGTATTGGATAATTTCGCGGTTTCCATGTTTGTGGATTTAACGGTTGTGAGGTCAGTAATGAGTGCAGTAGCAGAAGCCCCGTTGCCCATCCAGATGACGGATGCGGCAGCCAACAAGGTGAAGACCCTGATCACCGAAGAAGAAAATCCCGAGCTCAAGCTGCGGGTGTACATCACGGGCGGTGGCTGCTCCGGTTTCCAGTATGGTTTCACCTTCGATGAGAAGATCAACGAAGGGGATACCGTGGTCGAGAAGAGCGGGGTCACCATGGTGATCGATCCCATGAGCCTGCAGTATCTGGTTGGCGGCAGTGTGGATTACACCGAAGGTCTGGAAGGCTCCCGCTTCACCGTGACCAACCCCAACGCCACTACCACCTGTGGCTGTGGTTCCAGCTTCTCTATCTGATATATAGAGATACCGCGTGATATCGAAGGGCCCCAAGGGGCCCTTTTCGTTTTGGCACCCATTTTTATAGTCGGACGCTCTGGACCAGCAACTAATGCTCAAGAGACCTTGATGGGCTTCCTTTGGGTTGCTGTTGGGGCGCTTTTTATCCTGATTGGTGGTTAGTTAAACACTTGAACGTCTTTTTCAAAAAAACACGGAGTTTTCGCTTGTCAGCGAGAATCATATCCCTATAATGCGCCTCCATCAGCACGGCGCAGTGCGCGTCTGGTCTGGCTTGCAAAGCAACCCAGCGAGGGTTATAGTTATCGACCCTGCTCTTTAACAATTTGAATCAAGCAATCTGTGTGGGCACTCACAGCATCGAGCATCAAAAACAATTTTTGATTTTCA
>NZ_JAAKVU010000024.1:0-66873 GCF_049175815.1 Aeromonas sp. 600276 | reverse complement strand
GGTCGTTTAGCTCAGCTGGGAGAGCACCTCCCTTACAAGGAGGGGGTCACTGGTTCGATCCCAGTAACGACCACCAGATTGAAAAAGCCCGCAGCAATGCGGGCTTTTTTTATGGCTGTTTGGCATCAGGTTCTCAGCCGCTCGAGCTGGTTGGCCAGCGCCGTCGCGGCCTGTTCCAGCTGCTCGCTCAGGCGGTGGCTGGCATTGGCCTCCTGTCCCAGGGTGGTGGCGGCATCGCCGATCCGCATCAGGTTCTGGTTGATGGTGTCGCTGACGGCGCTCTGCTGCTCGGCCGCCGTGGCCACCTGGCTGATGTGATCGTGGATCTGCTGGATCTGGGTGACCACCTGGTTGAGGGCTTCAAACGCCTGCTCCGTCCCTTCTACCGTGCTGGCCGAACGGGCGATGCCGGTACTCATCAACTGCTGGCTGCTGCTGACTTCGGTCTGCAGGCTGCCGATGAGCTGACCTATCTCGTCGGTGGACTCCCGGGTCTTGTTGGCCAGGGCCCGCACTTCATCTGCCACCACGGCAAAACCGCGCCCCATGTCGCCGGCCCGCGCCGCCTCGATGGCCGCATTGAGCGCCAGCAGGTTGGTCTGCTCGGCGATGGCCCTGATCACGTCGAGAATGCGGCTGATGTTGGTGCTGCGCTGGGCAACCTGGGCGACCGCCTTGTCGGCCTGATGCATGTCTTCGACCAGGGTGTGGATCTCGTTGCGGGCCCGGCTCAGGGTCTGCTGGGCCGTGCTTATGTGGTGGGTCGCCGTCTCAGACTCCTGGGCCGCCTGCTCCGCATAACCCGCCACACTGACCGCCGTGGTGCTCATCTGATGCATGGCGCTGACCACGCTCTCCAGCTCCAGGCTCTGTTCATCCAGGCTGCTGCGCATGGTATCGGCCGTCTGCTTCATACCACTGGCCTGCTGGTGCACCTGCTGGCCGATCTGCTTGCTGCCCTGCACCATGCCGCGCAGCTTGCCGAGGAAGGCGTTGAGGTGACCGCCCAGTTCGATCAGCTCCTGGTGGGTGTCTATCTTCATCTGCTGGGTCAGGTCTCCCTCGTGACTGGCGAGGTGAGACACATGGCGGCTGATGAGGGAGAGGGGGGCCGTGATGCTCTGGATGAACCAGATGAGCAACGCCAGCGCCAGCAGGGTGACGACGACGATGGCGATCAACTGCTGCTGCTGGGTGGCCTGCAGCAGGTCGCCCAGCTGGTTGCTGATTGTGTTGGCCTGGCTGAGGGCCAGCGCCTTGGGCACCTTGATCATCAGCCACCACTGGCTGTCGGCGGCATCGATCCTGACCGGTTGCTGCAGGATGAAGTCGCTCTCCGTGCTCTGTGCCTGGCCGGTAGGGGCCGTGAGGCCGGCTTCCGTCAACGGCCGTCCCAGCTTGTCGGCGTGGCGGTTGCTGCCGACGATGAGCCCCATCTTGCTGACCAGGGTGACCTCGGCCTGGTTGTCGTAAAGGCTCTTGCCGAGGCTCTCGGCCAGTTGCTGGAAGATGGGGAGGTTCATGTCGACGCCGGTAATGCCGGCAAATTTGCCCGCCTTCAGGATGGGCACCGTCAGGCTGGTCATCAGCATCTGGTTGCCTGGGCTGATTTCGTAGAGATAGGGCTCCATCAGGCAGGGGCGCAGGGTGTCTCGGCCGCACAGGTACCACTCGCTGTTGCGAATGCCGAACTCGTTGACCGAGGTGTCGTATTTGGCGGCACTGCTGGCGGCATCCACCGGCTGCTGGCTGATTTGTCCCCCCTGATCCCGGGTAAAATAAATCTCCAGGCTGCCCTTGCTGGCGACGGAGTGGGAAGCGCCAGCCATCCAGCTGGCATCCTGACCGTCATACCCGTCGGGTTCAAACTGGGCGTAGATGGAGCTGATGCCGCCAGCCTGCTGCAGACGGCTGCGAAGCAGCATCTCGACCTGGGGGCGGCTCAGCAGCCCGTCAGGCTGCGCCATGCTGCCCTCCAGTTGAGCCGCCATGCCCAGCGGCACCTGATAGGACTGTTGCAGCAGGGCGGCTATCTGCACCGCATAGCGCTCGGCTTGAAATTGCAGGGTTCGGGATACCTCCTGCTCCAGCGCCTGGCGGGTCTGGCTCACTATGTCGTTGCGCAGGGAGTTCAGCGAGGAGGATTGCATCAGGGTCATGGCGAGGCCGCTGGCGATAAACAGACCCATGGTGAGCAGCAGCAGCTTGGTCTTGAGTGAACGTTGTTTCATCCGACTACTCCTTTGGCAAGAATGACAACGAATGAGATGAGTATATTCGGACGCTTGCACGGCACCTGATTTGTTGATGGGTTTGTGCACGGCTTCTGGTTATAATTTTTGCCTTTCCAAGCGTTGATGGAACAGTCGCAATGAGCAATGCACTGAACAATGTCCCGCCGGCAGTCGAGATGGACTATCCGTTTCCGGCCAAGCCCCTTCCCCTGAGCGCCGAGCAGAAGACGACCCTGATCGCAGACATCAAGGCACTGCTCAAGGAGCGCAAGGCGGTGCTGGTCGCCCACTACTACACGGATCCCGAGATCCAGGCGCTGGCGGAGGAGACCGGCGGCTTCGTCGGTGACTCCCTCGAGATGGCCCGTTTTGGCCGCGATCATGAGGCGCAGACCCTGATCGTCGCCGGGGTGCGCTTCATGGGGGAGACCTCCAAGATCCTGAGCCCCCACAAGCGGGTGCTGATGCCGACCCTGGAGGCCGAGTGTTCCCTCGATCTGGGCTGCCCCATTGAGCAGTTCTCCGCCTTCTGTGACGCCCATCCCGATCACATAGTGGTGGTCTATGCCAACACCTCGGCGGCAGTCAAGGCGCGGGCGGACTGGGTGGTCACCTCCAGCATCGCGCTGGAGATCGTCGAGCACCTGGACAGCCAGGGTCACAAGATCATCTGGGGCCCGGACCGTCACCTGGGGGCCTATATCGAGAAGAAGACGGGCGCCGAGATGCTGCGCTGGCAGGGCCACTGCATCGTCCACGACGAGTTCAAGGCCCGCGCCCTGCGCGAGCTGAAGGAGCAGAATCCGGATGCCGCCGTGCTGGTCCACCCGGAGTCCCCTGCCTCGGTGATCGAACTGGCCGATGCGGTGGGCTCCACCAGCCAGCTGATCAAGGCGGCCAGGGAGCTGCCCCAGCAGAAGCTCATCGTGGCGACCGATCGCGGCATCTTCTACAAGATGCAGCAGGCCTGCCCGGAGAAGGAGATGGTGGAAGCGCCGACCGGTGGCGATGGTGCCACCTGCCGCAGCTGTGCCCACTGCCCCTGGATGGCGATGAACGGTCTGGTGGCCATCAAGTCGGCCCTGACCGATGGCGCCGAGCGCCACGAGATCCATGTGGATGAGGCACTGCGGGTGAAGGCTCTGATCCCGCTCGACCGCATGCTTAACTTCGCCGCCGAGCTCAAGCTCAAGACCCAGGGCAATGCCTGATCACCAAGACAAACAGATGCAAAGAGGGCTCCCGCGGGAGCCCTCTTTATTTATCTGAACCTCATTCGGCTCAGATGATCACGGTGGAGAAGCTGTGCTCTTCATCCGGTGCAACGGTCACGCCTGTCTCGCTGGCGATGGCTGCTTCGACGCACAGCATGGTGCGATAGCCGTCATCGCTCATGTCGGCCATGGCGCTCGCCCCTTCCAGCCAGGGGGTCCAGACCACCACGCTGTCGTGGTTGCCGCTGACCACCCGGGTCTGACGCTCGCCATCCTGAATGCTGACCTGGGCGTCTGGCTGCCAGTAGACCCGATCCAGCGGCCCGTTCAGGGTCAAGGCGCCCCGCTGCTGGCCATTCTGGCCGGTCAGCTTGTCGGCATAAGGCTCGCCAAGGCCGCTGACGCTCACTGCTTCCGGAGTGCTTATCTGCAGGTAGGTGTGCAGGGCTCCGCCGTAGACGAGGGGCTCTTTACCTGTGTTGCGGGTAGTCAGTACCAGAGCCAGCTCCTTGCCCACCAGTACGTCCAGCTCCAGTTCGAAGGCGTGGGGCCAGAACTGACGAGTGGCCTCGTTGTCACGCAGAGACAGATGGACGAGCGTACCGTCGCCGTGATCGGAAACGCCGTCCAGCGTCCACAGGCTGGTGCGGGCAAAGCCGTGGGAGGGCTTGCCGCTACCGACGCGGGCCGGCGCCGGGCCGAACCAGGGCCAGCAGAGAGGAATGCCGCCGCGAATGGGCTTGCTGCCATCCAGCACAGCCTTGTCGCTGAGCCAGATGGAGGCGGGTTCATCATGGCGCTGATAGCTCAGTACGTGGGCGCCAAACAGGCTGATTTCTGCCTTGGCGTAGCCGTTGTCGATGGTCAGCAGCGGCTGGCCAGCCGGGTTGTCGCTGAGGGTACAGTGGGCAGTCAGAGTGCGTGTCGGTTGCATGAGGACTCCTGTGCTCGCGCACATTCAGAAGAGAAGGGTGGAATAATCCCGGTCCAGAATACAAAAAGGCGGCCCATGGCCGCCTTTTTCAAGCTACTTGATTGCTTATCCCAAATTACTTGGAGATGTGAGCGATCAGGTCCAGAACCTTGCTGGAGTAGCCCATTTCGTTGTCGTACCAGGATACAACTTTAACGAACTTGTCGGTCAGCTGGATACCAGCCTTGGCGTCGAACACGGAGGTCTGACGCTCGCCCAGGAAGTCGGTGGAAACCACTTCGTCTTCGGTGTAGCCCAGCACGCCCTTCATGGCGCCTTCGGAAGCTGCTTTCATCGCTTCGCAGATTTCTGCGTAGGTGGCAGCTTTCTTCAGGTTGACGGTCAGGTCAACTACGGATACGTCCGGAGTCGGAACACGGAAAGCCATACCGGTCAGCAGGCCTTTCAGTTCCGGGATAACGACGCCAACAGCCTTGGCAGCACCGGTAGAGGACGGGATGATGTTCTGAGCCGCACCGCGGCCACCGCGCCAGTCTTTGGCAGACGGACCATCAACGGTCTTCTGGGTAGCAGTGGTAGCGTGAACGGTGGTCATCAGACCGGATTCGATACCGAAGGTGTCGTTCAGTACTTTGGCGATCGGAGCCAGGCAGTTGGTGGTGCAGGAAGCGTTGGAAACGATGTCCTGGCCAGCATAGGTAGCGTGGTTAACGCCCATTACGAACATCGGGGTAGCGTCTTTGGACGGACCGGTCAGTACAACTTTCTTGGCGCCGGCAGCGATGTGCTTGCGAGCGGTCTCGTCGGTCAGGAACAGACCGGTAGCTTCGGCAACAACGTCAACACCGATGGCATCCCATTTCAGGTTGGCCGGGTCACGTTCAGCGGTAACACGTACGGTTTTGCCGTTGACAACCAGGTTGCCGTCTTTGACTTCAACGGTGCCCTTGAAGCGGCCGTGAGTGGAGTCGTACTTCAGCATGTAAGCCATGTAGTCAACGTCGATCAGATCGTTGATACCAACAACTTCGATGTCGTTGCGCTCGCAAGCCAGACGGAAGACGAAGCGACCGATGCGGCCAAAACCGTTAATACCTACTTTGATAGTCATAATTGGTTACCTAACTGTTCAGTAGTCAAAGAAAATTCCGCTTGTAAATTTACTAGAACTCCCCCGCGAGTCAACCAACAATCTGTCTGAAATTGCGCTATATCATGAAAAACTGTGAAATTTATTTTCTGTTTATGTAACTGACTACCAGCTTTTGGCGAAATAACTATCGATTGAACCGGCGTGGCAGTTATCAACAATAGTGCCTACTCGGTCACACAACCAGCCAGACAGATGTGTAAAAATGTGCGCGGTTTAGCATGGCCCATAGAGCCACTGTTCAAGTACCACCCATAAAAATTAATCAAAATAGTATAGATAGAATCCACAGCGGGAATTCTCAAACTATGACCACCCTGATTGAACAGCTGGCTGCCGCTAAAGGTATCGCCAGCGAGTATGTTGATGCCTGGGGCCACCCGGCTCAGGTATCCGAAGAGAGCAAGGCCGCCATGCTGGGCGCCATGGGTTACCGCGTCGACGACGAGGCGGCCCTGACCGAACAGCTTGAGCAGGAGCACCGCCAGCACTGGCTGCGTGCGCTGGATCCCGTGATGGTGGTCCGCAGCGGCGAGCCCATTACCCTCGAAGTCCGTTTGCCCATCGAATTCGTCAACGACGCCCTCACCTGGCAGCTCAAGCTGGAGCAGGGCGGCCTGTTGTCCGGTCAGCTTACCCCCATCGACGGTGAGCTGGTCGGCGTGGCCGAATTAGAAGAGATGGAGTGCCAGGCCTATCGCGTGGCCCTGGATGTGCAGCCCGAGCTGGGTTATCACGATCTGACCCTGCTGGAGGAGGGCAACGACGAGCCGCTTGCCAGCATGCGCCTCATCGTCGCGCCCAAGGCCTGCTACAAGCAGCCTCCCATCGCCAATGGCCGCAAGGTGTGGGGCCCGAGCGTACAGCTCTACTGTCTGCGCAGCCGCCACAACTGGGGCATCGGCGATTTCAGCGATCTGGGTCAGCTGGTCGAGAAGATGGCCGCCTGGGGCGCCCACTTCGTCGGCCTCAACCCGATCCATGCCCTCTATCCGGCCAACCCGGAGAGCGCCAGCCCTTACAGCCCCTCGTCCCGGCGCTGGCTCAACGTGGCCTACATCGATGTGGAAGCGGTGCCCGAATTCCAAGGGAACGCTGGCCTCAAGGCGGAAGTGGCAAGCCCCGCTTTCCAGCAGCATCTGAGCGAGCTGCGTGCCAAGGGCAACGTGGATTACACCGGCGTCATCGAGACCAAGCTCGGCATGCTGCGCCAGGTGTTCGATCAGGCGAGCCTCGGCGCCGAGCGTCAGGCCGCCTTCGATGCGTTCGTTGTCGCCGGCGGCGACAGCTTGCAACAACAGGCCGCCTTCGATGCCCTGCAAGCCCACTTCTATGCCAAGGGCGAGAATGCCTGGGGCTGGCCGGTGTGGCCGGAGCCGTTTCGCGACTACCACAATCCTGAAGTGGCGACCTGGATGGCCGAGCACAGTCAGGATGTGAATTTCTACCTCTATCTGCAGTTCCTGGCCGACGAACAGCTGGCCCGGGCCGACGCCCGTGCCAAGGCGGCGGGCATGGTGATGGGGATCTACCGCGATCTGGCGGTGGGCGTCTCCGAAGGTTCCACCGAGATCTGGGCCAACCGTGATCTCTACTGCCCGAAAGCCTCGGTCGGTGCGCCGCCCGATATTCTGGGCCCGCTTGGCCAGAACTGGGGCCTGCCCCCCATGAACCCGAACCAGCTGTTCGAAGCGGCTTACCAGCCGATGGTGGATCTGTTCCGCGCCAACATGCGTTCCTGCGGCGCGCTGCGCATCGACCACGTGATGGCCTTGCTGCGCCTGTGGTGGGTGCCGCCCGGAGAGTCCGCCGCCAAAGGCGCCTACATCTATTACCCGGTCAACGACCTGCTCGGCATCCTGGCCCTCGAGTCCCACCGCAATCAGTGTCTGCTGATCGGCGAGGATCTCGGTACCGTGCCGGAGGGGATCGATGTGACCCTGAAAGAGAACGGCGTCCACTCCTACAAGGTGTTCTTCTTCGAACGTTCCAAGGCCGATGGCGGCTTCATCTCCCCGGCTCACTATGCCGAGCAGGCGATGTCGGCGCTGACCACCCACGACATGCCGACCCTCAAGGGCTTCTGGCATTGTGACGATCTGGCGCTGGGGCGCGAGCTGGGTTTGTATCCAGATGAAGACGTACTCAAGACCCTGTATGCTGATCGCCACCAGGCCAAGCAGCGCATTCTCGACAGCCTGCACGGCCACGGGGTGATCTCCGGCAACATCAGCCACGACGTGAACTGGGTTGGCATGAACACCGAGCTCAACCACGGTCTGCAACTGCACATGTCCCGCGGCAGCTGCGCCCTGTTCAGCACCCAGCTGGAGGATTGGCTGGAGATGGACAAGCCGGTCAACGTGCCGGGCACCAGTTACGAGTACCCGAACTGGCGCCGCAAGCTCTCCACCGATCTGGAGGATATTTTTGCCAATGAGGCGCTCAAGGCGCTGGCAGGCAAGATGAGCCAGGCCCGTGACGAGGCTAGTCGTTGAGCTACTGCCGACAAAACGTGACTCACTTACATCCGCTTCGGCCCAGGCCGGAGCGGATGCTCAGCTATGAAAGGAAATCTCGATGCTCGTTGAACGTTTGGTTGCAGCCCGCTGTTCCGATCCCTTCTCCCACTTAGGCCTGCAGGCCAATCCGGATGGGCCCGGCCTCAAGCTGACCGTCTGGTTACCCGATGCCCAGGCCGTAAGGGTCAGGGATCTCAAGTCGGGCAAGATTGTTGCCACCCTGGCGCCCACCGATGATTCGGGCCTCTTTGAAACTGTTTTCACCCGCCGTAAAAATCCCTTCCCCTACCAGTTGCTTGCCGACTACCCAGATACCACCGTCGAGGTCATCGATCCCTATCAGTTCCAGGATGCGGGCTGGGCCGGGTTGGCAGAGCTCACCTACCAGCCGGAAAACCTCTACCACACGCTCGGTGCCCAACTGCGCACAGTGGAGCATCTGGACCAGCGAGTGGAAGGGGTGCGCTTTGCGGTCTATGCGCCGAGCGCCACCGCGGTGAGCCTCATCGGCGATTTCAACTTCTGGGACGGCCGTCGTCACCCGATGCAGCGCAGCCAGTGCGGTCACTGGGTGCTGTTTGTACCGGGCCTCAAGGCCGGGGATCGCTACAAGTTCGAACTGAAAGACCCCATGGGTAACCGGCTGCCGCACAAGAGCGACCCAGTGGGTTTCTACTGCGAGCAGTACCCCTCGTTCGCCTCCGTGGTCTATGACCACGACCAGTACCAGTGGCAGGATGCCGCCTGGCGCGAGAGCCAGCTCAACGACAAGCGCGAGCAGCCGCTCTCCATCTACGAGCTGCACGTCGGCTCCTGGAAGCGCCACCCCAACGGTGACAGCCTGAGCTGGCGCGAGCTGGCGGTGGAGCTGGTCGATTACGTCAAAGAGATGGAATACACCCACATCGAGTTGCTGCCGGTCTCCGAGCATCCGTTCAGCGGCTCCTGGGGCTACCAGCCGGTGGGCATGTTCTCTCCCACCAGCCGCTACGGCACGGCTGATGATTTCAAATACTTCGTGGATCAGTGCCACCAGGCCGGGATCGGCGTAATTCTGGATTGGGTGCCCGCCCACTTCCCCTCCGATGCCCACGGGCTGGCTCGCTTCGACGGCACTCCGCTCTACGAGTACGAGGATCCGCGCCGTGGCTGGCACCCGGACTGGAACTCCTACATCTATGACTTCGGTCGCAATACGGTGCGCCAGTTCCTGGTGGCCAGCGCCCTGTTCTGGCTCGACAAGTTCCACGTCGACGGCCTGCGGGTAGATGCGGTGGCCTCCATGCTCTATCTGGACTATTCCCGCAACGAGGGGGAGTGGGTGCCCAACGTCGATGGTGGCAACCACAACTACGAGGCGATCAGCCTGCTCAAGTGGACCAACGAGGAGGTATACGGCAAGTACCCCCACGCCATGACCATCGCCGAGGAGTCCACCGCCTTCGCCGGGGTCTCCCGTCCCACTTTCCTGGGCGGTCTGGGTTTTGGCTTCAAGTGGAATATGGGCTGGATGCACGACACCCTCACCTACATGCAGAAGGAGCCCATTCACCGCCGTTACCACCACAACGACATGACCTTCTCCATGGTGTACCACTATGACGAGAACTTCATTCTGTCGCTCTCCCACGACGAAGTGGTGCACGGCAAGCACTCCATGCTCTACAAGATGCCGGGGGACGAGTGGCAGCAGGCGGCCAACCTGCGCGCCTACATGGGCTTCATGTATGCTCATCCCGGCAAGAAGCTCAACTTCATGGGCACCGAGATCGCCCAGAGCAACGAGTGGAATCACGATGCCCAGCTGCCTTGGCACCTGCTGCAGTATCCCAAGCACGGCGGCCAGCAGCGGTTGATCCATGACCTCAACCACCTCTACCGTCATGAAGCTGCCTTGTATCAGGCGGACTATGAGCAGGCCGGCTTCCGTTGGCTGGATCACAACGACGCCGACAACAGCATCTTCGCCTGGCTGCGGGCCGACAAGCAGGGAGCCAACCCGCTGGTGGTGGCCTGCAACTTCACCCCGGTGCCGCGTATCGGTTATCGCCTCGGGGTGCCTGCGGCCGGTCACTACCGGGTGGTGCTCAACACCGACAGCGAGCATTACTGGGGCAGCAACTATGATGTGGGTCTGGTGTTCGTCGCCGAGCCGACCCCCTGGCAGGGGATGGCGCACAGCATAGTGCTGGACTTGCCGCCGCTCGCAACCTTGTTCATCAAACAGGAGCCTTGATGTTTGCAATGGAAAAGGGGCAGGACTACCCGCTGGGAGTGCTGCTCGACAAGACGGGTTGTCACTTCTGCGTCTGGGCGCCGCAATCGGACAAGGTGGAGCTCTGCCTGTTCGACGAGCAGGAGCGGGAGCTGGCTCGTCTCGAGCTGCCCGGCCGGCGCGGCCAGTACCGCTTCGGCTATGTGCGCGGGGTTAGGGCCGGCCAGCGTTACGGCTACCGGGTGCACGGCATCTCCCAGGAGGGGATGCTGTTCGACCCGGACAAGCTGCTGATCGACCCCTATGCCAAGGCACTCAGCCGCCCCACCTATTGGGACGATGCCCTCTATCAGGGGGACAGCGCGGCCATGGTGGCCAAATCGGTGGTGGTGGATGATGCCTTCGACTGGCAGGGGGTGGGCAAGCCCGCCATCGAGCCAGCCCGCACCGTCATCTACGAGGCCCACGTCAAGGGCCTCACCCGCCAGCATCAGGGGGTGCCGAGCGAGCTGCGCGGCACCTATCTGGGGATCTGCCACCCGCTCATCATCGAACATCTCAAGTCCCTCGGCGTTAGCGCGGTGCAGCTGATGCCGGTGGCGGCCTTCATGTCCGAGCCCAGGCTCGAGCAGCTGGGGCTCACCAACTACTGGGGTTACAACCCCATCGCCTTCTTCGCCCCCGAGCCGCGCTATGCGGCGCAGGAGGCGGTGACCGAGTTCAAGACCATGGTGCGCGAGCTGCACAGAGCCGGGCTCGAGGTGATCCTGGACGTGGTCTACAACCACACCGCGGAGGCGGGCTTCGACGGTCCAGTGCTCTCCTTCAAGGGCTTTGACAACGCCGGTTACTACGCCTTCGAGGCGGGGGCCCACGGCCCCGATTACACTCGCCACGCCAACGTCACCGGTTGCGGCAACAGCGTCAATCTGGATCACCCCAACAGCCTGCGGCTGGTGCTCGATGCCCTGCGCTACTGGGTCACCGAGATGCAGGTGGACGGCTTTCGCTTCGATCTGGCGGTTACCCTGGCGCGGGAGGCGGGGGAGTTTGACCCCATGGGGGCCTTCTTCAAGGCCATGATGGCGGATCCCGTGCTGGCGCGAGTCAAGCTCATCGCCGAACCCTGGGATATCGGCCCCTTCGGTTATCGCCTCGGCCAGTTTCCGAGCCAGTGGCTGGAGATCAACGACCGCTACCGCGACACGGTTCGCGCCTTCTGGCGCGGCGATGCGGGCAAGATGGGGGACTTTGCCACCCGGCTGGTGGGGTCACGGGATCTGTTCCCGAAGAACTGGCGCTCCCCCCATACCAGCGTCAACTACCTCTGCTATCACGACGGCTTCACCCTGGAGGATCTGGTCTCCTACAACCAGCGCCACAACCAGGCCAACGGCGAGGACAACCGGGACGGCCACGGCAACAACCTCTCCTGCAACCACGGCGTCGAGGGGCCGACGCTCGACCCCAGGGTGAACAACCTGCGCCAGCAGCAGAAGCGTAATCTGATCGCCACCCTGCTGCTGTCACAAGGGACACCGCACTTCCTCGCCGGCGACGAGATGGGCCGCAGCCAGCTCGGCAACAACAACGCCTACTGCCAGGACAACCAGATCAGCTGGGTCAACTGGCAGTGGCGACCGGAGGACGAGCGGCTGCTCGCCTTCACCCAGCAGATGATGGCGCTGCGGGCGGAGTCCACCGTCTTCTCCAACCTGCAGCTGAGCGACGACAGCTGGAATGGCGCCCCCAGCAGCTGCCACCAGGTCAACTGGTATCACCCGGATGGCCATCAGCTCACCGATCAGGACTGGCACGCCCCCATGGGGCAGGCTTTTGCCATGGATATAGGGATGATTGGTTGCGGCGGGGAGCGCTGGTTCGTGCTGTTCAACGCCAGCGACTACGACATCCAGTTCCGCCTGCCGCCGCCGGGGGATGGCATGGAGTGGATCCAGACCATTGACACCGCCACCAATGACGGCTTGCCGTTCCTGCCCGACGACATCAAGCGGCAGGTGGCGGTGGGCCGGGCCCACTCCCTCAAGCTGCTGGAGCGGGTAGCCCTGAGTGCGGTGGCGCTGGCGGAGGAAGAGGCGCTGGCCACTGCGGATGTTGCCGCCGTGTTGCCAACGGGATCACAGTTCCCGCTGGCGGGGTAGAGTGCGGCGCCCTGACTGGGTATGCTGGGCACCGTTATTCACGGCAAGGAGTCAGTATGAGCGGCAACACCCCCAACCCCGAGCAGTGGCGCAAGCAGTTGAGCGCCGAGCAGTATCACGTCTGCTGGGAGAAGGGCACGGAGCGTCCCTACAGCGGCGCCCTGCTCCACAACCGCAAGAGCGGCGACTACCTGTGCGTCTGCTGCAAGCAGGTGCTGTTTCACTCGGATGCCAAGTTTGATTCGGGCTGCGGCTGGCCCTCGTTCGATCGGGCCATCGACGGGACCGTGACCTACACAGAGGACAACAGCCACGGCATGAAACGGGTGGAGATCACCTGCAGCCAGTGCGGCTCCCACCTCGGTCACGTCTTCCCGGACGGGCCGACCGAGACCGGCCAGCGCTACTGCGTCAACAGCCTGAGCCTGGATTTCGATCCCGAGCCCTGAGCCTGGCGATAGACATGCATGCAAAAACGGCCCCCTGCCTTGGCAGGGGGCCGTTTCTTTGTGGTCGCCGCCAGGGTCGCTCAGGCCAGCAGCAGGGTGGCGCCCATCAACAGGGTCGCCAGCGCCAGAATGGGCAGCCTGAGTGCCCGCAGCAGGTAGAAGCCGACGGCGGCCAGCGCCAGATCGGTGGGGGCCAGCACGGCGCTCTGCCAGACCGGCTGATAGAGTGCCGCCAGCAGCAGACCCACCACGGCGGCGTTGATGCCGGCCACGGCGCCGGCGAGGCGAGGGCGGGCCAGCCAGCTCTGCCAGCAGGGGCCCATGGCCCACAGCAGCAGAAAACCGGGCAGAAACAGCGCCAGGGTCGCCAGCAGAGCACCGCCCAACGGGGTGGCCGGCAGCAACTGGGCGCCGAGATAGGTCGCCAGGGTGAACATGGGGCCGGGCACCAG
This sequence comes from Aeromonas sp. 600276, assembly GCF_049175815.1. Taxonomy (NCBI): domain Bacteria; kingdom Pseudomonadati; phylum Pseudomonadota; class Gammaproteobacteria; order Aeromonadales; family Aeromonadaceae; genus Aeromonas; species Aeromonas sp. 600276. The sequence continues at coordinate 53,541 of NZ_JAAKVU010000024.1, read as the reverse complement.
CTGGGCCAGGCTGTAGCCGGTCAGGAGCTGCTGCTGGCTGAGACTGTGCCCCGCGCTCTCCGCCAGCAGGGGCAGCACCACGTGGCCGCCGCCAAACACCAGGCTGCCGGCCCGGTAGAAGTCGGCGACCAGCTGGCCGACGGGGCCCCCCAGCAGCGGCAGGCCGATAAACAGCAGGGCGAACAGCAGCAGGGTGGGCCAGTGGGGTCGGCTCACAGCGCCGGCAGACGACAAGGGAGTGCCGCTGTGGTCTGCCTGACGGGAACAGAGCAGGGCGGCGCCCGCCAGCATGACGAGCTGGGTGAGCAGGCCGGGCTGCCACCAGAGGGCGGCCGCGGTGGCGACCATGATCCCCTGGCTCTGCGCTGTTTTGCAGAACTGGCGGCTCATGGTGAGCACCGCATCGGCGACCACCACCAGCGCCAGCAGCTTGAGGCCGTGCAGGGCGGCATCGAGCCAGAGGTTGTTGCCGAGCTGGCCCAGGCCGATGGCGGCGGCCAGCAACAGCAGGAAGGAGGGGAGGGTGAAGCCGGCGAAGGCGGCCAGCGCTCCGCCAAGCCCGGCCCGCTGGCGACCGATGGCAAAGCCGAGCTGGCTGGAGGCAGGGCCCGGCAGCAGCTGGCAGAGGGCCAGCAACTGGGCGAATTCGGCCTGGGTCAGCCAGCCCAGCCGCTCGACGAAGGTGCGCTGGAAGTAGCCGATATGAGCGGCCGGCCCACCAAAGCTGATGCAGCCCAGCCACAGAAATTGCATGAATACCTGTCCCACCTCGTCGCTCCCCTCGCGCATTTCATCAGACGGTGGAGATGATATGACAAAGCGGTGACTTTTTTATGACAAATCAGGGGGCTGCTGGCAGGTAGCTGCGCCTTGTCAGCCAGCAGGCGATGGTCTATGGGGTGGGCTGGTTTGGCGTCGGCAGATAGCAACGGCCAGCCAGCCAGCAGGCGATGGCTTATGGGGCCGACTGGCTCGAGGTCGGCAGGTGGCAACGATTCGCCAGCCAGCAGGCGATGGTTTATGGGGCCGGCTGGCTCGAGGTCGGCAGGTAGCAACGATTCGCCAGCCAGCAGACGATGGCTTATGGGGCCGGCTGGCTCGGGGTCGGCAGGTAGCAACGGCCAGCAAGCCAGCAGGCGATGGACTGGCGGCTGGCATCGAAGTGGGGTTCGGGCAGGTTGCGCGGGTCGCACCAGACCCAGCCTTCGCACTTCTCCGGCTCCAGCAGCTGGGGCTCTCCCTCTACCTCGGCCAGCAGGGTGACCGAGACATAGTGCAGACCGCTCTCGCGCCAGGTCTCCAGATTGTTGGTGACGGCGATGACGCTGGGATTGCTGATCCGAAAACCGGTCTCCTCGGCCACCTCCCGGATGGCTGCCGATTCGAACGTCTCTCCCAGCTCCAGATGACCGCCGGCGATGGACCAGTAGGGGGCGTGGCTCCCCTTGCGCTTGCCAAGCAGCACCTGGCCCTGGCGGTTGGTCAGTATCACGCCGACACCGACGCGGGGATAGGGAGTTGACATAAGAAGGGCTCCTTGCAGGGATGACGCGGGACAAGCAGGGAACCCATGAGCGGCTCCTTGCACAAACGGCGAATTGCACCATAAAAAACGGGCCCACCTTAGGTCGGATGGGCCCGTCATGCAAGCAGTCTGCGGCGTCAGGCGCCAGAGCTGCGGATCACCCCAGCTTGACCAGCATCTTGCCGGTGTTGCGCCCCTCGAACAGCCCGATGAAGGCCTGCGGCATGCTGGCGAGCCCCTGATAGACGGTCTCTTCGGCCTGCAGGGTGCCGGCGTCGAAGGCCGGGGTCACCTCGGCCAGAAACTCGCCGTAGTGCAGCCAGTGGTCGAACACGATCAGCCCCTGCATGGTGAGGCGTTTGCGGATCACCTGGGAGAGGTTGCGCGGGCCGCTCGCCTCGCTCTGGCCGTTGTACTGCTCGATGAGGCCGCACATCACGATGCGGCCGTGCACCACCATATGGTTGAGGGCGGCGTCCAGCATGGCACCCCCCACGTTCTCGAAGTAGACGTGGATCCCCTCCGGCGCCAGCCGGGCCAGCTCGGCATCGAGATCCGGGGTCTCGCGGTAGTTGATCACCTCGTCGGCCCCCAGGCTCTTGAGGTAGGCCACCTTGTCGGCCGACCCGGTGGAGCCGATGACGCGGGCCCCCGCCCGTTTGGCAAGCTGCACCACCATGGAGCCGACGGCGCCGGAGGCGGCCGACACCAGCACGGTTTCACCGGCCTGCAGTCTGGCGATGCGGTTGAGCCCGGTCCAGGCGGTCATGCCCGGCATGCCGAGGGCGCCGAGAAAGCGCTGGGGCGGCAGGCGGGTGTCGGGCAGTCTGGTCAGCTGGGCGCCGTTGGCGACGAAGCGATCGCGCCAGCCCAGCATGCTGCTCACCCGGTCACCCACCGCGAAATCCGGGTGGCGCGAGGCCTCCACCACGCCGATGGCGCCGCCATCGAGGGGGCCGTTGAGGGGGAAGGGGGGCACATAGCTCTTGGCCTCGCTCATGCGACCGCGCATGTAGGGATCCACCGACAGCCACTGGTTGGCGACCTGCACCTCGCCCTCCTGCAAGGGGGGCAGCGGCACCTCGACCAGGGCGAAGTCGGCGGCGGCGGGCAGGCCGACCGGGCGGCGCAGCAGTTGGATTTGATGGCTGGTGGCATTCATGGCGGTTCTCCCGTTGAATCTGGTGCAAGCCTCGCCGGCGACGGGCCGGGCCCTGTGTGTCGGCGGCGCTGGATGATTTTGTTTGCGTGCAAACTAAAATCAGGTTAATCCTGAAACGGAGGGCTGACAACTGTTTTGTGTGCAAATTATTCAGCCCCTCATGCTCCTGGGGTATACTGGCCCCAGTCGTCAGCGAGGTGCCCCATGAGTGAATTGAAAAAGCAGGTCTGTTTTGCCCTCTACAGCGCCTCCAATGCCGTGATGCGGGCCTACCGACCGCTGCTGGACAAGCTGGATCTCACCTACACCCAGTATCTGGTGATGCTGTCGCTGTGGGCGCGGGACGAGGTGAGCCTCAAGGAGATAGGCCAGGAGACCGGGCTGGATGCGGGGACCCTGACCCCCATCGTCAAGCGGCTGGAGAGCAAGGGCTGGCTGACCCGCACCGTCTCCCGCGAGGATGAGCGGCAAAAATGCATTCGTTTGACCGAGGCGGGCCGCCAGTTGCAGCAAGAGGTGCAGGGCTGCTGTCTGGCAGACAGCTTGCGCAATCAGGTGGATCTGGCCGATGCTGAACTGGCCCAGCTCAAGCAGCTCTGCGATCGCATCTCGGCCCAGCTGGGGCGTTGAGTTCGACCGACCATCCGTCTGAGGAGTCCTCCATGAGAATCTTGTTGCCCCTGTTTGCCCTGTTGCTGGGTGCCTGCAGCACCAGTTCCCACTCCCCGTCGATGGCCATCGACGATGCCGATGCCTGGCAGGCGATCTGCAAGGATGGCACCCGGGTGCGGGCCGTGGTGGAGGAGGGGATCTGCGCGGATCATCGCGGTGTTGCCATGTGGACGAATAAGCCAAGGGCCGCACGGATGGCAGAGGAAGCCGCCAAATAGTGTGATCCAGACGCCATAAAATGACACGACCGGCCGATTGGCCGGTTTTTTTCGCGATCCCGCCGGCACTTTGCCACCTTGTTCATGGTGCGCTCAGTTTTCTCTTCCCATACTGGCCCTACAGTTCCAAAAGAGGAGAGACGAGATGCAATCATCGTTGGTTGGGCTCTCCATTCTGTGGGGGCTGGCCAGTTTTGGTGTTCAGGGGGATTTCATCGAGAGCCGTGATTCCGTTGCGCCATCCTGGCAAGCCGAGTCCAGAGTGGAGATGGAAGGTTATCTGATTGAGTCGCTGGGGGAGGATCGCTGGCTGTTCGACAACGGCAGCGAGAGCCTGCTGGTCTCCCTGCCCCAGGGGCAGTGGGTGCCGACCGGCGAGCGGCTGCGGGTCAGCGGTGAGCCGCAGCAGGAGCAGGCCGGCTGGCTCCTGCAGGTGCAGGACGTGAGCCAGGTGGCGGTCTGAGTACCCTGCCAGCACCAGCAGTTTGAACATGTAAAAAGAGGAGGCCCTTGGGCCTCCTCTTTTTGATCTTGCGCTGACCTGAGTGGCTGGCAATCAACCCAGGTGATTGAGCGGCAGCGCCGTCTTGTGCTTGATCCGGCGCAGCACGAAGCTGGATCGCACCCCGGTCACCCCCGGGATATGGGTCAGCTTGTCCAGCAGGAAGTGCTGATAGTGCTCCATGTCCCGCACCACCACCTTGAGCTGGTAGTCGGCGTCATTGCCGGTGATGAGGTCGCACTCCAGCACTTCGGGTAGTTCGCTGATGGCCCGATCGAAATTCTCGAACCGCTCCGGGGTGTGCCGATCCATGGAGATATGAATGTAGGCGGTGAGGGTCAGCCCCAGCTGGCGAGCGTTGAGCAGGGTGACGTGGGTGTCGATGAGACCGGCATCTTCCAGCGCCTTGACCCGGCGGGAGCAGGGGGAGGGGGAGAGCCCGACCAGCTCGGCTAGCTCCAGGTTGCTGATGCGGCCATTCTCCTGCATCAACTCCAGAATATGCCTGTCAATGCGATCAAGTTTCAGCATTCTCCGTTCCTCGTTGCAATTACTAATTCACTTTTCCTAGATTAAGGGTGAACTATTGCAAAAACAACTGAAAATACATGCTACTTCGCAACCACTCACCGGGCCGGCAGGGGTACCATGGTTACATCTTCCGGTGGCAAGACAGAAACCCAACCCGGTCTCTGTGGCAAATGACTTTACCGGGTCAAGAGCCCCATCAGCCGTCCCACCTTATCGGGCTACGACGGGCTGGAACGAGGACATCCCCTCCCCGAAGGCAACAAAGCAGGCATCCCGGCGCCTGCTTTGTTGTTTTTGTGCGCGGCGTTCAGCCCTGCTGCGGCTTGATGCGGTAGAGGCAGCGGTGATCCCCCTCCAGCAGATACTTTTCCCGCTCCACCTCGGCCGGCGCCAGCAAGCGGCGAAACAGCGCCAGCTCGCTGCGACAAAAGCCCCGGCAGGCGCTCGCCGCCGCGCAGATGGGGCAGTGACTCTCCCACAGCAGCCAGCTGCCATCCTCCTCCTGACGAAAGTCAGCCATATAGCCTTCCCGGCAGCGCAGCTCCTTGAGCCTGGCCAGCCGGTCGGCCAGCGCCGGCTGGTTCAGCTCGGCCTGATAGCGGGCCAGCTGCTGCTGTTCCCGCTGGTCGATCAGCCGCTCCATGCCTACCGCGCCAAACAGCTGCTGGATGTTGTCGATAAGCTGCAGGGTCAGCTCGCTGTGGCTGTCGGGGAAGCGCTGCCAGGCCTGCTCGGTGAGGTGCCACAGCCGCACCGGCCTGCCGCGCCCGCGGGCCTCGTCGTTGAAACTCACCCAGCCGTCGGCCTCCATCGTCATCAGGTGCTGGCGGGCGCCCATGGAGGTCATCTGCAGCTGCTCCCCAAGCTCGGCGGCACTCTGGGGGCCTTGGGTCTTCAACAGGTGGAGTATCTTGTCGGTGCTGGCATTCATGGGGCGGCTCTCGTGATCGGCAGGCACGCCAGAGGGGTGGCGCTCAGGTACCCATTATGGGGAGAGGGATTTTTTAAATCAACAATTCGCTTTACTTAATCACGTTCACTGGCCAACATAAATAAACCAATAACTTTATTTAATGGGGCGAAGATGGAGAGGATCAAGGGACAGGCCAGCTTGTGGGTATTGGTGATGACGGTGACGCTGGCGGTGGCGGGCTTCAGCCTGCCATCCCCGGTGCTGGCGCCGCTGTTGCTGGATCCGGCCCAGGGCATGTTGACGCCGGAAGCGTCGGACTGGAGTCGCAAGGTGTGGTTGGGGGTCATCATGGGGCTCTATCCGTTGTTCCAGCTGGTGGGTTCCCCCTGGCTGGGCAAGCTCTCCGATCGCCATGGCCGCAAGCCGGTGCTGACCCTCTGTCTGGTGGGGGTGCTGGTGGGCTATGCCCTGATGGCGCTGGGGATCGCCTGGCGTTCCCTGCCGCTGCTGTTGTTGAGCCGGGTGGTGGAGGGCTTCTTCAACGGCGACATCGCCATCGTGCAGGCCATGGCGGCTGACATGAGCACCGCCAAAACCAAGGCGCGCAGCTTCGCCTGGATCAATATCGGCATGAACCTGGGTTGGGTGGTGGGCCCCATGATCGGTGGCTATGCCGCCGTGGTGTCCGGTGATTACAGCCTGGCGGCCTGGCTGGCGGTGGCCATGACCCTGGTCAACCTGCTGCTGGTGCTCTGGCTGCTGCCCAATCGACCGGCAGAGGTCCGCAGTGAGCAGCCGGCACCGACCCTCTCTTCCCGTCAACTGTTGCTGCAGCCGGTGCTGCTGCCCTACTTCGTGCTGACCCTGCTCAGTTACGGGGCGGTGCAGCTCTATTTCACCTACTTCAACGTCTGGTTGGTGGAGCGGCTGGCCTGGGATCCGGTGCAGCTGGCGCAGGCCGCCGTGCTGGTGAGCGTGCCCATGATCGCGGGATCCTGGCTGGGCTCCCGTCTGGCTCGCCATTGGCGCGGCAGCTCCCTCGGGATCGTCGGTCATCTGGTGATGGCGGCGGGCATGTTGCTCTTCATCCTGCCCAGCCACTGGTGGGGGCTGGCGCTCACCTTCATCCCGGTCGGCATCGGCATGAGCCTGGGGGAGCTGGCCACCTCGGTGGCCGTCTCCAACCGCAGCCACGCCGAGCAGCAGGGGCAGGCGATGGGGCTCTATCGCGGGCTGGCGGTGGGCAGCGAGATCCTGGCGGTAGTGGTCGGCAGCCTGGTGCTGCTGGCGGGTACCGAGTGGCCCTTCTATCTGGCGGCGTTGTGCGGTCTGCTCTGCGCAGCCGGCTTCTATGGCCTGCGCCGGGCGGCGGATCGGCGGCAGCGGCTCGACGTCCAGATGGAAGCCGGCTGACGGGATCACAGAACGAGACGGAGGGGGCTGCCGGCGCTTGCATCGTGGCGCCGACTCTGGGACGGTATGGCTCTTTGCTTCGCTTGCCCGATCGCCCGGTGCTCCCTTGCTTCATCTGTACCTTGCGATGCTCAGCCTTTGGCGGTGGCATGAATCGTTATCAGGCCATGGCGTTGGAAGCGGGTAGGTATGGCGCCGCATTCGTTTCGACACGCTTGGCGGTGATATGAGTTGTTATCAGGCCCTGGCGTTGGAAGCGGGTAGGTATGGCGCCGCATTCGTTTCGACACGCTTGGCGGTGATATGAGTTGTTATCAGGCCCTGGCGTTGGAAGCGGGTAGGTATGGCACCGCATTCGTTTCGACATTTTGGAGGTGATATGAGTCGTTTTCAGGCCATTGCACTGGATATGGATGGCACTCTGCTGACCCGGGATCACAAGATCTCGTCCGCCACCCGGGCCGCACTGGCCCAGGCCCGCGCCCACGGCATCAAGGTGCTGCTGGTGACCGGGCGCCACTTCATGACGGCTCGCCCCTTCCATCACGAGCTGGCCCTCGACACCCCCATCATCTGCAGCAACGGCGCCTACCTCTATGATCCGGTGCAGGAGAGGATCCTGAGCGGTGATCCGCTGGCGGTATCCCCCCTCGGCCGGCTGCTGGCCGAGGTGCAGGCGCACCAGATGGGTGCCCTGTTCCACCTGGACGAGGGGATCGGCTACCTCGGCTGCGAGGAGCATGTGACCCGGATGCGCCACTGGTCGGCGGCCCAGCCGGATCATCTCAAGATCTCCCTGCTGCCGGCGGAGGATCTGGCGAGCTGGCTCAGCCGGCCGGTCTGGAAGCTGGAGCTGTTCAACCAGGATCCCGCCCTGCTCCATCACTTCATGGCAGAGGTGGTCGCACAGCTGCCCTTCACCTGCGACTGGGCGGCGCCCTATGCGGTGGAGTTGGTGCAGCCCGGCTGCAGCAAGGGCAACCGGCTGGCCCAGTGGGCCGCGAGTGAAGGGATCTCGATGGAGAACGTGGTGGCGTTTGGTGACAACAACAACGACATCAGCATGTTCGAACAGGTGGGGCTGGCGGTGGCCATGGGCAACGCGGCATCACAGATCCAGGCGCTGGCGGATCGGGTCACCGCCGATCACAACGAGGACGGCATCGCGCTGGCGCTGCAGCGCTGGGTTCTGCCCGCCTAGGGGGCAGAAACAGAGAGTGGCAGAAGCAAAAAGGGGCCATGTCGGCCCCTTTTATGTTTGTCAGTTCCCGAAGGTGAACTGGATCACCCGATCCGGGAAGCGGATCCGGTTGTAGTCGCGGCGCAGCCCCTCGTAGTGGCGGATGGCGCGCTCGCGCTGGGCGCGGTAGTAGTCGCGCTGCTTGCTGTCGTTCTCGTTGCGGATCTGGCGCTCCAGAGTCTCGATGTCGCGCTCGGTCCGCTCCATCTCGCTCTTGAGATCGCTCAGCTGCTTCTCCACCAGGTACTCCTTGCGGCCGCGATCGTACTGGGTCAGGAAGCTGGCATCGTTGGGGCAGACCCCCAGGTACTCGGCGCCGGACTTGCCCTTGCTGTAGGCGAGCTCGGGAATGCAGTAGAGCTCCAGCCCCTTGGCATAACCCCGCTTCCACTCCGCTTCGTCCACCTTGAGGCCGTATTCGCCGCAGGTCGAGACGTAGTCGCGGGTGGCGGCCCGGGTCTTGCCCTGCTCGCCGTCCTGATAACCCAGGTTGTACCAGCTCATGGTGCGGCACTCTTCTTCCGACAGCGAGCTGCAACCGGCGAGCAGGAAAGGCAGGGTCAGCAACAGGATCTTGGGGGACATGGACGACGGGCTCCGAGAGAGATGATGGGGGGCATTCTAGAGAGGATGCCGGGGCAGGACAAGGAATGAAAAGCGGCGTCGGCCGGCGCCGTTTTTTGAGCGGTTTGTCACTATTTGCGCAGGCTGGCGACGTGGCGGCCCGCACCCTTTCCTTGTCGCCGGTCACGGGGTAAACTGCGCCATCTTTTAACTGGCGCGTAACAAAAACAATGAAAGTCCTGACCGTCGATTACCGCTCGCCCGACGCGGCGCAGCGCTTCACCGAATCCCTGCGGACCACCGGCTTCGGGGTGCTGACCAATCACCCCATCCCGAAAGAGCTGGTGCAGTCCATCTATGACAACTGGTATCGCTTCTTCATGAGCGAGCAGAAGCAGGGTTTCCTGTTCAATCGCGAGACCCAGGACGGTTACTTCCCGCCGTCGGTGTCCGAAGTGGCCAAGGGCCACAGCCAGAAGGACATCAAGGAGTACTTCCACATCTATCCCTGGGGCCAGATGCCTGCCGAGCTGAAAGAGCAGGCAATGGAGTACTACCGCCTCGCCAACGACCTGGCGGCCGAGCTGCTGGGCTGGGTCGAGCAGTACACCCCGAGCGACATCGCCGCCCACTACAGCTGCCCGCTCTCCTCCATGATTGAAGAGAGCCAGAAAACCCTGCTGCGGGTGCTGCACTACCCGCCGTTCGACGGCACCGAGGAGCCGGGCGCCATCCGCGCCGCCGCCCACGAAGACATCAACTTGCTGACCATACTGCCCGCCGCCAACGAACCTGGCCTGCAGGTGAAGGGGTCCGATGGCGAGTGGATGGACGTGCCGTGCGATTTCGGCACCCTCATCATCAACATCGGCGACATGCTGCAGGAGGCCTCCTGCGGCTACTACCCCTCCACCACCCACCGCGTCATCAACCCGACCGGCGGCAGCGCCGCCAAGTCACGCATCTCCCTGCCGCTGTTCCTCCACCCGCGGCCGGACGTGGTGCTCTCCGAGCGTCATACCGCCCACAGCTACCTGATGGAGCGCCTGCGGGAGCTGGGGGTGATCTAGTTCCCGAACCGGGCTCACCACAGTGCCAAACCGGAGCAAAATTGCTCCGGTTTTTATTTGTTGGCAGGATTGCGCGTAAAATAGAATTTAATTGGGTAATGATGCCAATAACTCGCGTTTTATCCAGATAAACGGCGTTGTGATTGCGCAGCCCCCCCCGTACTCTGAGCGTCATTTTGGGCCCCTTGTGGCGGGCCCCACGGTTGGAGTTCTTATGAAGCAGTCCCAATGGTCATCCCGGCTCGGTTATATCCTGGCCGCCGCCGGTTCCGCAGTCGGTCTCGGCGCTATCTGGAAGTTCCCCTATGTGACGGCCGCCAACGGCGGCGGCGCCTTCCTGCTGGTGTTTCTGCTGTTCAGCTTCACCCTGGGGGTGGCTGTGCTGATGGGAGAGACGCTGCTCGGCAGCCTGAGCCGGCGCGGGGTGGTGGGAGCCTTCGGTGAGCTGATGGGCAAGCGCTGGCGCTGGGTCGGCGCCATGGGGCTGCTCAGCAGCCTGCTCATCTACAGCTTCTACAGCGTGGTGGGCGGCTGGACCCTGGGCTACACCGGCATGGCGCTGGCGGGCAGCCTGCAGCACGGCGATGGCGCGGCCCTGACCGCCCGCTTCAACGACTATGTGGGGGATCCGCTCTGGCCGGTGCTGACCCACCTGCTGTTTGCCGGGCTCACCTGGTGGTTCGTGCAGGGGGGCGTGCAGAAGGGGGTGGAGCGCACCCTGCGCTGGATGATGCCAGCCCTCTTCATCATGATCCTGATGTTGGTGGCCTTTGGCCTCACCCTGCCCAACGCCATGGCCGGGGTGCGCCACTTCCTGATGCCGGACTTCAGCAAGCTCGGCATGTCCGGCGTGCTCGACGCCATGGGGCTGGCGTTCTTCTCCCTCTCCATTGGTCTGGGCATCCACACCACCTATGGCGCCTACCTGCCCTCCAGCGAGGGGGTCGGCCGCTCCAGCCTCTGGGTGGTATTGCTGGCAAGCCTCATCGCCGTGCTGGCGGGCTTGATGATCTTCCCTGTGCTGGCGGCCACCGGCATCGATCCCGCCTCCGGCCCGGGTCTCACCTTCATGACCATGCCGGCGGTGTTCCAGCAGTTGCCGTTCGGCCAGGGGCTGGCGGTGGTGTTCTTCGCCCTGCTGGTGGTGGCGGCACTCTCATCTGCCATCTCGCTGCTGGAGCACCTGCAGTGCTTCGTCAGCGAGAGTCTGGGCTGGTCGCGACGGGCCGCCTGCAGCCTGATCACTGTGCTGGTGATGGCCAACGGCATTCCGGTCAGCCTGTCGTTCGGCCCCTGGGCGGACGTGACCCTGTTTGGCAAGAACATCTTCGAGCTGCTCGACTTCGTCACCTCCAACCTGATGATGCCGATGTTCGGGCTGGCGCTCACCCTGCTGCTGGGCTGGCGGCTCGGTCGCCAGGCACTGCCTGCCGGCTTGGCCCTGCATTGGCACACCCTGCTGATGGGCTGCTGGCGCTGGCTGGCGCCGCTGCTCATCGGCGGCATCCTGGTACGCGGGCTGGTATAACCGGCTCAGGGATGAAGGGGGGCCGGCGTCGCCTGCGGGTGGCGGGCCCGCACCTTGTCGACGGCGGCCTGCCAGCGGGCGATCACGGCATCATCCTCGCTCTTCGAGAAGACGATGTAGAGCCAGTTCTCCTGCAGCAGCAACCCGGAGTTCACCACGCTGCGGGGGGAGAACTTCATCTTGGCCAGGATGGCCGGCATGATCTGATCCCCCATGGGGAAGGCGTCTATCTTGCCGAGCACCAGGAGCTCGATGGCATCCTCGATGGTCTGGCAGCGCACCAGGTTGGTGTAACCCTCCCGGGTGAGCAGCTCGTCATCGGCGTTGCCGAGCAGCACGCCGACCCGCGGCAGCTTGCGCAGCTGGGCCAGGTCGGTCAGCGGCTTGCTGCCTCTGGTCTGGTAGATCACCACCCGGTTCGGAAACAGCGGCCCCACCCACTTGAACTGGGACTCCCGATGGGGCGTGCGCAGGATGACGAACAGGGCGAAACCGGGTTCGACCCGGGTCAGGGCGAGCGCCCGCTTGAGGGGGTAGATCTTGATGGGGTAGTGAACCCCCATCTCCTGCTGGACTTCCTGCACCAGCTGCACCGCCAGCCCGCCGAGCTTGCCGTTACTGGTGTGGGTAAAGGGGGGCAGCTCGTGGCTGATGAGGGTCAGCGGGGATTGCGGCGTGGCCAGTGCCAGGGCGGGCAGCAGTAGCCAGGGCAGCAGCCAGTTCATCCAGTATCCGGTCAGGTGCGTCACGTCGGTGCATCCATGTTGCGCAAGGGGGTCGCCACGGGCGGTCGCTGACCGGCCTGCCGAGGCTAACTCTATTATTGCTCAAGGGATTGGGCTGCCTGATGATCTTTGCCGGCGGCGGCAGAGAATTCCGTTTTGAAGGGGGGGATGAAAAAAAGTTGATCGCGTTGTGTCAATTTTTCTTTCCATGGTTTAGGCTGTGATCCCGTTTGGCATTCAGGCCCGCTTATTCATGTCACCCCGCTGCGCACTGTTCGGTCGATTTTTTGGCTCGCAAGAGAGGTGACCTTGCACGCACAGCTTGTCTGAATGTTCATTGCAAAGGTCGCCACCAGGCGGCCTTTTTTGTTGCCCGCACCGTGCGGTTATCCATGGAGTATCGATGTGATGTTGTCTTGCCCGGAGGTTGTATGAGCCAGGTTCAGTGGTCTTCCCGTCTCGGTCATGTGCTGGCAGCCGCCGGTTCGGCGATCGGTCTTGGCGCCATCTGGAAGTTCCCCTATGTGACCGCCACCAACGGCGGCGGCGCCTTCCTGCTGGTGTTTCTGCTGTTCAGCTTCACCCTGGGGGTAGCGGTGCAGGTGGGGGAGACCCTGCTCGGCAGCCACAGCCAGCGCGGGGTGCTCGGTGCCTTCCGCAAGCTGGTGGGGCCGAACTGGCGCTGGATGGGTTACATGGGGATCCTGTGCGGCTTCTTCATCTACAGCTTCTACAGCGTGGTGGGGGGCTGGACCGTGGGATACGCGGCCCTGGCCATCGGTGGCGAGCTCAACCTGAGTGAGGCGAGCGCCCTCACCGCCCTCTTCACCGGTTACGTGAGCGATCCTCTCTGGCCGGCCATCACCCACCTCATCTTTGCCGGGCTCACCTGGTGGTTCGTGCAGGGGGGCCTGCAGAAGGGGGTGGAGCGGGCGCTGCGCTGGATGATGCCGGCCCTGTTCGTGATGATGCTGCTGCTGGTGGTAACCGGCCTCTCCATGCCGGGGGCCATGACCGGGGTGCGCCAGTTCCTGCTGCCCGACTTCAGCCAGCTCACCGGCCAGGGAGTGCTGGATGCTCTCGGGCTCGCCTTCTTCTCCCTCTCCATTGGCCTGGGGGTACACACCACCTACGGCGCCTATCTGCCCAGCAGTGACGGCGTGCTGCGCTCCGGCGTCTGGGTGGTGACGCTGGCAAGCCTCATCTCGGTGCTGGCGGGGCTGATGATCTTCCCGGTGCTCGCCTCCACCGGCATCGATCCGACCGCCGGCCCCGGCCTCACCTTCATGACCATGCCGGCGGTGTTCAACCACCTGCCGTTCGGCCAGGGGCTGGCAGTGGTCTTCTTCCTGCTGCTCTTGGTGGCGGCGCTCTCCTCCTCCATCTCCATGCTGGAGCACCTGGTGCGCTTCACCACCGAGGAGTGGGGCTGGTCGCGCCGTGGCGCCTGCCGGGTGCTGACCCTGCTGATCATGGCCTGCGGCATTCCGGTGAGCCTGTCGTTCGGCCCCTGGGCCGAGTACACCCTGTTCGGCAAGACCATCTTCGATGTGCTGGACTACCTCACCTCCAACCTGATGATGCCGCTGTTCGGCCTGGTGCTGACCCTGCTGCTGGGCTGGCGACTGGGGGAGCGCATGGTGCCGGCGGATCTCTCGCCAGTGTTGCGGTTCTGCCTGCTCTGGTGCTGGCGGCTGGTGGCCCCGCTGCTGATCGGCGGGATCCTGGTGCGGGGATTGCTGTAAGAGCGGCCCGGCGCTGGCCGGGCCTGAGGGCCTAGTTGGGGGGCGTGGTGGGCAGGCGGGTATTGAGGTGTGAGCGGATCTGCAGCAGCGTCTTCTGGTACTCCTCGGCATGATGCTCCATGAAGGAGGCGCTGTGGTTGAGGCGCCGCTCCAGCCGGTCTACCAGCAGCGCCACCCTGGGGGCTGCCATGCCGGCCGGCCAGCACAGTTGCAGCAGCTCCAGCAACTGCCAGGCATCGCCAGGCAGGGCCGGGAACTCCTCCTGCAGCGTCAGCGCATACTGCACGGCCAGCTGGTGCTGGCCTGCCGCGCTGGCCCGCTGCCGCTCCTGGCGCAGATAGGTCAGCCGCAGCTCGCGCCGCTCCAGTTGTTTCGTCAAGTCGATGACGACCTGCTTGAACAACTGTTGCAGCAGCGGGGCCGGGGCGACCCTGGCCTGATACTGGCCGAGCTGGGTCAGGTAGCGTTTGGCGTGGTGGGGCAGGCCGCAGAACTGGCTGACGGCGAAGCCGAGCAGCTGGTTGAGGTGGTTGTCCCGCGCGCTCTCCGGTGGGTGCTTGGCCAGCAGCAGCAGGGCCTCGTCGAAGCGGTAGTCCAGGCTCAGCATCAGCGCCTTGAGCAGGGCGTCCTCATGAGCTCGCAGGGTGACGGCCTGGTTGAGGTAGCGATACTCCTGCTGCAGTGAGCTGATCCTGGCGGCGCTGGGGTAGTGCCAGAGCACCGCCAGGCTGGCATTGAGGATGAAGTTCTCGATGGATACCCGCAGCTTGTGATCGGCAAAGAAGCGCAGGCTGAGGGCGTTGGCCTGCTCCAGCGCCTTGCCCTCATCCTTGATCAGCAGTGCCAGCAGGATGGCCGCCTGGCGCCACTCCGGTTGCCAGGCATTTTTTTGCAGCAGATGGCCGAGCACGTCCCAGGCCGCCTCCCACTGCCCCTCGTGCAGCAGACAGGCCAGCGCCAGCTCCAGCTGCAGGGCCGGCGGCAGCCGCTCCCGGTTGCGGGCCAGATCCTTGCGCGCGCTCTCCAGCCTGCCGAGTCCCAGCAGGGCGTAGATCAATCCCTTGCGCGGCCACCAGGCATCATATTCCGTGGTACAGACTGCGTAGTGCTGGGCAGCGTGGAAGTGATCCTGCCATTGCAGCAGCATGTAGCCCTTGCTCCGGTCCAGCTGTTGTCCCAGCTCCCGATACTTCTGCTGCTCATAGAGCAGGTCCTCGCACAGGGCACAGCTCAGTTGCCACTCCCTGAGCCGCATCGGGGCCGGCAGGGCACGGGTCAGCCCGGTCAGCTGTACCAGCTCGCGCAGGCGGGTGGTCAGTTGCTCCTGGGTAAAGGGGATGGTCAGCTGCAGGGAAAAGTAGAGATCCGAGGGGGGATAGTGGAGTGGCTCCGGGTCTGCATTGAGCAACAACAGCACGCAGCCCGGCTCCAGTAGCCCCAGATAGTGAGCCTCCTGCAGCATGCGCACTCCCTCCAGGTCCTGGTGATGGCTCTGGTGGCAGATGATGGCGTCGAACGACTGCTGGCGCAGCAGGGTTGGCAGGGTTGCCAGTTCCTTGCAGTGGGTCAGCTGGGTTGATGCTATGCCCTGCTGGCTCAGCCCCTGGGAGAGCGCCGTGCTGAGCATGGTGTCGTCTTCGATCAGGAGGATCTGCATCCTTGGCACTCCTTGGCCGGTTCAGGATCGGAACAAGTATGGCATGTGATGGAGTCAAAAAGAGCTATTACTCTGTTACAGAGGTGCCGTGCCGGTCAACCCCTCGTCCGAGCTCACTGCGGTGGGGGGAGGGCGACGGATTGACAAGAAACACCACCACGCCGCCATAGGCCGCCGAGTCGGCCAGCCTGCTTTCCCACGTTTGATCCCACTCACCTCCCTGCACCAGCCCCACCTTGAAGGGGAGGGTCAGCCGCGTCAGCGTTTGCAGGTAGCGCGCGTAGCCCGGCTCGGTGCGGCGGCCACGGTAGGTCTGCACCACCAGCTCGTCGACCGTGCCGGCGAGGGCGTTGAGGGTGGCGACGTCGCCGGTGCGGGTCCAGTCCAGCAGGCCTGTGATGCTGATGGCGCAGCCGGCGGGCAGCTGGCTGCGCAGTTTGCGCAGGAAGTCGCCATAGTCCGCCAGCCGGTGGGTGCGGGCATCGAAGTCTATCTGGATGCCGCGCACCTCATTGCCCTTGCGCTGCCAGGCCGCCAGCTGGTTGGTCAGGTTCTTGATAAGAGCCTCATCCCAGTCGAGCCGCTCCACCCGGTAGGCGAGCCAGAGCTCCTTTACCGGCAGCTTGCTCGGCGCTATGCCCTGCCCCTGAAAACGCACGGGCTGGCGCGCATCGAGGGGGCCTATCTCCCCCTGATGCAGATAGAGCCGCTGGGCCTGCTGCAGCACCGGCTGGGGCCTGACCCCGGCCCACAGCCAGAACTGGCGGTAGTGGCTCGCCTCGACGGCGGCGCTGGCCTCGGCGCTCAGCAGCGCCAGCATCACCAGTAATATTTGAGCTGTTTGGCCCACTGGCTCGTTCCGTACTGGCGTTTGAGGGTGTTGAACCAGCCCTTGCGCTGACTGAGGGGGATTTCCTGGCTGCCGCAGCTGTTGTTGCCGCTCGGGGCGTAACAGTTGATGGCGCGGTAGAGGGCGTAAGCCTTATCTTCCTTGGCGGCCTTGGGGTTGGCGATCACCTGTTGATACCAGTCGAGCCGGCTGCGCTGCTGACCGGCAAACAGATCCCGGCTGCCCGCCAGGGTGTCGGCCCCCGGCCGCTGCAGGAGCGGATCCCAGTCCAGCCCCTTGCTCAGGAAGAACTCGCCGAGGCAGTTGAGCGCCTTGGGAGATTTGGGGTTGTCCGCCAGGGTGGTGACCACCGCGGTGAGCGCCGGGCACTGATACTCCTGGCTCCCTTGCCAGTCGAACGGGGCGGCCAGCGGAGCAAGCGCCAGATCCTGCAGGAAGCCCCGGTAGTCGCCGTGGGTCAGCTGCTTGTAGCGCAGGGTGTGGCCGGCGCGCTGGCGCAGGGTGGCGGAAGCCTGCTCATCCTGCACCATGCGGCGCAGCAGCGGGGCCGGCGCCACGTACTCCAGCAGCGGAATGCGGTAGTGATCGCTCTGGATGGGGCTCTCCTTGGCAAACACCTGCTCCAGCCGACCGGCCCGCTCCAGGGTCATGGCCAGCGCCAGCTGCAGCAGCTGATCCTGCAAGGGGGTGGGCTGGCTGGCGAGCAGGGCGCGCCACTGCTGCTCCGTCTCGG
Organism: Aeromonas sp. 600276; assembly: GCF_049175815.1. NCBI lineage: Bacteria > Pseudomonadati > Pseudomonadota > Gammaproteobacteria > Aeromonadales > Aeromonadaceae > Aeromonas > Aeromonas sp. 600276. The sequence goes on along the minus strand of NZ_JAAKVU010000024.1, from coordinate 36,493 downwards.
GCAGCGCCTGATTGGCCGCCAGCGCCATGCCCTTGAGCACCTGCTGGCTGAATGCCAGGTTGTCGAGTGGCCCCTTGCCAAGGGCGGGAGCGGCGGCGATGACGGCGGCATAATCCTTGGCCAGATAATAACGCTCGGCCTGCTGCAGATAGGCGAGCCAGGCCGGGTTGCTGGCAAACTGGGCGCTTTGCTGGGCCAGCTCGCCGCTTTGTAGCGGCTGCCACTCGTCCCAGCTCTCGTGCAATCGCAGCCTGCGCAGATCCTGCACCAGGGTCAGCTGCGGCATGGCGGCTGAGCCGGTGAAGCCGGGCTGCATCAGCAGCTTGAGGTCTATTTCGTTGAGCAGCTCCGGGTTGCCCGGCTGGCGGCTCGCCTGCTGGAACAGGCCGGCCAGCGTCGCTTCGTCCCCCTTGAACCAGGCGAGCCGGCGCAGCAGCCCGTTGGCGGAGCCGAGATAGCGCCCCTTTGGATAGCGGCTGCGATAGTCGGCGATGAACTGCTCGGCGCGCTGCACGGCAGCCTGGTCAATCTGGTTGCGATCCAGGGTGCCCCAGTCATCGAAGGCGCTTTGCTGGGACTGGTTGAGGGCGACCCGGATCCGCATGTAGTCCGCCGTCTCTCTCAGCCAGGGCTGATCCTGCCCGGCGAGGGCGGCAAATTGTGCATCGGCCTGCGCGAACTCCCCCTGATAGAAGCGTTGGCTGGCGGCCAGGTAGTCGGCAAAGCCCTGGCCGGCGGCCGACAGCGGTACGGCCTTGTCTTCCGGCGCCGTTTCGGCTTGCTGGGCGCACTGGCCCAGCATGGCCAGCCGCTGGCGGGCCAGCTGGCTGCGCTCGTCGGCGCCAAGGGCCGGGGTGTCGACCAGCGCCTGCAGGAAGGCTTCGGCAGAAACGAGGTTGTTGCTGATGCAGCGCCCCTCGCTCCAGCCGGCGGCCCGCTCCAGGGCGGCCTGGGTGGTGCTCTGCTCGATGCCAAGACCAGCGGCCAGTGCCAGCAGGGGATCCGGCCCGGCGGGGGCCGGATCGGCCTGGGGCGGGTTGAGCAGGGCCGGGTTGAGCAGATCCTCGATGGCGAAGGGCAGCGGCAGCGGCGCCTTGGGCAGCGAGAAGGCCTGCTCATCGGCCAGCAGCAGCGCCAGGTTGGTGCGGGTGTCGTTGTCGGGGGAGAGGAACGGCAGCCCGTTCAGGTGGCACTGGGCGGCGGTCAGTTGCAGGGTGAGCGGCGTCTCGCAGCCATCCGGGCCGCAGGCCAGGACGGGCAGGCTGCACAGGGCCAGCCACAGGGGAGTCAGTTTCATGGGCGCTTCCAGCAGGAGTCGGGATGCTGGCACGCTACAAGATGCCTTCGCCCCTTTCAACTGACCATAGGGGCAGGTCGGCCGGCGGCGGGCCTACTGCAGGCCGGGCCCTTTGGCCGAAAAGGGGCAGTCGCGCTGCTGGATCAACTGCTCTCCCGAGCCCGCCGCCCCCTGCCAGTGCAGGGCGAGCTGGCCGAGGCGGCCCAGGTGGCGCAGCTCGAACTCGTAGCGCAGGCAGGGGTCGGTGAGGGGCAGGCTGGCCATGCCGGCCGGCAGCCGGTAGTCGTAGCGCAGCAGGGGGCCGTCTGTCAGTGTGCTTCGGCTGGGCAGCAGCCCTTGTGCCGTGGGGACGGGGGCACTCAGCCTGCGGCGCAGGCTGAGGGGGGCATCGATCGCCTTCTGGTAGTGCAGGCCGTTCATGGCCGCCAGCTCCTCTTCCAGCCGTTGCAACTCCCCCTCCAGCCCGCTCAGCGCCGCCCCCAGCTGCTGATGGCCGGGGGAGGCGCAGCCCCCCAGCAGCAGGGTGAGAAGCAACAAGGGGGGGCGGGTCGGGTGCATGGGCTCTCCTTTGAGCGCACGGATGGGCTGGGCCGGGGCTGACTATAGCAGGGTATTGGTGGGCGGCGCGGCGCGCAGCAGACCGGCGAGCCGCTCCAGCCCTTCGGCGACGCGGGCGTCGGTGGCCGGCTGGCTCAGGCTGAGGCGCACGCCCTGCGGCGCGGCGAACTGGCCGGCGGCGAAGTGTTCCCCGCTGGCCACCCCGACGTCAAGGGCGTTGGCGGCCTCGGCAAACTCCTGGCTGCGCCAGGGCTCCGGCAGCGGCAGCCAGGCGTGCATGGAGCCCGCCTGCCAGCAGGCCTCCGGCAACAGGTGGCGCAGCAGCTCGCCGCGACGTGCCAGGATCTGCCGTTGCTGCTCTACAAGAGGCATGATCTGGCGCTGGCTCACCAGCTTGCAGGCCAGCTCGATGAGCAGCGGGCTCACCATCCAGCTCGACAGTCGCATCGCCTGGGCGAAGGCGCCGCGCAAGTGGGGCGGGGTCAGCACGAAGCCGACCCGCAGGCCACCGCAGGCGATCTTGGCCAGGCTGCCGAGGTAGATGACCCGCTCCGGCGCCAGGTTGACCAGCGGCGTCACCGGCTGCTGGGGCAGCAGGCCGTTGACGTCGTCCTCGATGATCAGCAGATCGTGACGGCGGGCAATGGCGATGATGGCCTCGCGCCGCGCCAGGCTCATGGTGGCGGTGGTGGGATTCTGCAGGGTGGGGGTGAGGTAGAGCAGCTTGGCGCGGCGGGTGCGGCAGGCCGCCTCCAGCGCGTCGGGCAGCAGCCCCTCCTCGTCCATCGCCAGCCCCAACACCTGATTCTTCAGCTGGCGGGCGTTGCCCAGCATGCCGGGGTAGCTGAGCCCTTCGCAGAACAGGGTCTCCCCCACGCAGCCGGTGGCCAGCAGGGAGAGCATGATGCCGTGCTGGGCGCCGTGGCTGAACAGCAGATACTCCTCGCTGCCCGCCACCCCTTGCTCGGTCAGCCAGTCGATAAAGAGCTGGCGCTGGCTGGGCTGGCCCGCCTCCTTGTCATAACCGAGCAGGGCGTTGAGATCCCCGTCCGCGACTTCCGCCAGCATGGGCCGGATGATGGCGGCTCGATCCAGCTGCACTGGCAGGTTCTGCCACAACTCGATGCGGTGCCCCTCCTCCTTGCGGATCACCCAGGCGTTGGCCGGATCCTCATTCTCCCCCTTGACCCAGGTGCCATGGCCGACCCGGGCGGCCAGCAGCCCGCGCCGCTCCGCCTCGCCATAGGCGCGGGTGACGGTGCCGACGGTGACCCCCAGCCTGTCCGCCAGCGCCCTGTGGGTGGGCAGCCGGGTCTGGGGCGGCAGAGAGCCGTCCTGAATGGCCTGCTCGATGGCCTTCACCAGCTTGAGGTAGAGCGGGCCGGCGAAGGGGGTGAGGTCTGGGGTCCAGATTGTCATGGTGACAATAAATCCATTGATCGAAATGTATCGGCAATATAGCGTGATTTTGAAACCGATAACAATCAAAAACAGCACATTGTATCGATACAATGTGTGCAGTTCAGGAGTACAAAGATGACGATCGAATGGTATGCCACCCTGTTTGGCTTTGCGGTGCTCACCTGTGGCACACCGGGCCCCAACAACCTCATGCTGACCGCCTCCGGCGCCAACTTCGGGGTGCGCCGCACCCTGCCCCATCTGATCGGGGTGGCGGTGGGCCAGCCGGTGCTGCAGATGGTGCTGGCGCTGGGGCTCTACCCCCTGTTCGAGCGCTGGCCGCTGCTGCGCCTTGGCTTGCAGATCTTCGGCAGCCTTTATCTGCTGTGGCTGGCATGGCGCATCGCGGTGGCCGGCGCTCCCGGTGATCCGGCCCGGCGCGCCCGTCCGCTGACCCTGCTGGAGGGGCTGGGCTTTCAGTTCCTCAACCCCAAGGCCTGGATGATGGGGATCTCCGCCATCAGTCTGTTCAGCCTGCCCGGTGCCAGCTACTGGCCGAGCCAGTTCGCGGTGATGGCCATGTTCGTGCTGGTGGCGCTGCCGGTCTGCTTTGTCTGGGTGCTGTTCGGCCATCAGCTCAGCAACTGGATCAGCACGGATCGGGGCTGGCGCCGGCTCAACGGCAGCCTGGGGGCGCTGACTGCGCTCTGCGTGGTGATGCTCTGGTACTGAGCCTTGCCAGAGGCCGCATAAAGATGCGAAGAAAGTGCATTTGCGGCCTTGTCTGACGGGCACCGGCTCTGCATATTAGAAGGCTTGTCGCCGAGTCGGCGCCCTGCATCATCAAGAGGTTGAGATGGATCTGAACTGGTTGCTTCCCCTGGCGGGCTTTGCCCTCATCACTTGCGGCACGCCGGGCCCCAACAACATGCTGCTCACCAGCGCCGGTGCGGCCCAGGGCTTTCGCCGCAGCGTGCCCCTGCTGGTGGGGGTGGTGGGGGGAATAAACCTGATGATCCTGGCCACGGCGCTGGGGCTGGGGGTGATGTTCGAGCAGGTGCCGTTGCTGCACGACGGGCTCAAGCTTATCGGCTCGGCCTACCTGCTCTGGCTGGCCTGGAAGGTGGCGACCGCCAGCGGCCCGGCCGAGGGCAATCGGCCGCTGATCCCGGCCCATCAGGGGGCCATGCTGCAGCTGCTCAACCCCAAGGCGTGGATGATGGCGCTCTCCGCCATCAGCGGTTTCACCCTGGCGGGGGAGGCCTACTGGCCCTCCGCCATCTGGGTGCTCGCCATCTTCTTTATTACCGGCCTCTATACCGGGGCCTTCTGGGTGCTGTTCGGTGCCCAGGTGCGCCGCCTCATTCGCACCGCCAGAGGCTGGCGTCGTTTCAATCTCGGTATGGGGGTCGCCACGGCGGCCTGCGTGCTGATGATCTGGATTTAGTCCGGGCCTGCGCCCGGGCCTTTACTGGCTGTCTTGTTGGCCCTGCGGGGCCTTTTTTATTCCTGGGCGGTGCGTTGACGCGCGCCGCCCCTGTCTGGTTTGCACGAGCGGTTTACAGAAGGAGGTCCCATGAAATGTATCGGTCTGCTGGGTGGCATGAGCTGGGAGTCCACCGTCAGCTACTATCAGGCGCTCAACCGGGGCGTGCGCGAGCGGCTCGGCGGCCTGCACTCGGCGCGGGTGCTGCTGAGCAGCGTCGACTTTGCCGAGATAGAGCGGCTGCAGCATATCGGCGACTGGCCCGCCACCGCTCGTCTGCTGGCGGCTGAGGCGCAGGCCATCCAGGCCGGCGGCGCCGATTTTCTGCTGATCGGTACCAACACCATGCACAAGGTGGCGCCCGAGATCGAGGCCGCCATCGACATCCCGCTGCTCCATATCGCCGATGCCACCGCGCGTCAGCTGCAAGCGGACGGGATCCAGAGGGTCGGCCTGCTCGGCACCCGCTTCACCATGGAGCAGGACTTCTACAAGGGGCGCTTGCAGGAGAAGTTCGGGCTGGAGGTGCTGGTGCCGGGCGAGGCGCAGCGGGAGCGGGTGCACCGCATCATCTATGACGAGCTGTGCCTCGGCGACATTCGCGACGCCTCGCGGGCCGAGTACCTGGCCATCATCAGCGCGCTGGCCGACGCGGGCGCCCAGGCGGTGATCCTGGGCTGCACCGAGATAGCCCTGCTGGTGGGGGACGCCGAGGCAGCGGTGCCGCTCTACGACACCACTTCGATTCACGCCGAGGCGGCAGTCACTCTGGCGCTGGCTTGACGACCATGGCTCTGCTGGCAAGCGGATAAGCCAGAAACTGTCCGGCCGCCGGCTCGGCAGGGCTTGACCTTGCCGCAGGGTTGCTGCTTAGGCTGAAGGTCCGCTTTGGCCAACGAGGAGTGACTTATGCAGCGTCGCGATTTTCTCAAACTCTCCACCGCCGTCGGTGTCGCCGGTGCCCTGCCCTGGTGGGGGCGGGCGCTTGCCGCCGAGCGGCCAGCCCTGCCGATTCCTGCGCTGCTGGAGGCGGACGCCAGCGGTGTGTTTCAGCTCAGGGCCCAGCCGGGCCAGATGCAGTGGCGACGCCAGCCGACCCGCAGCTGGGGCTACAACGGCAACCTGCTTGGCCCCACATTGCGTGCCCGCCAGGGGCAGGCGGTGCGAGTCCGGGTCGCCAACCAGCTGGCGGAGACCACCACGGTGCACTGGCACGGGCTGGAGGTGCCGGGCACTGCCGATGGCGGCCCGCAGGCCAGCATCCCCTCCGGCAAAGAGTGGCAGGCGGCGTTTCGCATCGAGCAGCCGGCGGCCACCTGCTGGTATCACCCCCACACCCATGGGCAGACCGGCCATCAGGTGGCCATGGGACTGGCCGGGCTCTTCATCCTCGACGACGAGGAGAGCCTGCGGCTGCCGCTGCCCCAGCGCTGGGGGGTGGACGACATCCCGCTGGTGCTGCAGGACAAGCGGCTCGATGGGCGGGATCAGGTGGACTACCAGCTGGATGTGATGAGCGCAGCGGTCGGCTGGTTTGGCGATCTGATGCTGACCAACGGCGCCGTCTATCCGACCCACGACGCCCCCCGCGGCTGGCTGCGGTTGCGGTTGCTCAACGGCTGCAATGCTCGCTCCCTCAGGCTGGCGACCAGCGATGGCCGCCCCTTGTATGTGATCGGCAGCGATGGCGGCCTGCTGGCGGAGCCGGTGGCGTTGAGCGAGCTGGCGCTGCTGCCGGGGGAGCGCTTCGAGGTGATGGTGGATGCCCGCAATGGCCAGGCGTTCGACCTGCTTACCCTGCCGGTGCGCCAGATGGGGATGACCCTGGCGCCGTTCGATGCGGCCCTGCCGCTGCTGCGGATCCGGCCCTCCCTGATCGAGGGCAAGGGACGCCTGCCGGACAGCCTGGCCCGGCTGCCTGCGCTGCCCGCAACTCAAGAGTTGCCGAGCCGCACCCTGACCCTGTCGATGGATCCCGAGCTGGACCGGCAGGGGATGCAGGCGCTGATGAGCCGCTACGGCCACGGCGCCATGGCGGGCATGAGCATGGAGCACGGCGATACGGGCAGCATGGCCGGGATGAAGATGGACGGTCAAGGCGACGGGATGGCCGGGATGTCGATGGCGGGGATGGATCACGGCGACATGGCCGACATGAAGCAAGCGGGCGGCGCGCTGGACTTGCACGGCGGCAACCGCATCAACGGCCAGGCCTTCGCCATGAACGACCCGCAGTTTGCGGTCAAGCGCGGCCGCACCGAGCGCTGGATCATCTCGGGGGAGGGGGACATGATGCTGCACCCCTTCCACATTCACGGCACCCGTTTCCGGATCCTGAGCGAGAACGGTCAGCCGGTGGCCCCCCATCGCGCCGGCTGGAAGGATATCGTCAAGGTGGAGGGCGGGCGCAGCGAGGTGCTGGTGCGCTTCGATCACACGGCACCGAAGGAGCGGGCCTACATGGCTCACTGCCATCTGCTGGAGCATGAAGACACCGGAATGATGCTCTCGTTCACGGTGGAAGAGTGAAATGATGGCCCGTTCGGGGCCATTGTTTTTTTACTGGTCAGATCTCACTATCTGGCTGCGCCGCATACCCCTCGGCATAAAAGCGTGTAAAATTGCGCCCTGAATTTTCCGGCCGGCGCACGCCGGCCGCGACTCCTTACACGCAAGGCTGACATTGTGACAGAAGTAGATAGATTCGCGGACATTCGCCCCTACCGCGATGAGGAAGTACCGGCAGCCATCGAGCGGCTGATCCGGGATGATGAATTCATCGGCGCCATCGCCAAGTATCGCTTCGGCTCCCTGATGAGCTGGCTGGGCTGGGCCATTCGCCCGCTGATCCGCCAGTTCCTGCGCTACAAGTGGTCCAAGGTGACCACCATCCATCAGGTGCAGATGGGGGTGACCCGCTACATGAGCCGGATGATCGCCACCTCCACCCAGGGGGTGACCTTCTCCGGGCTTGAGCATCTTAAAAAAGAGCAGGGCTACCTGTTCGTCTCCAACCACAGGGACATCGCCATGGATCCGGCGTTCGTCAACTGGGGTCTGCACACCCACGGTTTCGATACCGTGCGCATTGCCATCGGCGACAACCTGCTGCGCAAGCCTTGCGCCACCGAGCTGATGAAGCTCAACAAGAGCTTCATCGTCAAGCGCTCCGCCAAGGGGCCGCGGGAGATGATGAAGGCGCTCGGCGAGCTGTCGGCCTACATCGGCCAGTCGGTGCACGAAGGGCACTCCATCTGGATTGCCCAGAAGGAAGGGCGCGCCAAGAACGGCGATGACAAGACGGATCCGGCCATCCTCAAGATGTTCTACGTGGACGGCAAGAAGCAGAAGATCGAGTTCGTCGACTACATGCGCAGCCTCAATATCGTGCCGGTCAGCATCAGCTATGAGCTGGATCCCACCGACAAGGCCAAGGCGCGCGAGCTGTACGAGAAGTCGGTCAACGGCAGCTACGAGAAGGGCGAGTTCGAGGATATTGAGAGCATAGTCGCCGGCATCGTCGGCCAGAAGGGGCGGGTACACGTCTCCTTCGGCGCCCCCATCACCGAAGGCTTCAGCGATCCGGACGAGCTGGCTGCGCTCATCGACAAGGCGATCTGGGGCAACTACCGCCTCTTCCCGGGCAACTACCTGGCTGCGGATGTGGCAGGCCATGCTAATACCATCGAACAGGCCGCCTTCCTGAGCCGTCAGTCGGAGGTGCCGGAAGAGCACAAGGCCATCTGGCGTGCCATGTACGCCAAACCGGTGGAGAACGCCGCCAAGGCTTGAATGACACCGGTTTTGACCAGGTGATGCGAAAAAAACGGGAGCTGATGCTCCCGTTTTTGCGTCTGGTCAAAGTCGCCGGCAATGGAGTAGTGAATAATATTGTTTCAGCTGGTACGATCACCCGGCGAACGCGCTTGCCCCGCTTGGCAAGCCGAGGATGAGTGTGTAACAGTGCACTCACCACGCCGGAGAGAGCCATGGCTCCATCCCGGTCTGCACGGATAGCAGACGGTGTGACACAAGGACCTTCAACGGGTCCTTTTTCATTTTGCGGCTAAGATGTCGCCTGAATACACCTAAGGAAGCGCCATGATCACCGGCAGTCTGAATACCTTGCAGCGTATGCCGCTGCCCGCCCCGCTCGACCGCATCCTGGTCGAGGTGGTGCAAAGCGTCGACCGGTGGCGGCATGCCCCGCTCGGCAAGCAGGAGGTCGACGGCCTCAAGCTGTTCTGCCTGGTGAGCGAAGAGCTGACCGAGCCGGCGGCGGATCGCCGTGGCGAGTTCCATCAGCAGTACCTGGACATCCAGCTGCTGCTCGCCGGCGAGGAGTGGATCGGGGTCGGCCCGCACACCTACGCGAGCGAAGGGGCGGATCACCCCCATCCCGATCTCTGGTTCGTCGACGATGAACAGACCAGTTATCTGGCGTTGCAGCCCGGCGACTTCGCCATCTTCTGGCCGGGAGAACTGCATCGCCCCCTCTGCACCCCCAACCCGCCGGCCAAGGTGAAGAAGCTGGTGGTCAAGGTGCACCGGGATCTGCTGGCCGGCCTGTAACCGCTGGCGCAGCCTGACTGAGACGAGTGGCCGGAATCGTCCGGATTTGCACTTAACATATTGAAAAATTGGGCGCACTTTCCTGCGACCATAAGCCCCCGGCAGGGGAATCCCATCCATGTTGGATGACACGACACTGTCGGCATAAAGCCGAAGCACAGGAAGATGTAGAACATGAGCAAGTTGGTATTGATCCTTAACTGCGGTAGCTCTTCCCTGAAATTTGCCGTAATGGACGCCGAAACAGGTGAGGACATGCTGTCCGGCCTGGCCGAATGCTTCAATCTGGATGATGCACGTATCAAATGGAAACTCCACGGCGTCAAGGGCGAGGCCATGCTGGGCGCGGGTGCCGCGCACCAGGAAGCCCTCGACCACATCGTGGGTCACATCCTGCCGCAGGATCCGACCCTGGCCGAGCAGCTGGTGGCCATCGGCCATCGCATCGTGCACGGCGGCGAGCAGTTCTCCCGTTCTGTTCGCATCGATGACAGCGTGATCGCCGGCATCGAAGCCGCCATTCCGTTCGCTCCCCTGCACAACCCGGCGCACCTCATCGGCATCCGTGCCGCCCTCAAGGTCTTCCCGGCGCTGGCAGAGAAGAATGTGGCCGTGTTCGACACCGCCTTCCACCAGACCCTGCCAGAGGAAGCCTACCTCTACGCGCTGCCCTACAAGCTTTACAAAGAGAACGGCATCCGTCGTTACGGCGCCCACGGCACCTCCCACCGCTTCATCGCGGAAGAGACCGCCAAGGCGCTGGGCAAGCCGCTCGAAGAGCTCAACATCATCAACTGCCACCTAGGTAACGGCGCCTCCGTTTGCGCCATCCGTGGCGGCGAATCCGTCGACACCTCCATGGGGCTGACCCCGCTGGAAGGGCTGGCGATGGGTACCCGCTCCGGCGACATAGACCCCGCCGTGGTCTTCTTCATGCACGACCAGCTTGGTTACAGCGTGGAGCAGATCAACCACACCCTGACCCGCGAGTCCGGCCTGCTGGGCATGACCGAGGCGAGCAGCGACTGCCGCTACGTCACCTCCAACTACGCCACCGACGCCGGTGCCAAGCGTGCGCTGGACGTGTTCACCTACCGGGTGGCTAAGTATGTCGGTGCCTATGCCGCCGCCATGGACGGTCGTCTGGACGCCCTGGTATTCACCGGCGGTATCGGTGAAAACGCCGCCATGGTGCGCGAGATGGTGCTGGATCGTCTGGCCCTGTTCGGTTTCAAGGTCGACAAGGAAGCCAACAACGCCGCCGTGCTGGGTGGCGAGGGCCCCATCACCGCCGAAGGCAGCCGCCTGGCGCTGGTGATGCCCACCAACGAAGAGCTGGTCATCGCCCGCGATGCCCTGAGCCTGGTCGGTTAACGCCCCCTCGCTCCCAGACAACGCCCGGCCCCTGCCGGGCGTTGTCGTTTGTGGGCCGGTGCCCATTTGACATGGGGTGGCAGATACGTACCCTGACCGCAGTTTCACGCACAGGAGGATGGGATGAAGGAGACGATTTTTCGCTGGCTGGCCGGGCTCGGACTGGAGGTGACCGGCATGACGGGGCTGGTGATCGCCCTCGGCTTCATCGTGCTCACCTCGCTGGTGCTGCACATGCTGCTGCACCGGGTGTTGCTGGTGCGGCTGGTGGGCGTGCTCGGCAAGACCATGCAGGTGTGGCTGCCGCCCCAACTGCAGCAGCGGCTGTTCTACCGGCTCGCCTTCGTGTTGCAGGGGGCCGTGTTGCTGGGGCAGGCCGAGATCTGGCTGCCGCGCGACTCCGAAAGCCTGCAGCTCATAGAGACGGTGGCCCAGCTCTGGATCCTGCTGTTCCTGCTGCTGGCGCTGTTCGCCCTGCTCGACTGCCTGCTGTCGGTGAGCCGCTATACCCGGCTCGGGCGGGATCTGCCCCTGCGCGGCATCTTCCAGGGGGTGAAGCTGGTGGGCAGCATCCTGGTGGGCATCCTGATGATCGCCCTGCTGCTCGGCAAGTCACCGTTGTTCCTGTTCAGCGGCCTAGGTGCCATGACCGCGGTATTGATGCTGGTGTTCAAGGACCCCATCCTCGGCCTGGTGGCCGGTATCCAGCTCTCCGCCAACCGGATGCTGAGCGTCGGCGACTGGCTGCAGATGGACAAGTACGGCGCGGATGGCGAGGTGACCGACATCGGCCTCACCACGGTCAAGGTGTCGAACTGGGACAAGACCATCACCACCATCCCCACCTATGCCCTCATCTCCGACTCTTTCAAGAACTGGCAGGGGATGACGGAGTCGGGCGGGCGGCGCATCAAGCGCAGCGTCAACATCGACATGACCAGCGTGCGCTTCCTGACGGCAGATGAACAGTTGCAGCTCAAGCAGGCTCAGCTGCTGGCGCCCTATCTGAGCCGCAAGGAGCAGGAGCTGAGCGCCTACAACCAGCAGCTGAGCGACGCCATCAGCTGCCCCATCAACGGCCGCCACCTCACCAACCTCGGCACCCTGCGCGCCTATCTGGACGCCTACCTGCGCGCCCACCCCGGCATTCGCAAGGACATGACCCTGATGGTGCGCCAGCTGGCACCGACCACGGACGGCCTGCCTCTGGAGATCTACTGCTTCACGGCGACCACCGCCTGGGCCGATTACGAAGGGATCCAGGCCGACATTTTCGACCACATTTTTGCCATCATCGAGCAATTTCATCTGCGGTTGCACCAATCTCCCACAGGTTACGATATGCGCGCCTGGCAAAAGGGGTGAACGGCCATCAGACAAGGGCTGGCGGCGGATAAAAAAAGCGATATTAATCGCTGACCCGCCGCCACTTGTCAGTTGAAATTTGCCCGGCAGAGGAGAAAAATGGCGGCCTTCTCTTCGCCCCCGGATCGCCTGCCGCTCCCGGGTCAGCCCAGAGTCTTGAACCACGTCATCCATTACAGGAAAGTTATGAAGCTCCTCCACACTACTGCGGCCGCGCTGTGCTGCAGCCTCCTCTTGGGCGCCACGCCTGCGCTCGCGGTTGAATACGCCCTGCCTGCGGCCAACAGCCGCCTGGTGGGTGAAAATCTGGAATACGTGGTCCCGGCCGAAGAAAACGGCCAGCCGCTGGAGGCCGCCGCCGCCAAATTTCAGCTGGGGCTGACCAACATGCTGGAGGCCAACCCCAAGGCGGATCCCCTGCTGCTGCAGACCGGCGAGAAGCTGATCGTGCCGCACCAGCTGATCCTGCCGGATGCGCCCCGTGAAGGGATCGTGCTGAACGTGGCCGAGATGCGCCTCTACTACTACCCGAAAGGCAAGAAGGTGGTGGAAGTGCTGCCCATCGGCATCGGCCAGCTTGGCACCGACACCCCGGAAAACTGGGTGACCAGCGTGCAGCGCAAGAAGGCGGGCCCGACCTGGACCCCGACCGCCAAAATGCATGCCGAATATGCCGCCCGTGGCGAGACCCTGCCGGCAGTATGGCCGGCCGGCCCGGACAACCCCATGGGGCTGTTCGCGCTCTACATCGGCAAGATGTACGCCATCCACGGCACCAACGCCCAGTTCGGCATCGGCCTGCGGGTGAGCCACGGTTGCGTGCGCCTGCGCAACGACGACATCGAGTACCTGTTCAAGAAGGTGCCGGTCGGTACCCGTGTCCAGTTCGTCAACCAGCCGATCAAGGCCAGTGTCGAGCCGGATGGCCGCCGCTACCTGGAAGTGCATCAGCCGCTCTCCCGCAATCAGGAGGAGTTCAACTCCAGCCTGCCTGCGCCGCTGCCGATGACCCCGGCGGTGACCCGCTTCATCGCCCACGCCGACAGCGACTCCCAGCTGGTCAAGCAGGCGCTGGAGCAGCGCAGCGGCATGCCGATCGCGATCAATCGCTGATTGGCACACTTGCCGACATGGCCCCGACTTCTGGTCGGGGCTTTTTTTTGCGGCCGTGGCGGGATCGGGCCTCTGAACATGCCCGGTGGATAAGCAGTTGCTGCGTCAGGATAAAATCTGGTGGAACGGGGCAAAGCTGGTCTGTTGGTTAAATATGAAACGTTTATATTGTGTTTTCTGTTTGTTAAAAAAGGTTGAGGTCATGGGATCTGCTGATTAAGCTAGGGCGGTTTTTTTAAGGAAGAGTCCGTCGTCAGAACGGGCACACACGTCACATAACGGAGTTTTGAATGACAGCCAGCACACCCATGCTTATCACCTTTCTGGTGTACATCCTCGGGATGGTCCTGATCGGCTTTATCGCCTATCGCGCCACCCGCAACTTTGACGACTACATCCTCGGCGGCCGCCGGATGGGGAGCTGGGTGACCGCCCTCTCCGCCGGCGCCTCCGACATGAGCGGCTGGCTCCTGATGGGCCTGCCGGGCGCCGTCTTTATCGGCGGCATCTCCGAGAGCTGGATCGCCATCGGCCTCACCCTGGGTGCCTATCTCAACTGGCGCTGGGTCGCCGGCCGGCTGCGGGTACATACCGAGAAGAACCGCAACGCCCTGACCCTGCCGGACTACTTCACCTACCGCTTCGAGGACAAGAGCCGGGTACTGCGCATCCTCTCCGCCCTGGTGATCCTGCTGTTCTTCACCATCTACTGCGCCTCCGGCGTGGTGGCCGGCGCCCGCCTGTTCGAGAGCACCTTCGGCATGAGCTATGACACCGCCCTCTGGGTCGGTGCCGCGGCCACCATCACCTACACCTTCTTCGGCGGCTTCCTCGCGGTGAGCTGGACCGATACCGTGCAGGCCACCCTGATGATCTTCGCCCTGATCCTCACCCCGATGTTCGTCATCATCGCGGTGGGCGGCATCGACACCGCCATGGTGCAGGTGGCGGCGCAGAACGCCGGCAACCTCGACATGTTCAAGAACCTGGACTTCATCGCCATCATCTCGCTGATGGCCTGGGGCCTGGGCTACTTCGGCCAGCCCCACATCCTGGCGCGCTTCATGGCGGCGGACTCCCACCACTCCATGACCAATGCCCGTCGCATCAGCATGACCTGGATGGTGCTGTGCCTGGGCGGCGCCGTGGCCATCGGCTTCTTCGGCCTCTCTTACTTCTCCACCTTCACCGAGCAGGCTGGCGGCGTGACGGCCAACCCTGAGCGGGTCTTTATCGAGCTCTCCAAGATCCTGTTCAACCCCTGGATCGCCGGCGTGCTGCTCTCCGCGATCCTGGCTGCGGTGATGAGTACCCTCAGTTGCCAGCTGCTGGTCTGCTCCAGCGCCATCACCGAGGATCTCTACAAGCCGTTCCTGCGCAAGAACGCCTCCCAGCAAGAGCTGGTGTGGGTCGGTCGTGCCATGGTGCTGGTGATCGCGCTCATCGCCATCGCCGTCGCCATGAACCCGGAAAACCGGGTGCTGGGGCTGGTGAGCTACGCCTGGGCCGGCTTTGGCGCCGCCTTCGGTCCCGTGGTGCTGCTCTCCGTGCTCTGGTCGCGGATGACCCGCAACGGCGCCCTGGCGGGCATGCTGGTGGGCGCCCTGACCGTCATCGTCTGGAAGCAGTTCGGCTGGCTGGGACTCTATGAAATCATCCCGGGCTTCCTCTTCTCCGGACTCGCCATCCTGGTGTTCAGCCTGCTGGACAAGGCTCCCTCCAAGGCCATGCTGGAGCGCTTCGACGACGCCGAGCGCGAGTTCCAGACCCCGCCGGATGCGCTGGGTCAGCCGGCAACCGTCAACTGAGTTGGATACTGCCGATAAAAAAAAGCCCCGCGATGCGGGGCTTTAATACATGCATGCTGGATGTCCCTGCGTACCTTTAAATTACTCGCCCCAGCAATTTTTCTTTAAGACGTAATAAATAGAATGAATCTCGCATGGCCGCATTATGTTTATCCAATCTTAATTCTTCAAAAAAAGCTGCACACTCAAGCAGATGTTTTTCATTAAAATTGTTCATGTCACCAGACTTGTCGTCTATTTTCCCCCAAGAGCGACTTTCGACAATCAGACCTTCCGCTCGATTAGCAAATAACTGATAACGCTCATTACGACGCGTAAAACCGAGCATGCGATCTGCTAGCAAAGATCCAAACGTTACGACGGAAAAAATAATCAAACCTAACAATAAAGCATGGGGGTGGGAAATAATCCAAGAAAATCCGGAAATCAGCGCGCTCAATACAAGCAATAATGTAATTGGCTTCTCCCAGTATTCAGTCCACATTTTTCGAAAAGTTTTATTTTTAGTATTGCTTTCGTTGTTGATTTCAGCTCCGGCTTCTTTACCATATTTGTCGACAAACAACGTCCAAGGTAAAAAACTTCGCAACAGCAATAACACAACGCTGCCAATCAAAATATGGTCACGAAACCCCTTGTCAAACAGTATCAAGCTATGAAAAAAATCGTCAATCTTTCCACTAAACATATTATTCATCTCTAGCGCTAGGCAAACACAAAAGAAAATCAGACCAAACCCGGAAAACAGTGGAAGCCGACGAAAAAGATAACGTAACCAGTAGCTTTCCCGCCCCTTGTTTTTTAAAGCTATGGCATGAAAGCTATACATCTGAGTTAATTCATCAAAATTGGTAATTTGCTTTGGTGGATTTATTTCTGTCATTAAATTCCCCTCAAACCGGTTCAAACACCGGTAAATGATTGCGATGAAACTGCTCGAGCCCGTAATGGCGTAAAGTCTCCAGCCAGCGTTCGGCCACAGTGCGGCCAATCTTCAGCTCAAGTGCTGCCTCGCGCAGCAGCAAGAACTCTGTGCGCAGCGTGGTCGGCATGATGCCGGGGTCGTCGGTATTCACCAGCACGCGCACCGGGCCTCGGCGCAGGCCGTACAGGTTGGCCGCAGCCCCTTGCTCCAGCGCCGATTCGTCCGGCGGATACCAACGGAAAATCGGGTGTTCGGCGTGTGATTGTAATCGGGCGATATAGACATTGGAGGTCGGGTTGGCCTCGATGATCAGCCCCAGCTTGTCGTATTCGGTCAGCAGCCAGTCCTGCAGCGCGTGCATAAACTCCAGCTCGGCCGGCGTGTCCACATCTTCCAGAATGTTATCATCAGCCTTGTGACCAATTCTGGTACTACTCTTGGGCACAAACCCGTCATGGGCCGCCGCTTCGTCACCCATGCGCACAATCACCAGCGGTGCTTCTGTCACCTTAGCCAGCCATGTATGCCGAGCCTGATACAGCTGGCTGGCCAACGAGCGTTGCTCGCTCAATTCTTGATGATCTGGCAAGGCGGACAGCTCGCGCGAATCGACCGGCCAGGCACCACTCAAAGACTTCAGACGGAAATGGCAATTACGCCGCAAATACCACGCCTGATAGAGATCGTTCGGAGTGGCATCACGCAAAGGGGCATGCTCGAAATGGGACTGCGGATCTACAGACTCGTTGCCGTCGCAGCTACAGCCATCATCGGCCATCAAATCCGGCACTTTCCACCAATGCGACCAACTCCAGAAACGGGCAATGCGCCGCTCAAGCAGGGGCTGCACCTGCTGCGCCAGCGGCAGTACGCCACTCAGTACACTGGCGTGATGCCACAGCCAGACCAGATTATCCAGATGCTCATCGAGCGGCAGCATCATTTCGCCCTGCCGGGCAGCCCACTGTTTCGGCACTATGCCGAGCGCCAGTGCATGTCCCAGCCGGTCGCCTTCGCGCATCTCACAAAAACGCACCGTCTCGTCGATATGGCGCATGCCCGATGCCGGATGGGCGTAATCCTCGCCAGCATGAATACTCAGGTGAAAGCCTGTGCTGGCTCGCTCGCCATCGGGCCGTGGTTTAAAACCACTACGCAGCCAGCGCAGCACCGGCGCAAACCACTCGATCTTCAGCCCGTTCTCATCCCCTGCCACATCCAGCCCACGAAACCATCTGGCTGGCTGGAAATGGAAATTGGGGTTCAGCTTACCGCCCAAAAACTCGGGCACGTTCCAGCCAGAAGCACTTTGTAGACTGTGCATCAGCGTCTCTGCCTCTTGCCACAGTTGCTTGCTTCCCGGCTTAGGGGGTTGGTTTTGTTTGTGGGGTTGCGAGCGCGAGAAATGACCACAGAATTGCCAGCGTTCCAGATTTTGCAGATATGCCTGTGTTTTGCCATCCGGCCGGATTTCATGCTCGCCAAAGATATACGTTGGCTTGGGTTGACTTAGCCCCGCATTCTTTGCCATAGCCTTGGCAAAAGGTCGTGTAAATGATGTCGAAAACGCAGCAGGTTTTGACTTGATCTCAGCCACATCACAAGCACCAGACCAGAGACGGCGCATATTGTCATGTCGCTTCGGTTTGCGCTCCAAAGCTGAACCAAAATAGCGCTCGGCAAAGCGGGTCAACCCTTGGCCATCCATGATCAGGCTGCGGCGTAGCTGATTGACGGTCTGCCAAAAACACAAAATGGCGGCACGTTGCAGCGGGTGGGTGTGCTGCTCGTCGTAGCGACGGCAAAGATAGACATACAGCCACAGCCAGCGATTGGCCTCACCACGGCCCATCGCCATTGCGAACTCCCCCAGCAACCAATCCGCACTACCAAGATTGGTCGCAGACAGATTGGCGGCCAGCAAATCCCAGTCCGGCTTGCAGATGGGCGTGTGCATAGCAAGATTGAGCCGTGCCAGATGTTGCGGCCAACCTTGCTGACGACACGGCGGCTTGTCCTTAATATTTTGGGGCTGCTTAGCCTGCTCATCGGGTTCCAGCAACAACACCAGCAGTTGCCGCGCACGTTGCAACAGGGGTTGCAGGCTGTCGTGCTGTTCGCGCTGCCACAGACTCGCCTCGCCGCTAGGTGTCAACTCGCTCCGCGCCAGCAAATAGTCATCGAGAATCGCGCTATCGGCGGTAACGCCCCAGAAATGGACATGGCCCTCGGCAAACGGCAGTGAGGGGTTGCCCGTTGGGGCGAAAAAGGCGGTTTGGGCCGAGACAACGCGACGAATATCGTGCGCCTGTGGCGGCGGCATCTCATTCAGCCACTGCGCCAAGTGCCAACCTGCTAGTAGCGTCGGGTCAATCCCTGCCGCCAACCGCACATAAGCCTGAATTTCCCCCTCGCGGTAGCAGAGCAAATCGCCATTGCGCTGCAATAGCCGCTGTTGCAGCTCGTTCAGCCAAGGAAGGGCGGGGGTCAGCAGCAAATGACCATCGAGCATCCGCCCCATCAGCTGTCGCACATCGGTCAGCCGGTGCTCGCGCGGATAACGCGCCTCCACCCCCTCTACCAGCAAATGGTAGAAATCGTCCTGTAATCGATGCCAGCGGTCGGACTCCAGAGCATCCGAGGGCGTGAGTAATGTGTCCCACAGCCATCCGGCCAACCGTTGATCGCCAAAAAAACACTCGGCGGCGTGTTCAGTTAGGGTGCGCTTGAGCATCAGAATTGCCCAGGGAAGTTATTCTTGAGTGCTGTTTGCAATGCAGTTTTTGCCCGAGATATTCGTGTAAATCTGCTCGACATTTCATCCCATAATTTTTTGCATTCTGTCAGATCTTTCGTGCCAAGAGCCTTCCCCACCTCGGAGGCATCTATTGCTTGCGCTGTTGTAATATTTAATCGTTCAGCTAACCACTTATCCGAAGTTACTCTTGCATCTTTCTTCTGACTCTTGGGTTTTGAAATTGGCTCATCCTTTGGCCAATCAAACTTGATGACTTCATCAATCCACTTTTTCAGCGGGTGCTCTGTCAATACATAGCTCACCACTCTGGCGTTCTGTCCAAAAGCAGCTTTCTTTTGATATTCACCATCTTTTTTCGCAATTTGATTTAGTGTCGGGGTGAATGGCAAGACGTTCGTTTTGAATTGATCGTGTTGTTCGTAATTTTTTAGATTTTCCGGATTAACATTGGTTGTCGCCACCACATTCGGCAAAGTAAAAAGCTCCCCCTTTTCAAAGCTACCAAATGCAAACCAGGTCGCATAGAAAACATGAGCCACCATATTCAGTGCCGTTCCGATATCCTTCATACCATTTGGCACGAACTCATCACTTGCCACCTGGCTATAAACCTTATTGAACACCTTGTAAACCAACCACGGCGCCAGTTCGACTTGATTAACATGACAGGTATGTCGCCACGTTTCTATCTCTTGATGAAGTTTTTCTACTATTAATTTTAAATCGTACTCTTCGCTTTGAGGCTCTTCCGAACCTTCATCAGCACCACTTGTCGACTTACTTTCTTTTTCGTTAAAAGTGATTGTTTTTGTCGGTGCCATCGCTGCAGTAGAAAAGAAAGGGGCTCTACCTAATATCGCATGAATATCCTCAACCGATAATGGGCCGACAAGGCTGGCAATTAGCAACTCAAATACTCGGCCAATATTGAGCAGCATGGTCTGCTTGGCATTGGTGTAGAAGTTATGCTGCGCCAGCAGGTCAATTAAAAAAATTGACTTGTTTTTCTTCTCTTCATCCAGATTCGCTAACGTAAGCTTTTGAATTTCCTTGGCGTAATCCCACTTCTTGCCTGAATTTACCCCGACTTCTGCCACCGGATAGGGTAGGATAGTTTTTTGTGATTTGATGCCGGCCAGCCACTCTTCCGGCAAGCGCTTAGCCAAAGATATCGCCCATGAAGAAAGGTCATTCGTCTTCTCGAAACGCTCATAGTTAGCCTGTGTTAGCGGCTGGAATAAAGGGGTATCGAAAATGCTGCCGCGTTGGTTGGATGAGTCAGAGGTCGCCGCTATTGTCCAATGCTGTTTGGCAAGCAGTAGCAGATAAACGGCGCCGGCCTTAGGCTCATAGCAAAAATAACCCGCTAGCCGCTGCACCATGTCATTTCTGTTAAATAATGCCGTAGCATCTTCTTGAGGCGGCATTTGCCAGTTTTTGCGAACATCAAGTTCGCTGTTCGCAGAACGAATCGATGGTGGTAATTTAGGAAGTAAGTCACTGCAATGTTTCACGAGCTGTGTTAACGCGCGAATGGACGGTATCGGCAGCGACAGCTGGCTACCTTCCAGACCATTCACCGGCCCGGCTAAAAAAATCTCCAGCCAAGCAATAAAGTTGCGCAGCGGCATTACGTCGGCTTGTTTATCATCGCGCAAGTAGATATTGCTCTGCTGCCAATAGCTGTTGACTTCCGGCATGGTCAAACGGCGCGGGAATGGCAGGATCTTGCGCTGATACTCTGCCGCCAACTCTACGGATTTTTTATAGGCTTCTTTTCTACAGTAGCTGGAATCCTTAGTCAGGCGGCCATGGAAATCGCGCCACGTTACTTCATCGTAAAGTGGCAGATCGCCACAGACGATGGGCAACACATGGGGCGTGGCCAGATAGCGGCGCACGATTTCGAGGTTTTCAAAGGCGCGATTAAGCGAGGTATCGACGTCATCAATGGGCAGGATCAGCAGTTTTTTCTCCAGCAAATCCAGCACGTCACGGAAGAAATCCTGCACGCAGTCGGCCAACTGCTTGTTGCTGTACATGGCGCGTACCTTGTCCATGCCGTGACGCTGTTGCTGGGTCTCGACCGATTCCAATGACTGCGCCAGTTTCTCCAGCGTCTGGTTCAGGCTACGGGCTTTGCTGGGCTCTTTTCTTTGCGCTTCTTTAACCTCTTTGTCGTGTAGCACCGCGGCGACAATGATGTGCAGAAACAGCGATTCGCTATTTTCCAGCAGGGTTGGGTCTACTGGGTCGAGGATGTGCACTTTGCTTAGGATAGATTTGTGCTCATCTTGATTCAGATAGCGTTTCAGGTTGACCAATATCGCAGTTTTACCAGTGCCGCGCGAGCCATCTATCGAGATGGCGTTGTGTTCGCGCAGCTCATTGAGCGATTGGCCTTTGGCGGCTTCTGCCTTGTTGACAGCCTCTTTAATCATCGTCGCCAGTTTTTTGTACACAGCGCGTGGCAGCAGGGTGTTGGCATCGGGCAAGACGGCGGATTCGCCGGCGTTTAGAGGGATGTATAACTTGTTCTGGCTCATGAGCGGTACCTAGCTAGCGGCTAGCAGATTTCTATAGGGCAAAGTTGGTAATTAACATGGACACCCATCGTTGCCATCATTGTTCGGCAATGAAATTGGGGGAATTACATTTTGAGTAACATGTTGTGGGCATTAATCGCTTATCAATTCCATCAGGTAAGGCAACCGCCCCTGAATGACAGCCTCCAGTCTGCTGTTTTTAACCTGCGCTGTTGGGTTGGCCAGGCTCATAGGTGGCTCCGAGAGGCAGTTGCCAAACGGCTATGTTAGCGAGCGAAGCCGGGGAGGGAAGAGTGGGATGATGGTTTCCTGAGCGAGATCAATAAATTAATCAATAGGATGAGTTGAGCGGTAGCGGGGTGGGGACTCGGGGGATGATCTTGCCGGATCCCTGGATGGTGAGGGGTCATAATCAGCTTGAGTCGGCATAAAACACTTTGTTATTGTCGACTGCCCCGTAAAATCTGGTTTATTTACATATAAATCAACAGGATAGTTTGTGTTTGATGCTGTAGCTGGGGTGGCGCAGACACATTGTCTATCGCAAAGGAGTCTTATGACATTGCAGCGAAAAGCAGTGGCGCTCGCCATCTTGACCCTGTTTGGCACCCAGGGTTGCAGTACCCCGGATACCGCCCATGCAGCAAGCAAGTCCCAGCCCGTGCTGGCCGTCTCTTACGAGCGTAGCCCCATAGTGCCTGTCACCATCGCCGGTGAGCAGTACCAGTTTCTGCTCGATACCGGCGCCAGCATCACTGTGCTCGATCGCCGCATTGCCAGCCGCTTCAAGGCACTCTCCCTGAGTCAGTTGCCCCGTGCCTACCAGGCCGATTTTGCCAATATGGTCAGCGTCTCGAGTCAGATTGAGAGTGAACATTTCGGGTTTGTACAGCCGGTGCCCTTGTCGGTTGGCTCGGTCACGATCGATGACAGTGATCTGTGGGGCACCATGGATTTTTCGCTTATCTCCCAATCCCTTGGCACGCGCATCGACGGGGTGCTCGGGATAGAGGTCATCCGTCGCTTCAACTGGGTGTTTGATCAGGAGCAGCACCAGATCAGCGCCTGGGCGTCGGCCCCCTCGGCGGCCGGCTTCGAGCGCTGCATCGGTTATGACGACAGCTACAACCGTTCACCGGCGCTCTACCTGACCCAGGGCGATGGCAGCCTGCGAATGCTCCTCGATACCGGGGCCGATCAGAGCTATGTCGATCGCAGCTTTATCGGTCATATGGCCGCGCAGCAGGCGCTGTTGAAGGATGGTTCGACGCCAATGAAGGGGGTCGATGCGAGCGGCATGCAGGACCTGGGCGATCATGTCATCACCGGCCTGCACTTTGACGGCCGCCCCCTCGGTCAGCTGCGGGTGTCGGAGAATGACAACGACAAGTATGCCCTCGGCATGGACTTTGTGAGTCGCTTCAAGCGCTTTGCCATCATCCCGGGGCGCATGATGTTCTGCTATGACGCAGAGACGCTGGCGCAGCAGGTGCAGCCAAACCTGCGCCAGATTGCGGTGCGCTTCGATGGTCAGCATCTGCAGGTCTACTACAACGACGAGCGGGATCTGGCGCCGTTTGGTCTGAAAAATGGCGACGTCATCGAGCAGATCAACGGCGTGCCCTATCACTCGCTACAGATAGACAGGGTGCGGGATCTGCTGAACCAGAGCAAGGCGGGTTCGCTCAAGGTGCGGGTGGTGCGGGAAGGCAAGGCGCTGGATATCGCCATCTAGCACATAACAGGGCCGGCACCGTCAGGGCGAAACGGTGGCCGGCCCCCAGAGCGAGTTATTTGCCTTGCGCCGTGCTCACCCTGCAGGCGAGCGCCGGCTGGCCGAAACGCTCCAGCCTGGCCTCGTCCCCCTTGGTAAACAGGCTGATGTTCTGCCCTTCATAACGGGCGCCGCTGGCGCTGGGTTCCTGATAGGCGATGGTCTGCAGAGGCGGGCGATTGCCTTCACTCAGGTTGAGTACGGCCACCGGCACCTTGGCATCCTGATAGAAATAGGTCTCCAGCATGAGCTGGTCGCCGCAGCGGTAGAAGACGGGAGCCGTGACCATCAGCTGGCCACCGGTGACTTGCAGCTCGGCGATCCGCAGCTTGTAGTTATCCTCGACGCACTGGCGCAGATCCTGCCCCTTCCAGCACTCGTTGCGCCCCTTGATCCAGCCACGCTGCGTCGCCTGCTCCGTCTTGCGCTGCTCGGGGGAGAGTTGGGCGATCGCCTTGTGATAGAGGTCGGCCAGTTCATTGTCCAGCGCCGTCAGTTTCGCATCCTTGCAGATAAGCGTCTCGACCGCCCCGGAGGCCTTGTGACAATCGAACGAGGGGGTTGCGGCACTGGCCAGCAGGGGAAAGAGTGCCAGGGGGGCAAGCAGCAGAGTCTTGAGCGGGGTCATCGAAGCGGTTCCTGAAAAGAGAGATATCGCTTCACTAAAACACAAAAGCACTCATGCCGCCGAGCGCTTTTTTGGCGCTGGCGGCATGAGTTGGCGCGTAAAGCCCGGAGCCAGGGTTCAGGCCAGCACCAGCTGCTGGCGGGCGCGCCACAGCCGTTCGTGGAAGAAGAACACGACCGTGTTGATGGCAGGCTCGATCATCGCCATCACGCCGCCGGTGAGCAGCTCGCCACTCAGCAGGTAGGCGACGCCGAAGGCCACCGAGAAGTGCACCAGGGCGAAGCTGCTGGTCTTGGCCTGCAGGCTGTGGTGGGGCTTGAGCTTGTGCCAGCCAAGGTCGTGAAAGTAGAAGGCGACCGTGTTGACGGCGGGTTCGATCAGGGCGATCAGGCTGGCGGTGAGCAGTTCACCGGTCAGCAGGTAAGCCACGGTGAAGGCCACGGTGAAGTGCAAAACGGCAAAGCTGATGGTCTTTTTCATGATGGCGGCTCCCTCTGGTGATGAGCAGAGTATCCCTCGAAATTGCATTAAATGAAAACTATTCTCATCTAATGGTTGGATAGGGACGACCTATCAAGTGAGAGCACCCTCACCAGATTGGGAGTTGTCTGGGGCCACTGCGGCGCTAGAGTGAGCCTTTGCCATGAAAAAGGAGCTTTCATGCATATGAATATCAACGCCACCCTGATGGGGCAGTTCATCCTGTTGTTGATGATCATCGTCGGCGTCGTGGCCTGGCGACTGGCCCGCCGCAAGAGCAAGCATCCGGCGCTGATCACAGTGCTGTGCATGCTGCTCAGCCTGGCCCCGCCTTTCGCCCTGCTGGCGCTGCTTATTCTGGCGCTCTGGCGGGATCTCCCCGCAGAGGTTGGCACCCGGCAATTGCAGTCCCTTTAGCCACAACTGCCGCAGTAATAGAAAAGCCCCTCGCGGGGCTTTGTCGTTTTTGTGACGGATGAACGATCAGGCCTCGGCCTTGTTCAGCCACTCCACCTTGTACTGGGCGCCGGCGCCCTGGGCCAGTTTGGCGCACAGGGGTTTCAAGAAGGCTTCAATCTGCTCGTCCAGCATCCAGGGAGGGCTGATGATCAGCATGCCTGAGCCATTCATACCCCAGTCGGCGGTCTGGCCGGCCACTTCCAGCTCGGCCACCAGGACGTTACCGAAGTTCTCCCGCTTGATGGCGCGCAGCATGTCGCGGGATTTGTCCGCCTCCTGGCCGAGGATGGGATACCAGAGGGCGTAGATGCCGGTGGCCCAGCGTTTTTGCGCCTTTTTCAGGGTATCGACCACTGCGAAGTAGTCTTCTTTGAGCTCATAGGGGGGGTCGATCAGCACCAGGCCGCGGCGCGGAGTGGGCGGCAGCAGGGCCACCAGCCCCTCGAAGCCATCACGATGGTGCACGGCGACGCGGGGGTCGTAACCCATGTTGGCGCGCAGGTCCTCCACCTCGTTGTTGTGCAGCTCCATCAGTGCCAGCTTGTCCTGCTCGCGGGCGAGGCGACGGGAGAGCTCCGGCGAGCCGGGGTAGTAGTGCAGTTGACCATCGACATTCATATCGGCGATGACGTCCAGATAGGGGGCCATGGCAGACCACTGGGCTCGCTCATCCCACAGTCGGCCAATGCCATCGGCATATTCCGCCTTCTTCTGGGACCAGTCGCCGCGCAGGTCGTAGAGACCGCCGCCGGCATGGGTATCCAGCACGATGAAGGGTTTCTCCTTCTTCTTGAGGGACTCGATGATCAGGGCCTGGACGGCGTGTTTCAGCACGTCGGCGTGGTTGCCGGCGTGAAAGGCGTGGCGATAACTCAGCATATTAGGTCTCTGAGGGGGCCCTGCTGGGCCCCCAGTAACGATAGATAGTTCAACAGGTTGCGGCTGTTGCCGCGAAACAGGGTGAGGCTGCGCAGGGTCTGCAGCAGGACTCCCTGTTGCAGCCGCTCCAGCTCCAGCTCGTGGGCCAGCATGGCCTGATACTCCTGCTCGCCGAGCCGCGCCTTGGCGCTCGAACGCAGGGTGCGCCAGGGGCCGAGCACCGCCTCGGTCTGCACCAGCGCCGGTTGCAGGTCGGTGAGATCCACCGGGATGCTGCTCTGATCCAGCCGGTGCAGCAACAGGGCCAGGTTGACGTTGCCCCCCAGCGCCTGCACGCTGAGCCAATCCTGGCTGCGCGCACCGTAGGTTTCGCCGCTCCAGTGCCAGAAATCGAGCGGGCCCGGCAGTTCGTGGGCGTCGATCCGCTCGCTCGTCATCAGCTGTTCGTCACGCAAGGAAGGCCTGCTCCATGGTTTCCAGCTCCTCAGAGAGGCTCATCCACTCCAGCTCCACCCCTTCCAGCTCCTCCTTGATGGGGCCCTGGGACTTGAGCAGTTCGGAGAGCTTCTGCTTGGCGCTCTCTTCATAGATGGCGGGGTCGGCCAGCTGCTCTTCCACCGCGGCCAGCTTGGCCTGCAGCTTCTCCATGCTGGTTTCGAGCTTCTCCAGCTTCTGGCGCAGCGGTCGAGTCTGTTGCCGGAACTCCGCCTCACGCCGCTTCTGATCCTTGCGCGCCACCGCCGAGTTGGCGGAGACGACGCCGTCCTCCTGTTTGGCGTTGGCCTCTTTCTCCTGCTCGCCGAGCCACTTGTGGTAGTCGTCCAGATCGCCGTCGAAGGCCTCGACCCGGCCACCGTGCACCAGATAGAAGTCATCCGTGGTGGTACGCAGCAGGTGACGGTCGTGAGAGACCACCACCATGGCGCCTTCGAACCCTTGCAGCGCCATGGTCAGGGCGTGGCGCATCTCCAGATCCAGGTGGTTGGTCGGTTCATCCAGCAGCAGCAGGTTGGGCTTTTGCCAGGTGATGAGGGCAAGTACCAGCCGCGCCTTCTCGCCACCGGAGAAGGGGGCCACCTTGTCGAGCGCCTTGTCGCCGTGAAAGCCAAAGCTGCCCAGATAGTTGCGCAGCTCCTGCTCGGTTTTGTCCGGCGCGAGGCGTACCAGATGATCGAGGGGTGAGTCATCCAGGCGCAGAGTCTCCAGCTGATGCTGGGCGAAGTAGCCGATGCTCACCCCGGCGCTCACTTCCAGCTTGCCGGAGAGCGGCGGGTTGGAGCCGGCCAGCATCTTGATGAAGGTGGATTTGCCGGCGCCGTTGCGACCGAGCAGGCCGATGCGCGAGCCCGGTACCAGGTTGAGCTTGATCTTCTCCAGGATCACCTTGTCGCCGTAACCGGCGCTGAGGTTCTCCATGGCAATCAGCGGGGTCGGCAGGGCCGACGGCTCGCGAAACTCGAAGCTGAACTCGGAGTCGGCGTGGGCGGGCAGGATCTTCTCCATCCGCTCCATGGCCTTCAGCCGGCTCTGGGCCTGACGGGCCTTGGAGGCCTTGTAGCGGAAGCGGTCCACATAGGATTGCATGTGGG
This sequence comes from Aeromonas sp. 600276, assembly GCF_049175815.1. Classification (NCBI taxonomy): domain Bacteria; kingdom Pseudomonadati; phylum Pseudomonadota; class Gammaproteobacteria; order Aeromonadales; family Aeromonadaceae; genus Aeromonas; species Aeromonas sp. 600276. The sequence goes on along the minus strand of NZ_JAAKVU010000024.1, from coordinate 9,481 downwards.
CCATCTCCCGCTGCTGCTTCTCGTACATGGACTGCTGCTGGGCCAGGTGCTCGGCGCGCTGCAGTTCGAAGTCGGAGTAGCCGCCAGTGTATTCGTTGAGCTTGCCGTTCTCGATATGAATGATGCGAGTCACCACAGAGTCGAGGAAGTCGCGGTCGTGAGAGATGAGCACCAGCGTGCCCTGATAGCCCTTGAGCCACTTCTCCAGCCAGATGACGGCGTCGAGATCCAGGTGGTTGGTCGGTTCATCGAGCAGCAGCAGATCGGAGCGGCAGAGCAGCGCCTGGGCGAGGTTGAGGCGCATGCGCCAGCCACCAGAGAAGCTGCGCACCGGCGAGCCGAGCTGCTCGTCGCCAAAGCCGAGGCCGTGCAACAGCTCGGCGGCGCGAGCGCGGATGCTGTAGGCACCTATGGTGTCGAGCTTGCCGTGCAGCTCGGCCACCAGCAGACCGTTGTCATCCCGCTCGGCCTGGGCCAGCTCGGCCTCCAGCGCGCGGAACTCCTTGTCGCCGTCGATCACGTAGTCGAGGGCGGAGCAGTCCAGCGCCGGGGTCTCCTGCGCCACCCCGGCAATCTGCCAGCCGGCGGGCAGGCTGAAGCTGCCGCTGTCGATGGCCAGCTCGCCCCGTACCAGTGCAAAAAAGGTGGACTTGCCACAGCCGTTCTTGCCCACCAGACCCACCTTGTGGCCGGGGTGAATGGTGGCGGATGCGTTGTCCAGCAGCTTGCGGCCGCCGCGGATCAGTTCGATTTGACTGGCAACTATCATGGATTGGTCTGCTTGGCTCAAATGGAGGAGAAAAACTGGCGCGGATCTTACGTGAAACGGCGCAGATTTGCACTTGAGGCGGGGGGCAACCACTGGCTGGGGGGGCAAAAACATGCCATAACAGAGCAATCAGTCAGGGTTGGGGAGGTTAGCATGCTTATCAGGGACATCATGACGACCCGGGTCGCCACCGTTTCCATGGATGACAGGCTCAATGTCATCAAGGAGATCTTCGAGCAGGCTCACTTTCGCCACCTGCTGGTGCTGGAAGAGGAGGAGCTGGTGGGGGTCATTTCGGACCGGGATCTGTTCCGCGCCATCAGCCCCTATCTGGACTCCGAGGCCGAGATGAGCCGAGACACCGAGACCCTCAACCGGCGCGCCCACCAGATCATGAGCCGCCACCCCATCACCATCGCCCCCCAGCTTACGGTGCGGGACGGGGTCAAGATGATGCTGGAGAAGAACGTCTCCTGCCTGCCGGTGCTGGAAAACGGCGCCCTGGTCGGCATCATCAGCTGGAAGGATCTGCTGCGCGCCGCCCTCGACAGCGACGCCTTCTAGCCCGCCAGCACAGCTTACAATACAGCGAAAAGGGCTCCGAGGAGCCCTTTGTCGTTGGCGGTCATGGCGCCTTGCCCCTGTGTCAGGGCAGCGGCTCCACCAGCAGGATATGGGAGTCGTACCCCGTCACCCGCACCTTGCTGCCGGCGCTCAGCGGCTGGTTGCAGCGCACCGTCCAGGCTGTGTCGTCCAGGTGTACCCGGCTCATCCCCTGAGTCACGTCATCCAGCAACACCAGCTCGCGGCCAAGATATCCCTGCATCCGCTCGTTGATGGGGGCGGCGGCATCCCGGCTGGAGCGATCCCGACGGTGTTGCCAGCGCCACCAGGCCCAGGTGGTGAGCAGGGATTGCAGGCCGAACAGCAGCAACTGCGCCTGCCAGCCGAAGGGCCAGACCAGCAGCAGCAGGCCCACTTCCAGCGCGGCGATGCCGGTCCAGAGCAGAAAGCCCACCGAGCCCAGCACCTCGATGGCCAGCAGCGCGAAGCCGAGCCCCAGCCAGTGCCAGTGGGTCAGCCCCTCGAACAGGGCTGTCATGACTTGCCGCCCTTGCCATCCTTGAACAGCTCGGCCATGCCGGCGACGGCGCCGATCAGGCTGCCCGCCTCCAGCGGCATCATCACCACCTTGCTGTTGGGGCCTTCGCCGATGCGGGCCAGTGCCTCGGTGTATTTCTGGGCCACGAAGTAGTTGATGGCCTGCAGGTCCCCTTCGGCGATGGCCTTGGAGACCATGTGGGTCGCCTTGGCTTCCGCTTCGGCGGCCCGCTCGCGCGCTTCGGCGGCGAGGAAGGCGGCCTGACGCTCACCTTCGGCCTTGAGGATCTGGGACTGCTTCTCCCCTTCCGCTTTCAGGATCTTGGACTGGCGCACCCCTTCGGCTTCCAGCACCTCGGCCCGTTTCTGGCGCTCGGCCTTCATCTGGGCGTTCATGGCTTCGACCAGTGCCAGCGGCGGACGTACATCTTTAATCTCGATGCGGGTCACCTTGATGCCCCAGGGGGCGGTGGCGGCATCCATGGTGCGCAGCAGCTTCTCGTTGATGGTGTCGCGCTGGGAGAGCATCTCGTCCAGCTCCATGGCGCCGAGCACGGTCCGCATGTTGGTCATGGTGAGATTGCGGATGGCGCTGGTGAGATCGTTGACTTCATAGCCGGCTTTGCGGGCGTCCACCACCTGCACGAAGCTGATGGCATCGATGGTGACGTTGGCGTTGTCGCGGGAGATCACCTCCTGCGCCGGGATGTCCAGCACCTGTTCCATCATGATGATCTTGTGGCCGACCCTGTCCACATAAGGGATCAGCAGGTTGAGGCCTGGCACCAGGGTGCGGGTGTAGCGGCCGAAGCGCTCCACGGTCCAGTTGTAGCCCTGCGGCACTATCTTGATGCCGGCGCTCAGGGTCGCGAGCACCAGAAACACGAAGATCCCCAGCACAATCAATGACTCATTCATTATTAAGCTCCTTATGAAACACTTTCACTAGCCTATGGCCTTGCGCCTGGCACCACAAGCGCCTTGCTTCGCCTTTGCCATCATACGGCTTTGTTAATTACTAAAATGCATTAAAAAGCATTTTTTATTATTTTGAGGGATAAGCAGCCCTGCCTATAGTCGCCCCATATTAGTCGTGTTCCGAGGGATGGGCCGAAATGGATTATTTGCCGATGTTTGCCAAATTGGACGGTCGCCCGGTGCTGCTGGTGGGAGGGGGCGAAGTGGCCCTGCGCAAGGCGCGCCTGCTGCTGGCGGCCGGTGCCAGGCTGACCTTGGTCTCCCCCGAGCTGGAACCCGACTTCCATGAATTTGCCGGTCGCTTCACCCATCTGGCGGAGCGCTTCACCCCGGCCCATCTGGCCGGCCAGATCCTGGTGGTGGCCGCCACCGACGACCTCGAGGTGAACGCCCTGGTCTATCAGAGCGCCAACCAGCTCGGTCTGTTCGTCAACGTGGTGGACGACCCCAAGCGCTCCAGCTTTATCTTCCCCTCCATCATCGATCGCAGCCCCATCATGGTGGCCGTCTCCAGCGGCGGCAAGGCGCCTGTGCTGGTGCGTCTGCTGCGCGAGCGGCTGGAGAGCCTGCTGCCGCGCCACCTCGGCGGCCTGGCCGAGCTCTCCGGTCGGGTACGCGACCGGGCCAAGCGGGTGCTCTCCTCCATTTCCGACCGTCGCCGCTTCTGGGAGCGGGCGTTTGCCTCCAACACCCTGGCCGGCCTGATTGAGAAAGCCGATTGGCAGGGGGCCGAGCAGTGGCTGAACCAGGGGCTCGACAATGCGAAAAGCGAAGTGGGCGAGGTGGTGTTGGTAGGGGCGGGACCCGGCGATCCGGGCCTGCTGACCCTCAAGGCGCTGCAACAAATTCAACAGGCTGAAGTGGTGCTCTACGACCAGCTGGTCTCCGCCGAGATCCTGGACCTGGTGCGCCGCGATGCCACCCTGGTGTCGGTCGGCAAGAAGGCCGGCGCCCACAGCGTGCCCCAGGAAGAGACCAACCGCCTGCTGGTGGAATACGCCAGGGCGGGCAACCGGGTGGTGCGGCTCAAGGGGGGGGATCCCTTCATGTTCGGCCGTGGCGGCGAGGAGCTGGAAGTGCTGGCAGAGGAGGGCATCCCCTTCTCCGTGGTGCCCGGCATCACAGCTGCCGCCGGTGCCACCGCCTATGCCGGCATTCCGCTCACCCACCGCGACCATGCCCAGAGCGCCGTCTTTATCACGGGCCACTGCCAGAAGGAGGGCAAGGAGCCCGACTGGCAGCAGCTCGCCGCCACCAGCCAGACCCTGGTGATCTACATGGGGCTGATGCGCTCCGAGCATATCCAGCAGCAGCTGGTGAACCATGGCCGCAGCAGCGCCACCCCCATCGCCATCATAGAGCGTGGCACCACGGCGCGGCAGCGCGTGCTGACCGGCACCTTGGCGGAGCTGGCCGAACTGGCCGCCCAGGCGGTGAGCCCCTCCCTTATCGTCATCGGCGAGGTGGTTGCCCTGCGCCAGCAACTCGCCTGGTTTGGCGAGACGGCGCAGGGGGCCGACAGCGGCCACGAGCTCAAGCTGGTGAGCCTGGCCTGAAGGCCGAGACAGCAATCGATTTGACGGTGTTGCCATGGCGGCACCGACCTGAACCAAGACCGCGTACCGACCAGGCGCGATAGCAATGAACCGAGGACCCAGACATGGACCGTGAAAGATTGACCCATTTGCAGCAGCTGGAAGCCGAGAGCATCCACATCATCCGCGAGGTGGCTGCCGAATTTGAAAACCCGGTGATGATGTACTCCATCGGCAAGGACTCCTCCGTCATGCTGCACCTGGCCCGCAAGGCCTTCTATCCGGGCAAGATCCCCTTCCCCTTGCTGCACGTCGACACCGACTGGAAGTTCAAGGAGATGATCAAGTTTCGCGACGAGACCGCCAAAAAGTACGGGCTGGATCTCATCGTTCACAAGAACCCGGAAGGGCTCGCCATGGGCATCAACCCCTTCGTGCACGGCAGCGGCAAGCACACCGACATCATGAAGACAGAGGGGCTCAAGCAGGCGCTCAACAAATACGGCTTCGATGCCGCCTTCGGTGGTGCCCGCCGCGACGAGGAGAAGTCCCGTGCCAAGGAGCGGGTCTACTCCTTCCGCGACAAGTCCCACCGCTGGGATCCGAAGAACCAGCGTCCCGAGCTGTGGCGCGTCTACAACAGCCAGGTCAACAAGGGTGAGAGCATCCGGGTCTTCCCGCTCTCCAACTGGACCGAGCTGGACATCTGGCAATACATCTATCTCGAGAACATCGACATAGTGCCGCTCTACTTCGCCGCTCATCGCCCTGTGGTGGAGCGCAATGGCATCAAGATCATGGTGGATGACGAGCGCATGCCCATCGGCCCGGAAGATGAAGTGAAGCAGGAGCTGGTGCGCTTTCGCACCCTCGGTTGCTACCCGCTGACCGGGGCCATCGAATCCAATGCCACCACCTTGCCGGAGATCATCGAAGAGATGCTGATCACCACCTCGAGCGAGCGGCAAGGGCGGCTCATCGACCACGATCAGGCCGGCTCCATGGAGCAGAAGAAGCGTCAGGGCTATTTCTAAAAAAATGTTCTAAGGAATCGCAACATGAACAACCACATTCAGACCGCCATCAGCGAACAGGGCATTGAAGCCTACCTGCACGCCCAGCAGCACAAGAGCCTGCTGCGTTTTCTCACCTGCGGCAGCGTGGACGACGGCAAGAGCACCCTTATCGGCCGCCTGCTGCACGACTCCCAGCAGATCTATGAAGATCAGCTCAAAGCGCTGGAGTCTGACAGCCAGAAGCTTGGCACCACCGGAGAGAAGCTGGACCTGGCGCTGCTGGTGGACGGTCTGCAGGCGGAGCGCGAGCAGGGCATCACCATCGACGTGGCCTACCGCTATTTCTCCACCGCCAAGCGCAAATTTATCATCTCGGACACCCCGGGCCACGAGCAGTACACCCGCAACATGGCCACCGGCGCCTCCACCTGCGATCTGGCCATCATATTGATCGACGCCCGCAAGGGGGTGCTGGATCAGACCCGTCGCCACAGCTTTATCGCGAGCCTGCTCGGCATCAAGCAGTTCGTGGTGGCGGTCAACAAGATGGATCTGGTGGAGTTCAGCCAGGAGGTGTTCGAGCGCATCAGCTTGGAGTATCGCGAATTTGCCAAGAAGCTCAGCGTCGACACCATCCATATCGTGCCGGTCTCGGCGCTGGACGGTGACAACGTGGTGAACCCAAGCGACAAGCTGGCCTGGTATCAGGGCGAGACCCTGCTCTCCTTGCTGGAGTCTGCGGAAGTGGAGCGCGAGCTGGAGCGTCACCCGGTGCGCCTGCCGGTGCAGTACGTGAACCGCCCCAACCTCGATTTTCGCGGCTTCGCAGGCACGCTGGCCTCCGGCATCCTGCGGGTGGGCGACAAGCTGGCGGTGCTGCCGTCCGGCAAGGAGAGCACTGTGACTCGCATCGTCACCTTCGACGGGGATCTGGAGTACGCCCTGCCGGGTCAGGCCATCACGGTCACCTTCGCGGACGAAATTGACATCAGCCGCGGCGACTTGCTGGTGGACGCGGCGAAAAAGCCCCAGGTGACCCAGAACGTGCTGGCTCACATCGTCTGGATGGGGGAGGAGTCCCTGCAACCGGGCCGGGTCTATGACGTCAAGCTGGCCACCAAGAAGAGCCGCGGTCAGGTGGAGGCCATCCGCCACCGCATCGAGATCAACAAGCTCGACGAGCTGCCGGCCTCCGAGCTCAAGCTCAACGAGATCAGCCTGTGCGAATTCAGCCTGACCGACCCGGTGGCGTTCGACCCGTACCAGGAGATCCGCGATACCGGCAGCTTCATCCTGATCGACCGGCTGACCAACGTCACCGTCGGTGCCGGCATGATAGTGGAAGGGCTGGCGACCAAGGTTATGGCAGGGCAATACAGCGAGTTCGAAGTGGAACTCAACGCCCTGGTGCGCAAGCACTTCCCCCACTGGCAGGCGCTGACCATCAGCAACGATTCCGGCAAGGAGTAAGCCCATGACCTGGCAACAATCCCTGGTGCTGGGTCTGCTGGCTGCCCTCGTCGCCCTGCTGATCCAGGGCAAACTCCGGCCGGCGCTGCTCTTCTCAGGCGCCGTGCTCATCACCTACCTGAGCGGCCTGGCGGACATCAACGCCGTGGTGGCGGGCTACACCAACAGCGCCCTGCTGACCCTGGTGTTGCTGCTGCTGGTGTCGCTCGCGGTGGAGAAGACCCGGGTCATGAGCTGGTTTGCCAACCTGGTGGGCACCGGCTCCTTCAACAAGGTGCTGGTGAAGGTGTGGTTTTCCACCGCCTTCCTATCGGCGTTCGTCAACAACACCGCCGTGGTGGCGTCCATGCTGGGGGCGGTCAAACGCAACCCCAACCATGCGCCCTCCCGGCTGCTGTTGCCCATGTGCTTCGCGGCGACCTTTGGCGGCGTGCTGACCCTGATCGGCACCTCCACCAACCTGATCGTCAACAGCTTCCTCATCAAGATGGGGGCCAAGCCGCTCGGCATGTTCGACTTCTTCATGGTGGGGGCGGGGACCCTGCTGACCGGCCTCATCGCCGTGTTGCTGTTTGCCCGCCACCTGCCGGAGCAGGATACCGAGATGAGCCGGGAATCCGGCTATTTTCTCGAGGCCAAGGTGGGCCCCGGCTCCCCCATGGCCGGGCGCAGCGTCAAGGAGAACGGCCTGCGCAGCCTGAAAAGCCTCTATCTTGCCGAGATCATCCGGGGCAATCAGGTGATCTGCCCGGTGCAGCCGGAACACGAGCTGCATGAGGGGGACATGCTGCTGTTTTGCGGTGACGTGGAGAGCGTCGGCGTGCTGCAGGAGCTCAAGGGGCTGGATCTCTACGGCCAGCACCGCCTCAACGGCCAGCACCTGGTGGAGGTGATCGTCAGCCACAGCTCGCGGCTGGTGGGGCAGACCATCAAGGATGCGGAGTTTCGCACCCACTTCGATGCGGTGGTGCTGGCGGTGCGCCGGGGTGAGACCCAGCTCACCGGCGGCCTCGGCCAGATTGAATTGCACGCAGGGGACACCTTGCTGCTGGCCCCCGGCCCCAAGTTTGCGGGCAACAAGTCCCTCTCCCGCGAGTTCGTGGTGGTGAGCGGGCTGGAGGCCTCCACCCGGCTCGATGCCACGCGTAGCGCCGCCGTGGTGGCGGGGTTCCTTGGGGTGCTGACCCTGTCGGTGCTCGATCTGGTGCCGCTCTTCAAGGGGCTGCTGGTGATGCTGGTGGTGCTGCTGTTCTTCCGCATCCTGACCCTGGACGAGATCCGCCGCCGCTTTCCGCTGGATATCTGGCTGGTGGTGGGCGGGGCGCTGGCCATCGCCGATCAACTGGAAAAAAGCGGGCTGGCCAAGCTCATCGCCGACTGGCTGATGGGGGAGTTCAACGGCGCCAGCCCCATCATCGCCTTTATCGGCATCTACCTGTTTACCCTGGTGCTGACCGAGCTGATGAGCAACAACGCCGCGGCTGCGCTGGCCTTCCCCATGGGTTACCAGCTGGCGCTCAGCATGGATGTCTCCACCATGCCGTTCATTCTGGCGGTGCTGTTCGGGGCGAGCTCCAGCTTTATCCTGCCCTACGGCTACCAGACCAACCTGATGGTCTATGCCGCGGGCAACTACAAGATGCCGGATTACCTTAAATTAGCCCTGCCGGTCTCCCTGGCCTACAGCCTCGGGGTGATCGTCATGGTGCCCCTGCTGTTTCCGTTTTAAGGCGGCGCAATTGGGGGCCTGGTGCCTTGCAGGGAATAGGAATACACGACGACCATGGCCCCCGTCAGTGGCGAGTGGCCAGAGGCTGAGCTCAAGGAGCCAGACCGTTTCAGCATTGAGGCGCGAGCGCCAAGCAAGGAGTTTTGGATGAGCAATATCGTGTGGCATGCCCATGCCGTGGACAAACGGAGCCGGGCCGAGCAGAAGGGACAGAAGCCGCTGGTGATCTGGTTCACCGGCCTCTCCGGGGCGGGCAAGTCCACCCTGGCGGGAGCCTTGGAGCAGGCGCTGGCGGCCTCTGGCAAGCACACCTATCTGCTGGATGGGGACAACGTGCGCCACGGCCTCTGTGGTGATCTCGGCTTCGATGACGCCGCCCGTCAGGAGAATATCCGCCGGGTCGGCGAAGTGGCAAAACTGATGGTGGATGCGGGACTTATCGTGCTCACCGCCTTTATCTCACCGTTCCGTGCCGAGCGGGGCCTGGTGCGCAATCTTGTGGGTGAAGGGGAGTTTGTCGAAGTCTTTGTCGATGCGCCGCTCGCCATCTGTGAAGAGCGCGACCCCAAAGGGCTCTACAAGAAGGCGCGTGCCGGGGAGATCCGCAACTTTACCGGCATCGACTCCGCCTACGAGGCACCGGAGCAGCCGGAAATTCATCTGCTTAATGCCGGCAAGCCGGTAGAGGTACTGGTGGATGGGTTGCTGACTGCCCTGAGGCAGCGGGGGCTGATCGATTAGGGGGAATGGCTGATATCGAATATAAATATCCGAGGGGAAAGAGCCCCTCGGATATTGCATTTCATAGATTGTATGGAGATGGTATTCACCTGACAGTTGCCCACAAAAGGGAGTGGTCATACGGCTTCAAACCGGATAACAA
>NZ_JAAKVU010000023.1:0-74898 GCF_049175815.1 Aeromonas sp. 600276 | reverse complement strand
CTGATATGGCTCAGTCGGTAGAGCGCATCCTTGGTAAGGATGAGGTCCCCAGTTCGATTCTGGGTATCAGCACCATTAAATATTAAAGCCTCCCAATCGGGAGGCTTTTTTGTTTCTGCTTTTTCAATTCATCGATATCTGTCTGGCATCGAGATAGAAACGGGGCTGTCCCGACGCTTCTATCTGGATGGCAGCCACCAGTCGTTCATCGCGTTTGTATTCCCACTGCTTCTCTATCGAGGTCAATGGTGGCTTGCTGATGCCCAGCGTCTGCAGATACTCGTGAAACAAGCCTGCGCTGCCGATCTCGGTCAATCCTGCTTTCATCCCAATCAACTCCCTTTTATTGTTGCTGTCTATCAATAGTAACAGTCTCATATGTATTCAATATGAACGCTTTTCTATCAAATTGATCCAAGCTAAGTTGTGGCTTGAAAAAGCAATTGGCGGCTGAAAAAAGGAAGAAAAACATGCTGATAAAGAACCTGCGCCTGGCCGGCAGGGAGGGGACCTGGCAGATCCTCTGCCAGGATGGCCTGATCCGTGCCATCGAGCCCATGAGCACTCATCTGCTCTCCACCCATGAGCTGGATGGGGAGGAGGGGCTCGCCATTGCCCCCTTTATCGAACCGCACATCCATCTCGATACCACCCAGACGGCGGGCGAGCCGAGCTGGAACCTCTCCGGCACCCTGTTCGAGGGGATCGAACGCTGGGCCGAGCGCAAGGCAATGCTGACCCACGAGGATGTGAAACGGCGCGTCATCCAGACGCTGAAGTGGCAGATCGCCAACGGTATCCAGTTTGTCCGTACCCACGTCGATGTCTCCGATCCCAATCTGGTCGCTCTCAAGGCGATGCTGGAGGTGAGGGAAGAGATGCAGGAGTGGGTGGAGCTGCAGATCGTCGCCTTCCCGCAGGAGGGGATCCTCTCCTACCCGAACGGCAAGGCGTTGCTGGAAGAGGCCCTCAAGCTGGGTGCCGACGTGATCGGCGCCATCCCCCATTTCGAGTTCACTCGGGAATATGGGGTCGAAAGCTTGCACTATGTGTTCGATCTTGCCGAGAAGTATCAAGTTCTGGTCGATGTACACTGTGACGAGATCGATGATGAGCAGTCCCGCTTTATCGAGACGCTGGCGACCCTGGCCTACGAGCGCGGCATGGGCCAGCGGGTGACCGCCAGCCACACCACCGCCATGCACTCCTACAACGGGGCCTATGCGTCGCGCCTGTTCCGGCTGTTGAAGCTGGCCGACCTCAACTTCGTCGCCAACCCGCTGGTGAATATCCACCTGCAGGGGCGGTTCGACAGTTATCCCAAGCGTCGCGGCATCACCCGGGTGAAGGAGATGCTGGCGGCGAACATCAACGTCTGCTTCGGTCACGACGATGTGTTCGACCCCTGGTATCCCATGGGGACGGCCAACATGCTGCAGGTGTTGCACATGGGGCTGCATGTCTGCCAGATCATGGGGTACGAAGAGATCAACGACAGCCTCAAGCTGATCGGCAGTCACAGCGCCCGCACCCTGAATGTGCAGGATCGCTACGGCATCGAGCTGGGCAAGCCGGCCAACCTGCTGATCCTGCCTGCCGAAAACGGCTTCGATGCGGTGCGCCGCCAGGTGCCGGTACGCTACTCCATTCGCCATGGAAAACTGATTGCCGAGACCAGGCCGGCCCAAACTACGCTGCACCTGGCGCAGAGCGAACCGGTCGATTTTCGCCGTTGAGCCGAGGGCGTCGATTAATTGCCCCGCTGTCCCCCCGGGTCGACATTTTGCATAATGTCGGCCTGATACTGTGGAGTCTGCTTCCATGCAAACCTGGTTATTTGTTGCTGCCGGTGGGGCCATCGGTGCCTGCCTGCGTTTTGGCATCGCCGAGCTGATGGCGCTGCTGCTGGGGCGCCACTTCCCCTACGGCACCCTGATGGTCAATCTGATCGGCTCCTTCATCATGGGGGTAGCCTACGCCCTCATCCTGCACGGCCACATAGCCGAACACCCGATGAAGCCGCTGTTGATGGTGGGGATCCTCGGTGCCCTCACCACCTTCTCCTCTTTTGCGCTGGACACGGTAGCGCTGGCCCAGCATGGCGCTTATCTCAAGGCGCTGCTCAACATCGGCCTCAACCTGTTTCTCTGTCTGGCCATGGTGGTGCTGGGGATGCAGTTGGTCGCCAGCCGGGTTTAAGGTGTCCGCACGCCATTGGCTCTGGTAAACTGGCGGCCATTCTTTGCTCTATGGGTGTTTAAGGGATGTCAGAACAGACTACGACAACGCATTTTGGCTTTAAAACCGTGGCCGCGACCGAGAAGGAAACCCTGGTCGCCGGCGTCTTCCATTCGGTGGCAGCCAAGTATGATCTGATGAACGATCTGATGTCGTTCGGCATCCACCGCCTGTGGAAGCGCTTCACCATCGACTGCTCCGGTGTGCGCAAGGGCCAGAAGGTGCTGGATCTGGCCGGTGGTACCGGCGATCTGACCGCCAAGTTCTCCCGCATCGTCGGTGAAACCGGTCAGGTGGTGCTGGCCGACATCAACGATTCCATGCTCAAGGTGGGTCGCGATAAGCTGCGCAACCTGGGGGTGGCCAACAACGTCTCCTACGTTCAGGCCAACGCCGAGGCGCTCCCCTTCCCGGACAACCATTTCGACGTCATCACCATCGGCTTCGGCCTGCGCAACGTTACCGACAAGGACAAGGCGCTCGCCTCCATGTTCCGGGTACTGAAGCCGGGCGGCCGTCTGCTGGTGCTGGAGTTCTCCAAGCCGGTGAGCGAAGTGATCGCTAAGCTCTATGACCTTTACTCCTTCAAACTGCTGCCGAAAATGGGCGAAATCGTCGCGAACGACAGCGAAAGCTACAAATACCTGGCGGAATCCATCCGCATGCACCCGGATCAGCAGACCCTGGCCGGCATGATGGAAAATGTCGGTTTCGAGCAGGTGGAGTTCTACAACCTGACCCAGGGCGTGGTCGCCCTGCACCGCGGTTACAAGTTTTAAGGTCGCCTATGCCGATGGATGCCATGGTCACCGCGGTGATCGAAACCAGCCTCAACCGGCTGCTGGAACTGGACAAGCAGAGCCCCGAGCGGCTGCGCAAGCTGGCGGGCAAGGTACTCAAACTGGAGCTGCGCGAGCTCAAGCCGCTCTGGTTTGTCTTCTCCGGGCGCCGGCTGGATGTGCTGGCCAAGTTTGAAGGGGAGGCCGATGCGGTGCTGAGCCTCTCCCTGACAGCCCTCGGCCTGCTCAAGGATCCCTCCTCTCTGACGCGTTACATCCGCGAGGAGAAGCTGGATCTGAGCGGCGACCCCCAGCTGGTGCAGGCGTTCAGCGTGCTGCTGGGTGAGCTCGACATTGACTGGGAAGAGGAGCTGTCCCGCTACACCGGCGACGTGTTGGCCCACACCCTGCTGCGTGGTGCTCGTCAGGCGCGTCGCTTGCTGGGCCGTGAACTGTGCCGCAGCCAGCGTCAGCTGGCCGAGTATCTGACCGAAGAGATCCGGCTTGCGCCGGGTCCGCTGGAAGTGGCCAGCTTCAACGACGATGTCGAGTTGCTGGCGCAACAGATGAAAGCGGTCGAGCTGCGGCTGGCCCGCTTCGAACAGCGGGTAGCCTGATGACACCGAAGGAGTTCAAGCGCCTCTATCGCATCATCAGCATCCTGCTGGAGCAGGGCATCGACGAGCTGGTGCCCGCCCGTTATCAGCCCTGGCCCGGCCGGCTGGCCCGCCGCAGCCTGTTCTGGCTCAAGAACAAACACCAGGAGCTGAGCCGTGGTGCCCGTATCCGGCTCGCCTTCGAGGCGCTCGGCCCCATCTTCATCAAGTTCGGCCAGATGCTCTCGACCCGGCGCGATCTGCTGCCTCCGGATATCGCCGAAGAGCTGGCTTTGCTGCAGGACAGGGTGCCCCCCTTCTGCGGTCAGGCCGCCCGTCGCCAGATCGAGGCAAGCCTGGGCTGCACCATAGAGACCCTGTTCGACGACTTCGACGAGACGCCGCTGGCGTCCGCCTCCATCGCCCAGGTGCATACCGCCAGGCTGAAGGAGAACGGCCGCGAGATCGTGATCAAGGTTATCCGCCCCGATATCGAGCCGGTCATCGAGGCCGACCTGCGGCTGATGCAGGCGCTGGCCCGCCTGGTGGCCCGTTTCGTGCCCCAGAGCGGACGACTGCGCCCCATCGAGGTGGTGGAGGAGTATCGCAAGACCATCCTCGACGAGCTCAACCTGATGCGGGAGGCAGCCAACGCCATCCAGCTGCGCCGCAACTTCACCGGCTCAGAGGCGCTCTACGTGCCCGAGGTGTTCACCGAGCACTGCCGCGAGCAGGTGCTGGTGATGGAGCGGATCTACGGCATTCCGGTCTCCGACATCGCGGCGCTGGAGGCCAACGGCACCAACATGAAGCTGCTGGCCGAGCGCGGGGTGGAGGTGTTCTTCACCCAGGTGTTCCGCGACAGCTTTTTCCACGCCGACATGCACCCGGGCAACATCTTCGTCTCCTATGAACATCCGGAGAATCCACTCTGGATCGGCATCGACTGTGGCATCGTCGGCACCCTCAATCGGGAAGACAAGCGCTACCTGGCGGAGAACTTCCTCGCCTTCTTCAACCGCGACTATCGCCGGGTGGCCGAGCTGCACGTGGAGTCCGGCTGGGTGCCGCCCGATACCAAGGTGGACGAGTTCGAGTTCGCCATCCGTACCGTGCTGGAGCCCATCTTCGAGAAGCCGCTGTCCGAGATCTCGTTCGGCCACGTGCTGCTCAACCTGTTCAACACCGCCCGTCGTTTCAACATGCAGGTGCAGCCGCAGCTGGTGCTGCTGCAGAAAACCCTGCTCTATGTGGAAGGGCTGGGTCGTCAGCTCTATCCCCAGCTGGATCTGTGGCAGACCGCCAAACCCTATCTGGAAAACTGGATGTACCAGCAGGTGGGGCCCAAGGCGGTGTGGACTGCCATCAAGGAGAAGGCGCCATTCTGGGCGGAGAAGCTGCCGGAACTGCCGGAACTGGTCTACGAGACCCTGCGCCAGACTCGCCATCAACAGCACCATTTCGACCAGATGTTCGCCGAGTTCCGCCGCCACAGCCGTCGGCAAGGACAGGCTCGCTACCTCTTAGGGGTTGGAGCCAGCCTGCTATTGGCCGGTGTATTCTTGCTGACCCAAAAACAACACATTGAGTGGGGACAAATCAGCCTCGCCGGCGCCGGGTTATGCTGGCTGCTGGGTTGGTTGCGGACCCGTTCTCATTAAATAAACCGCGCCAGCGGGCGCCTGTCCTGGAGATAAAAATCATGGGTGGTATCAGTATTTGGCAATTGTTGATCATCGCAGTCATCGTCGTGCTGCTGTTTGGTACCAAGAAGCTGCGCGGCATCGGTGGTGATCTGGGCGCCGCGGTCAAGGGTTTCAAGAAGGCGCTCTCTGACGAGCCGAGCGATGCCAAGTCCGAGCAGAAGGATGCCGAGTTTCCGCCGAAGCAGCTGAACGAAGCGGCCGGCCAGCCTAGCGATGCCGCCAAGCAGAAAGATAAAGATCAGGCCTAAGCCATGTTCGATATCGGTTTCTGGGAGCTGGTTGTCATTGGTGTCGTCGCCCTGGTGGTGCTCGGCCCCGAGCGGCTGCCTGTGGCGATCCGTACCGCCAGCCACTGGATCAGACTGATCCGCAGCACCGCCAACTCGGTCAAGGCCGAGCTGGAGCAGGAGCTCAAGTTGCAGGATCTGCACAACGACCTGAAGAAGGCCGAACAGCTGCAGATGAACAACCTGAGCCCCGAGCTGCAGGAGTCTATCGAGCAGCTGAAAGCGGCCGCACAATCGGTGACCCGTCCATACGAACAGCAAAACACCATCCATCCTGCACCGGCATCGGCCCAGGTGAAGGAGGAATCTGTGCCGCCAGCCGCCGCGGTGGCCGCGCCGGAACAGACTGCGATCGTGGATGAGCGCCCCGGTGCCCAGCCACGTACCGAACAAGGGGAGGTGAAGCAGCCATGAGTCAGGCCGAACAACCCCTGATCAGCCACCTGGTGGAGCTGAGAACGCGCCTGCTGCGTTCCATCACCGCCATCCTGCTGGTGTTCATCGCGCTGATCTACTTCTCCAACAACATCTACGACTTCGTGGCCCAGCCGCTGCTCAGCCAGCTGCCGGAAGGGACCAGCATGATAGCGACGGACGTGGCGACGCCCTTCCTGACGCCCATCAAGCTGACCCTGGTGGTCTCCTTCTTCGTGGCGATCCCCTATCTGCTCTACCAGGCCTGGGCCTTCATCGCCCCCGGTCTGTACCAGCATGAACGGCGTCTCATCATGCCGCTGGTCGCTTCCAGTGCCGTGTTGTTCTACGCCGGCATGGCGTTTGCCTACTACGTGGTGTTCCCGCTGGTGTTCGGTTTCTTCACCAGCACCGCGCCCGCCGGAGTAACGGTGGCGACCGACATCGCCAGCTATCTGGACTTCGTGCTGACCCTGTTCTTCGCGTTCGGGGTGGCATTCGAGATCCCGGTAGCCACCATACTGCTGTGCTGGACCGGGGTGACCACCCCCAAGAGCCTGAAGGAGAAACGTCCCTACGTCGTCGTCGGGGTGTTCGTGGTCGGCATGCTGTTGACGCCGCCCGATGTCTTTTCCCAGACCTTGCTCGCGATCCCCATGTGGGCTTTGTGGGAGATAGGTCTGTTCTTCGCCCGCTTCTACGTGAAGAAAGAGGATGAGGAGCAACAGGAATCAACGGAAGAGGGGAGCTGAGGCTCCCTTCCTCTTTTCATGCTCCCGTTCGAGGCGTATGGTAAGGCCCCATCGAGTAGATGGTTTTCAAATACCTGATATGTCTTCCTTTTGTTCGGACCCGCTGACCCCATGATCGACATAGGTGTAAACCTGACCAGCAGCCAGTTCGCCGATGAACAGGCCGAGCTGGTGGCCCGCGCCCGCGCCGCAGGGGTAGAGGCGCTGATCCTGACCGGCACCGATCTGGTCGGCAGTCGCGAAAGTGCCACCCTGGCCGCCCACTGGCCGGGCTACTGTTTCTCCACCGCCGGGATACACCCCCACGACGCCAAGAGCGTGGATGACCACACCTGGCCGGCCCTGCGCACGCTGGCGGCACTGCCCCAGGTGGTGGCCATCGGCGAGTGCGGTCTCGACTACAATCGCGACTTCTCGCACCGTCCGGTGCAGGACGCGGTGTTCGACGCCCAGCTGGCGCTGGCCGCTGAGCTCGGGATGCCGGTGTTTCTCCATTGCCGCGATGCCCACGCCCGTTTCATCGAGATCCTGCGCCCCTGGCTGCCCAAGCTGCCGGGGGCCGTGCTGCACTGCTTCACCGGCTCCGATGAGGAGCTGGACGAGTGTCTGGCGCTGGGGCTGCATATCGGGGTGACCGGCTGGCTCTGCGACGAACGCCGCGGTCAGCAGCTGCGTGAACAGGTGGCCCGCATTCCGGCCGGCCGGCTGATGATAGAGACGGACGCCCCCTACCTGGTGCCGCGGGATCTGAAACCCAGACCCAAACGCAACGAACCCGCTTTTTTGCCGCACATCGCCCAGGTGGTGGCGGCCTGCCGTGGTGAAGCGCCCGAGGCCTTGCTGGCCCATACCCGGGCCACCTCCGCCGCGTTTTTCCAACTTCCTCTTTTGGAGTGATTCATGGCTACAACTCTTCCAGGCGCCTTTCCGGGCCGCCGCCTGCGCCGGGTGCGCAAACATGATTTCAGCCGTCGTCTGGTGCGCGAGAACGTACTGACCGCCAATGATCTCATCTACCCCGTGTTCGTGCTGGAGGGGGAAAACCGCCGTGAAGCCGTCCCCTCCATGCCGGGGGTGGAGCGTCTCTCCATCGATCTGTTGCTGGAGGAGGCAGCCGAACTGGTGGCACTCGGCGTGCCGGCCATCGCCCTGTTCCCGGTCACCCCGCTGGAGCAGAAGAGCCTGCTGGCGGAAGAGGCCTACAACCCGGACGGGCTGGCCCAGCGCACCGTGCGTGCCTTGAAGGCCCGCTTCCCGGAGCTGGGGGTCATCACCGACGTGGCGCTCGACCCGTTTACCACCCACGGTCAGGACGGCATCATCGATGATGAAGGCTATGTGCTGAACGACATCACCACCGAAATCCTGGTGAAACAGGCGCTCTCCCATGCTGCCGCCGGGGTCGATATCGTGGCGCCGTCCGACATGATGGATGGCCGTATCGGTGCCATTCGCGCGGCGCTGGAAGAGAACGGCTTCATCAACACCCAGATCATGGCCTACTCCGCCAAGTACGCCTCCTGCTACTACGGCCCGTTTCGCGACGCGGTCGGCTCGGCCGGCAACCTCGGCAAGAGCAACAAGGCCACCTATCAGATGGATCCGGCCAACAGCAACGAAGCCCTGCACGAGGTGGCGCTGGATATCCAGGAAGGGGCCGACAGCGTGATGGTCAAGCCGGGCATGCCCTATCTGGACGTGATCCGCCAGGTGAAGGATCAGTTCGGCGTGCCGACCTTTGCCTACCAGGTGAGCGGCGAGTACGCCATGCACATGGCGGCGATCCAGAACGGCTGGCTGAAGGAGAAGGAGAGCATCATGGAGTCCCTGCTCTGCTTCAAGCGGGCCGGGGCCGACGGCATCCTCACCTACTTCGCCAAGCGCGTGGCGCAGTGGCTGAAGGAAGATGCCCGGGCCTGATGGCAGGACGCCTTCTATGCAATGCAGACAATGCCGGCCCCGGGGCCGGCATTGTCGTTTCTGGGAGGCTATCTGGTCGTTTTGCGCGCACCTTTTGACCAAATGTGGGCCGCGGCCCTCGCTCTCGATGGCAAAGGCTTGATTAATGGGGTTTCTGCCTACATCTTAGGTAGTCCAAGCAAGCTTCTGGACGGCAGGGGCTGTAGAGAATTTAGAGGTATTGCCGGATGACTAACCCTTTGCTGACAATGGACTCGCTGCCCCCGTTCAGCCAGATCCAGCCCGACCAGGTACAGCCTGCCGTGACGCAGGCTATTGCCGATTGCAAACAGAAGATCAGCGATGTGCTGGCCCAGCGCGAGCCCCATACCTGGGACAGCCTGATCGCCCCGCTGGAAGAGGTAAATGACCGTCTGTCCCGGATCTGGTCGCCGGTCAGCCACCTCAACTCCGTGCTCAACAGCGAGGCGCTGCGCGAGGCCCACGACGCCTGCCTGCCGCTGCTGTCCGAATTCCAGACCTATGTCGGCCAGCACGAAGGGCTCTATCAAGCCTACCTGGCTCTCTCCGAGAGCGACGATTTCCCCCTGCTGAGCGCCGCCCAGCGCAAGGAGATCCAGAATACCCTGCGCGATTTTCGCCTGTCTGGCATCGGCCTGCCTGCCGAGGCACAGCAGCGCTACGGCGAGATCCAGGCCCGCCTCTCCGAGCTGGCCTCCCGTTTCAGCAACAACGTGCTGGACGCGACCCAGGGTTGGAGCAAGCTGGTTACCGACGAGGCTGAGCTGGCCGGGCTGCCTGCGAGTGCACAGGCAGCCGCTCGCCAGCTGGCCGAGCTGAAGGGCAAGGAAGGCTGGCTGTTCACTCTGGACATCCCCTCCTACCTGCCGGTGATGATGTATGCCGACAACCGCGCCCTGCGCGCCGAGCTGTACGAGGCCTTCACCACCCGCGCCTCCGACCAGGGGCCGAATGCCGGCAAGTGGGACAACTCCGCCATAATGACCGAGCTGCTCACCCTGCGCCGCGAGCTGGCCCAGCTGCTCGGCTTTGCCAACTACGCCGAGCTCTCCCTTGCCACCAAGATGGCGGACAAGCCGGAGCAGGTGGTGAACTTCCTCACCGATCTGGCGCGCCGCTCCCTGTCGCAGGGCAAGGCCGAGCTCGAAGAGATCCGCGCCTTCGCCAGCGAACAGCACGGCCAGAGCGAGCTGGCGGCCTGGGATATCCCCTATTACGCCGAGAAGCTCAAGCAGCACAAGTTCTCCATATCCGACGAGCAGCTGCGCCCCTACTTCCCCGCCAGCAAGGTGGTGAAAGGGCTGTTCGAGGTGGTCAAGCGGGTGTTCGGCATGAAGGTGCGCGAGCGCCTCGGCATCGACACCTGGCACCCGGACGTGCGCTTCTACGACATCTTCGATGCCGAGGATGAGCTGCGCGGCAGCTTCTACCTCGACCTCTATGCCCGCGAGCACAAGCAGGGCGGCGCCTGGATGGACGTCTGTCTGGGTCGTCGCTACCGTCAGGACGGTTCGCTGCAAAAGCCGGTGGCCTACCTGACCTGCAACTTCAACGGCCCGGTGGACGGCAAACCCGCCCTGTTTACCCACAACGAAGTGGTCACCCTGTTCCACGAGTTCGGTCACGGCATTCACCACATGCTGACCCGGATCGACGTGGCCGGCGTGGCCGGCATCAACGGCGTGGCCTGGGACGCGGTGGAGCTGCCGAGCCAGTTCCTCGAGAACTGGTGCTGGGAGTCCGAGGCACTGGCCTTCATCTCCGGCCATCACGAGACCGGCGAGCCGCTGCCAGCCGATCTGCTGGAGAAGATGCTGACCGCCCGCAACTTCCAGGCGGCCATGCAGATGCTGCGCCAGCTGGAGTTCGCCCTGTTCGACTTCCGTCTGCACCAGGAGTTTGACCCGACCAATGCGGATCAGATCCCGGCGCTGCTGGACGAGGTGCGTCGCGAGGTGGCTGTGATGACGCCGCCGGCCTTCAACCGCTTCCAGCACAGCTTCTCCCACATCTTCGCCGGCGGTTATGCGGCGGGCTACTACAGCTACAAGTGGGCGGAAGTACTCTCCGCCGACGCCTTCTCCCGCTTCGAGGAGGAGGGGATCTTCAACCCGGTGACCGGCCACTCCTTCCTGAAGAACATCCTGGAGAAGGGCGGTTCCAAGGAGCCGATGGAGCTGTTCCGCGCCTTCCGTGGTCGTGAGCCTCAGGTGGATGCCTTGCTGCGCCACAGCGGGATTGCCGCATGAGGCTGCAGGCCCCGCCAGGCGTGAGCTTCAAGCAGGTACACCTCTGCCACAGAGTGCGATCACCGCGTGATTTTTGAGATAAAAAGGGACCTTTTGGTCCCTTTTCTCAAGGCATTTTAATATCTTGCGGATAGCATGTTTGCACTGTTCCCGCCTCTTCAGTAGAGTCGGGGTCTACCTTCCAAGGAGAGAAAGAACCTTGCCATGAGGCGAGCACTCGAGTCTGTCTATCAAATCATCTCAAGTCTGTCTCATTCGAGTGGTCAGGGATATTTCGATACCTTTGTGAGTGAAATCGCAGCAGCGGTCGGGGCCGACTTCGTCCTGATTTCGGGTAGGGATCAAGCGGGGCTCTCCTGCAAGGTGCATGCAACCTATCCCGCCTCTCTCGATACGACCCGCTTCAGTTTTCCGGTCAGCGCCACCCTGGGGGAGATCACCCTGCAGGAGGGCGAGGCCTGGTTCAGCGATCGGGTACAGCAGCTGTTTCCCCACGCCGCCGTGTTGCAGGCCTGGCAGATCCAGGCCTATGCCGGCATCGCCCTCAGGAGTGCGCAGGGGGAGACGGTGGGCATCTGCAGCCTGCTGTTCAAGCGGCCGCTCACCAACATGGACAAGGTGATGGGCCTGCTGCGCCTGCTGGCTCCGCTGGCCGGGCGCGAACTGGCGCTGATGCTGCAGCAGCCGGCGCCGCCCCAGCCCGAGTACCACGATTTTCTGCACACCATGATGTCCCACGCCCCGGTGGGGATCGGCAAGCTCGATCTGGACGGCAAGATCCTCTGGACCAATCCGGCCATCGAAAAGATGCTGGGCTACAGCCAGGAGGAGCTGGTTCATCGCAACGCCGCCGAGCTCAATCATCCGGAAGACTGGCTGCGCAGCGTCGCCTGCTATGAAGAGCTCAGGCGTGGCGAGCGTACCGCCTTCACCCAGGAGAAGCGTTACCTGCACCGTGACGGCCAGCTGCTGTGGGGGAGGGTCACCGTCACCCTGGTGCGGGACGATCAATTGCAGCCCGACTACCTGATGGTGGTGCTGGAGAACATAGACCCCCTCAAGCGTCACGCCGAGCAGCTCAAGCTCTCCCACCGGGTCTATGACAACCTGTCAGAGGCGATCCTGGTGTGCGACGCCGACAGTCGCATCATCTCGGTCAACCCGGCGTTCGAACAGATCACCGGCTACAGCGAGGAGGAGGTGTGCGGCCAGCGCCCCAGCCTGCTCAAGTCCGGCCTGCACGATCAGGCCTTCTACGCCGACATGTACCACGCGCTGGAGCGGGTGGGGGTGTGGCGCGGCGAGGTATGGAACAAGCGCAAGAACGGCAAGCTCTACCCCCAGCAGCTGATGATCAGCACCCTGCGGGAAGGGGGGCGGATCAGCCAGTACATCGCCATCTTCAGCGATCTCTCCCAGACCAAGCTGGCGGAGCAGAAGATCGCCGCCCAGGCCAACTACGACAATCTCACCGGGCTGCCCAACCGCTGGCTGTTCGGCCGCTGCCTCAGTCGCTTCTGCGAGCGGGGCGAGCGCTTCGCGCTGATGGTGCTCGACCTCAACAACTTCAAGGCGGTCAACAACAGCATGGATCACCACGCCGGTGACGCCCTGCTGCGGGAGGTGTCGGATCGGCTGGTGAGCCGGGTGCGCACCGAAGATCTGGTGGCCCGCATCGGCGGCGACGAGTTCGCCTTCCTGGTGCCCGGCATCGTCAACCGCCGCCAGGCCGAGGTGTTTGCCAAGCAGGTGGTCGGCGGCTTCGCCCGCCCCTTCATGCTGGCCAACCAGCACCTCTACGTGACGGCCACCATCGGCATCACCCTCTGCCCGGGCGACGGGCTGGAGAGTGACGAGCTGCTGCGCAACGCCGAACAGGCGCTGTTTGCCGCCAAGCGGCAGGGACGGCTGCTCGGCAGCTACTGTGCCTCCATGCGCGAAGAGGTGCGCCAGCGTCACCAGATGCAGCAGGATCTGGCGGAGGCGATCAAGCTCGAGCAGCTGACCATGGCCTACCAGCCGATCTGGGACAACCGTAGCGGCCGGGTCGCCAAGCTGGAGGCGCTGGTGCGCTGGTATCACCCGCACTGGGGTCAGGTGTCGCCGGCGGACTTCATTCCGCTGGCGGAGGAGGCGGGGCTCATCCAGGGGCTGGGGGCGCTGGTGCTGTGGCAGTCGTGCCGGGATCTGGCGCGGCTGCAGCAATCCGGCTTCCCGGATCTGCAGATGTCGATCAACCGCTCCACCCTGGAGTTCCAGACCATAGATCCGGAGGCGAGCGAGTGGCTCAAGGTGATCCACCACTTCGGACTGGACCCGGCGGACATCGTCATCGAGATCACCGAATCCCTGCTGATGGAGACCAGCGATCAGCACAGGGTGCGGATCGATGCCCTGCGCGAGGCGGGCTGCAAGCTGGCCATCGACGACTTTGGCACCGGCTACTCGGCGCTCAACTATCTGCGCAACTTCCCGGTGGACCTGGTGAAGATCGACCGGGCCTTCGTGCGCCACATCCCGTTCAACGAGCAGGACCGGCTGCTGCTGGACGGCATCATCAACATAGTGCACAACCTCGGCATGCAGGTGGTGATCGAGGGGGTGGAGACCCGCGAGCAGCTCAACTTCCTCTGCCAGAAGGGGTGCGCCTTCACCCAGGGTTATCTGCTGAGCCGGCCGCTCGCCTACGACGACCTCACCGAGTATTTGCAGCTCAACGACAAGAGCATGTTCCTGCAGACCAGCTGACCCTTACTGCGCCGCTTTCATCCTCTCCTGTTTCTCCTTCAGTGTCCGGTAATCCTCCCCGAGGTAGCGCAGATAGATGCGATCCAGCACCCCTTCGTCCAGCATCTGTTGCAGTGCCTTGTTGTAGGCAGGCAGCAGCCCGGCTCTCTGCTTGCCAAAGCAGAGATAGAGCGGGGTCGAGTCGATGAAGGGGGTAAGGGCACGGATCTTGACGTCCTGCTCTCTGGAGAGAATGGGGGCCGAGAAGTAATCCAGCACTATCAGGTCGACCCGGCTTTTCTCCAGCATCAGCAGCAGCTGCTTGTCGGAGTGGGCCTTGATGGGCACCCAGCCGGTGAAGTGCTTGATCCTGTCGGTGTAGTCATAGCCCCTGACCATCCCCACTTTCAGCCCCTTGGCCATCTCCCACGAGAAGGTTTGCAGCGGACTGTCGCTGCGCACATAGGCGGCCAGCGGGTAGAAGGCGGTGGCAAGATCGGAGTGGTAGCAGCCGGGGAGGGGCGCGTTGTCGAGAATGCCGTCCGCCAGCTCGGTGTTGACGTACTGTTCGCAGCGTCCCCACGGCAGTTCGAGCAGGGTGAGCTGCATGCCGAGGCGGTGTGCCACCTCCTGATGGATCTCGACCGATATGCCCACCATCAGCTTGCCCTGTTCGGCGTAGGAGAAGGGGGGCCAGTCAACGCCACAGACCTTGAGTTGGCCGCCGCTCTGGGCGGCAAGCAGCAGGGCGACAAGCAGGTGCATGGGGTTTCCTCCCTACAGCGACGCAAAGGGGCTGTGATACACTCGGTTCACTGAACTTAGAATGCATCCAGAGCCCATGCAAATCCTCCTCGAAGACCCCGCCAAGGCGGCCCAGGCAGCAGCCCTGAGCAGCCAGCTTGACCAGATCGACCTGCCCCAGTTTGCCCTGGTGTTCACCCCGGAGCGGCTGGAGCTGCGCAAGCTGGACGAACCCAAGCTGGGTGCCGTCTACGTGGATTTCGTCGAAGGGGCGGTGGCTCATCGCCGCAAGTTCGGCGGCGGCCGTGGCCAGTCCATCGCCAAGGCGGTGGGGCTCAAGGCGGGTGCCATGCCGCGCGTGGTGGATGCCACCGCCGGGCTGGGGCGCGATGCCTTCGTGCTCGCCTCCCTCGGCTGCAAGGTGACCATGATCGAGCGCAGCCCCGTGGTGGCCGCTCTGTTGCAGGACGGGCTGGCGCGGGCGGCGCTGGATCCCGAGATCGGCCCCTGGGTGCGCGAGCGGATGCAGTTGCTGCATGGCCCGGCGGTGGAGACCTTGCTGGGGCTGACCGAGCGGCCGGATGTCATCTACCTCGACCCCATGTTCCCCCACAAGCAGAAGTCGGCGCTGGTGAAAAAAGAGATGCGGGTGTTCCAGTCGTTGGTGGGGGCGGATCTCGACGCCGATGCCCTGCTGCCTGCGGCGCTCACCATGGCGGACCGGCGGGTAGTGGTGAAGCGGCCGGACTACGCCGGCTGGCTCAACGAGCAGAAGCCGAGCATGGCCATCGAGACCAAGAGCAACCGCTTCGATGTCTACGTGATGGCGGCGCTGGCGGGGTAACGCCGCACGCGAGGGATATAAAGAAGAGGGCCAACCTGATGGGGTTGGCCCTCTTGCCATCTACTGGCTGTCGGCTGGGGCTGGTGGGGCGAAGCGGATCAGCTTCTCCTCCCCCTGCCAGTTGAGCGCCATGGTCGCCAGCTCTGCCAGGCTGAGCCGTTCGCCACCGTGCAGCAGCAGGTACTCGACCCCTTCCCTGGCTTCTATGGTGCGGATCTTGTCCGCCCACTGGCGGCCATCCTTACAGGTGAGGGCGACCGGCAGCTGCCAGCTGGCGGCGATCTCCAGCCAGTCGTAGAGATCGCAACTGATGGGTTGGTATCTGCTCATGCGGTCGTCGTCCCCCTTGTTGCCCGTTACTGGAAGTTGATGCTGGTGGTGGGCGCCACCACCGGCTGGGCTTTCTGTATCTGCACCAGCTGCAGCGGATCGTCGGCCACTGCCGGATCATCCTCGTCACCGTTGCAGACCAGCACCAGATCGTAGTTGCCGAGATTGACAAATCCCAGCTCGTAGCCAAAGCCGCCTCCGGTCTGCGGCAGCACGGGGGCGCTGGCATAGAAGCCGTTGTCGCTGTCCGCCATGTCGGGGTAGTTGTCGTCGCTTCTGGGCTGGTAGAAGTAGACGAAGGCCTTGTCGGTCAGCTGACCACCGCACAGCCCGGCCGCGACCGAGCCCTTGACGGTGGCAACCTGAGTGTTGTTCACCAGCCGTACGCCTCTCGGTTTGAGCTTGTAGTACTGCTCGTGGCCTGGCAGCACCATGGACTGGCGCAGATCGAATTCGGTGGTGAAGGCACTGAGGCCGTTGGCGGCGATGGTGAAGGCGTCCAGCTTGAGCTCGCTGCTGGGCACCTCCAGCGGCTTGATCACCCCATCATCCTGCTTGACGTAGGAGTAGGGGGTGCCGTCCAGAAACTGGTTGGCGACCTCCCGCCCGTCCAGCACCCGCAGCCGCATCTGGCTGTAGTTGCCGGGCACCACGCTCTGGCTGGCCAGCAGGGGGCGACTGGCGGACCCCTGATAACTCAGCAGATCGATGTAGGTAAACAGCGGCCTCCCTGCGCTGTCGAGCGGAATGGTCTCGCCGCTCGGGGTGCAACCATCGTCCTGGGTCGAGGTGAGGAAGCTGGCGGTGGTCCAGCTCTGCTCGGTGCCGGCGACGGGGTGGATGCTGATGTTGGAGACGGCGATGCAGACCTTGCTGACGGCATCTACCGGGGCGTCGGAGAAGGCCAGCGAGAGCTGGGCCTGTTGTGGCTGGCTGCTGTTGTCGCCGCCACCGCCGCCGCAGGCGGTGAGCAGGGCGGTCAGTCCGATCAGGGTCAAAGGTTTCATGGCGTCCATTCCGGTTGGTTGTGAAGACAACCCTACTCTAGTCGAACGTAGGCCATGAGGGGGGAGGCAGAGCCCAGACGCAAGGGCGGGATCTGCCCATCAGCCCAATAAAATCAAGGGGCAGGCCTGAGTGGCGCCAGTGCTGGCTGCGAAAGAGATTGTCGGAACCTTGGGGCACTGATTGGGCTGGGCCCAATCAGGCTTCCAGCAGCCGGGTGGGCCAGCCCATCTTCTGCTGGCGCTCCACCTCGAGGCGCAGCTCGCTGGCGCGCAGGTAGTGCTCGTCCAGCCACCCCTTGGGCAGGGTCAGCGTCAGAGCCTCGTCATCCGCCTGCAGGGTAAAGATCGGCACAGTGCCCTGGGTGCGGCGCATGCAGAGGATCAGCGCGATGCGCAGGATGCGGGCCAGCCGGATCGCCTGGCGAGCCGTGACGGCACCCTGCTTCTCCAGCGGTTCCAGCTTGAATTCGTCCCGCTGGTTGAACAGCAGGGCCGACAGCAGCTTCTTCTGCGCGGGGGTGAAACCCGGCATGTCGATGTTGTCGATGATGTAGGCGGCGTGTTGCGGCGCCTTCTTGTACTCGATGCACAGACCGATCTCGTGCAGCAGGGCCGCGTAACGCAGGATCGGGCGACCGTAGCGCTTGGAAAGACGCCAGGCCGGCTGCAGCTGGGTGAACGCCTCGATGGCGGTATCGCGCACCCGCTCGGCGTGCTCCTTGTCCAGCTGGTAGCGGCTGATCAGGCTGTCGGCGGTACGATCGCGGGCATCACAGTCGTGATTGTTGCCGAGCAGGCCGTAGATCAGCCCCTCACGCAGGGCGCCGCCCGCCAGCGTCATGCTCTCGATGCCGAGGGTTTCGAAGATGGCGATCAGGATGGCGAGGCCGGAGGGGAACACGGTCAGCCGCTCGGCCGCCAGCCCTTCCAGTTGCAGCTGGTCGAGCTTGCCGCAGGCGATGGCCTGACCCATCAGCTCCTGCAGCTTCGGCAGGGTGACCCGCTCGCTCTTGCCCTGCGCCAGCATGATCTCCTGCAGCGCCTGCACCGTGCCGGAGGCGCCGACACAGGTGCGCCAGCCGAGCACGCGGTAATCGTCCGCCACCTTCTCCAGCACCGTTTTGGCGGCGGCAATGGCCTGCTTGAAGCGCGCTTCACTCAGCTCGCCGTCACCGAAGTGGTTGTTGAGCCAGGTGACGCAGCCCATGTGCAGGCTGTTGAGCAGCTTGGCCTCGCTCTGTTCGCCGATCACCAGCTCGGTACTGGCACCGCCGATGTCGATCACCAGCCGGTTGCCTTCCCCCGCCGAGGTCCAGGAGACCCCTTCATAGATGGTCTTGGCCTCTTCCTCACCCGAGATGATCTCGATGTTGTGGTTGAGCACCCGTTCCGCTTCACGCAGAAACTCGTCGACGTTGGTGGCCAGGCGCAGGGTTGCGGTGCCGACTACCCGGATGTTGTCGGCCGGAATGTCCTGCAGCTGCTCGGAGAAGAGGCGCAGACAGTCCCAGCCCCGCTCCATGGCGGCTCGGCTGAGACGAAAATCGGCATCCAGACCGGCGGCGAGGCGCACCTTGCGCTTGACCTTGGTGACGGTGCGCAGGGCACCGGCGACCTCGCGCACCACCAGCATGTGAAAGCTGTTGGAGCCGAGGTCGATGGCGGCATAGAGAGGCGAGTTGTGCAACTGGGCCTATCCTTCAGCTTTTGCGGGGAGGACGACGACGGTTGTTGCTGTTGCCACCGCCCTGGCGATCGCGCATGTTGCGGTTCACCGGCTGACGGTTGCGGAACACCCGTTTCGGCGCGGTCACGTCATCCAGCAGCGCCTCGCGGTCATACTTGCTGACCGGGATCGGATGGTGGATGTACTCCTCGATGGCCGGCAGGTTGAAGGCATAGTCTTCACAGGCCAGGCTGATGGAGTGACCGCTCTTGCCGGCACGACCGGTACGACCGATACGGTGTACGTAGTCCTCGGCGTCGTCGGGCAGGTCGTAGTTGAAGACGTGGGTCACGTCAGGGATGTGCAGACCGCGGGCGGCCACGTCGGTGGCAACCAGAATGTCTACCGCACCCTTGGTGAAGTCTTCCAGGATCTTCATCCGCTTCTTCTGTGGCACGTCGCCGGTCAGCAGACCGACCCGGTGGCCGTCATTCTCCAGCCAGGCGTGAACGTCTTCACAGACGTGCTTGGTGTTGGCGAAGACGATGGCTTTCTCCGGCCACTCCTCTTCCATCAGGGAGAGCAGCAGCAACATCTTGTCTTCGTTGGAAGGGTAGAAGAGCTCTTCTTTGATTCGTACGCCGGTCATCTGCTCCGGCTCGACCTGCACATGTTCCGGGTGGTTCATGTGTTCGTAGGCCAGCTCCTGCACCCGCAGGGAGAGGGTGGCGGAGAACAGCATGCTCAGACGCTCGGTGGCGGGCGGCATACGGCGGAACAGGAAACGGATGTCCTTGATGAAGCCGAGATCGAACATGCGATCCGCTTCGTCCAGCACCACGACCTGGATGTTGCTCAGATCGATGACCTTGGACTTGAAGTAGTCGATGATGCGGCCTGTGGTGCCGATCAGGATGTCGACACCCTGCTCCAGCACGGCCAGCTGCTTGTCGTACCCTTCACCGCCGTAGGCGAGGCCGAGCTTGAGGCCGGTCGAGGCGGCCATGCTGTCGGCATCGTTGTAAATCTGTACTGCCAGTTCCCGGGTCGGGGCCATGATGATGGCGCGCGGCTGATTGATGAGGCGCGGCTTGGTCAGCGGGTGGGTCAGCAGATAGTTGAAGGTGGCAGCCAGGAAGGCGATGGTTTTGCCGGTACCCGTCTGGGCCTGACCGGCGAGGTCATGGCCTTCTACCAGCAGCGGCAGAGAGAGTGCCTGGATGGGGGTGCAATAGTGAAATCCCTTTGATTCCAGGCCAGCCAGAACTTCGGGTTCGAGGCCCATTTGGGCGAATTTGTCGGTCGTTAAGTGTGTTTTGCTCATGGCGGTAGGTTATCAGGTTAGGCTTGCAATAATAAACAGGATCATTTCAAATAGGGCAACTATTGCCTTTGTTGATACGTCAATAAAGCCTTAATTACTGACTGGAGTTGGAGATGAGTGACAAGATTGTTCAGCTGAGCGATGCCAGCTTCGAGGCAGATGTAATCAAAGCCGATGGCGCCGTTCTGGTCGACTTCTGGGCCGAATGGTGTGGTCCGTGCAAGATGATTGCCCCGATCCTGAACGAAGTCGCCCAAGAGTATGCCGGTCGTGTGACCGTGGCGAAATTGAACATCGACCATAACGCCGACACTCCGCCCAAATATGGCATTCGTGGTATTCCGACCCTCTTGCTGTTCAAGAATGGCGAAGTGGCAGCGACCAAGGTCGGTGCCCTGTCCAAGACTCAGCTGAAAGAGTTCCTGGACGGCAACCTGTAATAATCATCGAGGAGCGCATTGCAATAATGCGCTCCTTCTGTTTTATCACCTAGACGCTCACCCCGATTGGTGCTAATTTATCGCTCGTTTGCTAACCTTTTTGCCTGACTCTTTGCTCACACATCAGCCCGGCAAATCAAATCCGATCAGCATCAATCCAGCAGACTGTCTCCTCATTTCAATCCTTGCTTACAGACTTTCACCACTATGAATCTGACTGAATTAAAGAACACTCCTGTGTCCGAGCTGGTACAGCTTGGCGAATCCATGGGGTTGGAAAATCTGGCTCGGGCGCACAAGAAAGACATTATTTTCGCGATCCTCAAGGCGCACGCCAAGGGTGGCGAGGATATCTTCGGCGACGGTGTGCTGGAAATCCTGACCGATGGTTTCGGCTTCCTGCGTAGTGCAGACGGCTCCTACCTGGCCGGCCCGGACGACATCTACGTCTCCCCGAGCCAGATCCGCCGCTTCAACCTGCGCACCGGCGATACCATCTCCGGCAAGATCCGGCCGCCGAAAGAGGGCGAACGCTACTTCGCGCTGCTCAAGGTCAACGAGGTCAACTACGACCGTCCGGAAAACTCCCGCAACAAGATCCTGTTTGAAAACCTCACTCCGCTGCACGCCAACGAGCGTCTGCGCATGGAGCGTGGCAACGGTTCCACCGAAGACATCACCGCCCGCGTACTGGATCTGGCATCCCCGATCGGTAAAGGCCAGCGCGGCCTCATCGTCGCACCGCCCAAGGCCGGTAAGACCATGCTGCTGCAGAACATCGCCCAGAGCATCGCCTACAACCACCCCGACTGCGAACTGATCGTCCTGCTGATCGACGAGCGTCCGGAAGAAGTGACCGAGATGCAGCGGATGGTGAAGGGCGAAGTGATCGCCTCCACCTTCGACGAGCCGGCTTCCCGTCACGTCCAGGTCGCCGAAATGGTGATCGAGAAGGCCAAGCGTCTGGTCGAGCACAAGAAGGACGTGGTGATCCTGCTGGACTCCATCACCCGTCTGGCCCGTGCCTACAACACTGTCATCCCGTCATCCGGCAAGGTACTGACCGGTGGTGTGGACGCCAACGCCCTGCACCGTCCGAAGCGCTTCTTCGGTGCCGCGCGCAATGTAGAAGAGGGCGGCAGCCTGACCATCATCGCCACCGCGCTGATCGATACCGGCTCCAAGATGGATGAAGTCATCTACGAAGAGTTCAAGGGCACCGGCAACATGGAACTGCACCTCTCGCGCAAGATCGCCGAGAAGCGCGTCTACCCGGCCATCGACATCACCCGTTCCGGTACCCGCAAGGAAGAGCTGCTGACCACCGGCGACGAGCTGCAGAAGATGTGGATCCTGCGCAAGATTGTCCACCCGATGGGCGAGATCGACGGCATCGAGTTCCTCATCGACAAGCTGGCGATGACCAAGACCAACGACGAGTTCTTCGACGCCATGCGGCGCCAGCAGAAGTAACCGACTCGAAAAATGATGAAACCGCGGCCCAGGTCGCGGTTTTTGTTTATCTATTTTGCGGTCGCCTGAGTAGTATGAAACCTCGATGTCACAAGGATAGGGACGTCATGAAGCATGTACTCCTGATAATGCTGAGCTGGCTGCTGGTGCCGCCGGCTTTGGCGGGCCAGACTCCGTCCACCGGCACGGCGCCCCGCATCGCGCTGGTGGCCGACGAGGGGCTGCAGGGCCACCTCGACTACCTGACCGGCCGCTTGCAGCAGGGACAGTTTGCCGCCATCGATTCCCTGCTGGACTCCCTGGCCGTGGGGCAGCGGGAGTATCTGCTGTGCCAGCTGCTTGCCACCCTCGATAGTCAGCCCAGGGCTGACAGCCCGCAACTGCTGGTCTGGGTGCGCGCCCAGTCGTTCAAGGCCCCCAGCTGGCTGGTGGAAAAAGAGGTGGACGGCTTTCTGGTGCAGCAACCCGCCTACGACTTTGCCGCTGCGGCGCGGCAGGTGCTGAGCCGCTGGCAGCAGCAGGCCTGGCAGGACAACTACCGCCAGCTGCTGGAGGCGAACCGCTTCGAGTTCAAGCAGATTTACAACAGCCGCAACCCGGATCTGGCCCAGCAACAGCAGGCGCTGCTGAACGTACTCGCCGGGCAGCCTGTCGCCGTGCTGCAGCGCGAGGCGCACAAGCTGGCCGGCCTGAACATCTTCCTGCCCGACAACCGCTTGCTGCGGCTGCTGGCCGAGCGTACCGGCGACAGCGCCCTCTATCAGAAGCTGTGGCGCCAACCGGCGGATCACGACAGCGTGGCGGCCCTGGCCAGCGTGGGGCGCTTTCATCAGGGTCAGACGGCGAGCGATCTGCTGATCGCCGCCAGCCGCAACGCCTCCCTCAAACAGACCGCCCTGCACCAGCTCAGTCAGCTTTCGCCGCTGCCCGACACGGCCCAGCAGTTCCTGCTGGCGGAGCTGGGCAACCGCCAGTACAGCGGTCAGGTGGCCAGCCTGCTGTTGCAGGTGGACGAGCCGAGGCTGCTGGCCCAGCTTGCCGATCGGCTGACCCGGCAGGAAAAGCGTCATGCAAGTCCGATGGTGCAACCCGAACCGGGTACACCCGCCGGCTCCCCGGAGTTATAATGCGGCATCGCCTGCACACAGGGTACCTGCATGAAATACAAGGATTTGCGTGATTTCATCGCGCAGCTGGAACAAAGCGGACAACTCAAGCGCATCACGAGCGAGATAGACCCCTATCTGGAGATGACCGAGATCAGCGACCGCACCCTGCGTGCGGGTGGGCCGGCCCTGCTGTTCGAAAATCCCAAGGGTTACGCCATGCCGGTGCTGACCAACCTGTTCGGCACCCCGGATCGGGTCGCCATGGGCATGGGCCAGCCCAACGTGGCCGCCTTGCGCCAGGTGGGGACCTGGCTCTCCTACCTGAAAGAGCCTGAGCCGCCCCGTGGCTTCAAGGAGCTGATGGAGAAGCTGCCGATCTTCAAGCAGGTACTCAACATGCCGACCAAGCGTCTCTCGTCCGCCCCCTGCCAGCAGCGGGTGCTGGAGGGAGAGGCGGTCGATCTGGACCAGATCCCGATCCAGCACTGCTGGCCTGGCGACGTGGCGCCGCTGGTCACCTGGGGGCTCACCATCACCCGCGGCCCCTACAAGAAACGGCAGAACCTCGGCATCTATCGTCAGCAGAAGATCGGCAAGAACAAGCTGATCATGCGCTGGCTGGATCACCGCGGCGGTGCCATCGATTTTCGCGAGTGGCAGGAGGCCCATCCGGGTGAGCGCTTCCCGGTGGCGGTGGCGCTGGGCGCCGATCCGGCGACCATCCTCGGCGCGGTGACACCGGTGCCGGATACCCTCTCCGAATACGCCTTCGCTGGTTTGCTGCGCGGCAGCCGTACCGAGGTGGTGAAGGCCATCAGCTGCGATCTGGAGGTGCCCGCCAGCGCCGAGATCGTGCTGGAAGGCTATCTGGAGCCGGGCGAGCTGGCCCCCGAGGGGCCCTATGGCGATCACACCGGCTACTACAACGAGGTGGACGAGTTCCCGGTCTTCACCATCACCCACATGACGATGCGCAAGGATGCCATCTACCACAGCACCTACACCGGCCGTCCGCCCGATGAGCCGGCGGTGCTGGGGGTGGCGCTCAACGAGGTGTTCGTGCCGCTGTTGCAGAAGCAGTTCCCCGAGATCGTGGACTTCTACCTGCCGCCGGAGGGGTGCTCCTACCGGATGGCGGTGGTGACCATCAAGAAGCGCTATCCGGGCCATGCCAAGCGGGTGATGCTGGGGGTCTGGTCCTTCCTGCGCCAGTTCATGTACACCAAGTTCGTGATCGTCTGCGACGACGACATCAATGCCCGCGACTGGAAGGACGTGATCTGGGCCATCACCACCCGGATGGACCCGGCCCGCGACACCACCCTGATCGAGCACACCCCGATCGACTACCTGGACTTCGCCTCGCCGGTCTCCGGCCTCGGCTCCAAAATGGGGCTGGACGCCACCAACAAGTGGCCGGGAGAGACCAACCGCGAGTGGGGCCAGCCCATCGTCCAGGACGAGGCGGTGAAGCAGAAGATCGATGCCCTCTGGGACGAGCTGAACATTCTCGGTTGATGAGCGGCGGCCGGCCCGGCGGGCCGTGCCGCCTGGCCGGGATGCAAAAGATTGATGCCATTTGAGCTGAATTG
The DNA here is from genome assembly GCF_049175815.1 of Aeromonas sp. 600276. Classification (NCBI taxonomy): domain Bacteria; kingdom Pseudomonadati; phylum Pseudomonadota; class Gammaproteobacteria; order Aeromonadales; family Aeromonadaceae; genus Aeromonas; species Aeromonas sp. 600276. The sequence continues at coordinate 50,680 of NZ_JAAKVU010000023.1, read as the reverse complement.
GGTATGCTCGACTGACCTGACCACTCTGCTGGTCGCCAGTCCACAGTGAATCAAGAGCGAAAGCGGGCCGAACGAACCCGTCACAAGGATAAGAATGCAACGTATCAAGTGCCGCGTAGAGGAACTGCGCGAATATGTCGACACCATCTGGCACGTGGCCCTGACGCCGCTGCAAGAGGTCAGCTTCAAGCCGGGCCAGTATCTGCTGGTGGTGATGAGTGATTCGGACAAGCGTCCCTTCTCTATCGCCAACTCGCCGACCCGCCCCGGCGTGCTGGAGCTGCAGATCGGCGCCACCCCGGAGAACGCCTATGCCGGCCAGGTGCTGGCCCGCATGCGCGAGCAGGGGGAGATCGAGATTGAGCTGGCGGCGGGCAAGGCCTTCCTGCGGGAAGAGTCACCCCGGCCGCTGATCCTGATGGCAGGCGGCACCGGTTTCTCCTACGCCCGCGCCATTCTGGAATACCTGATCGACAGCGGCAGCAAGCGCCCAGTGTTCTTCTACTGGGGCGTGCGCCAGGCGCACTGGCTCTACGAGCAGGAGCAGATGCAGCAGTGGGAGCGCGACTACGCCCCGCTTACCTACATCCCTGTGGTGCAGGAGCCGGAGAGCGACTGGGCCGGCAAGACCGGGTTGGTGCACAAGGCCATCATGGATGACTTCGTCAGCCTGCACGACTACGACATCTATGTGGCCGGCCGCTTCGAGATGGCGGGTGCGGCGCGGGAAGAGTTCAAGATCCTGGGGGCCGAGCCGGAGCGTATCTTCGGCGACGCCTACGAATTCATCTGAGTTCGGCATGAGCCCGGGCCCCATGGATTGGCCGGGAGTGCCTCGCTAGATCTGCCTGCCGCCGTTTGCTTTGCGGCAGGCCAGAAACAACAAACCCCAGCCTGGCTGGGGTTTGCTTTATGGGGGCGGTGTTATTCGCCCTTGGCGCCGAGCTGCTGCTCGAGCTGGGCCAGCTTGGCCTCGAGGGCGGTCAGCTTCTCGCGGGTGCGCAGCAGCACCTTGGTCTGCACGTCAAACTCTTCGCGACTGACCAGATCCAGCTTGCCGAGCTGGGACTGCAGCACCTGACGGATCTTCTTCTCCACCTCTTCGCCCATGCTGCGAATGCCGGGCGGCAGGGAGTTGTGCACCTGTTTGGCGATCTCTTCCAGTTTCTTCGGGTCGATCATGTGGTTCTCCTTAAGCAATGCGCCATTCTACCGGCAATTGATCCGCTTTGCCGAGATCGGGGGTCGCTTTTTGCCATCTGGCGTACAAGTGACCGCTGGTCGGGTCTGGTATCCGGGATGAAGCTGTTAACCTATCGAGTCCCGTTTCTATTCCAATTCCTTGATGCTGTACACAAAAAAAGCAGATCAGATGACCGACCAGCTACTTAATAATTGTTGCGTTGCTGTTAAGATGTACCGGTCGGGTTTTTACCCAACGCCGTCAGCATTTCATGGATAACAACTAAAAAGAGATAAGGATATGAAAAAGAAGCTAATTTATGCCGCAGTCGTCAGTGCTATGCTGGCCGGCTGTGGTGGCAGTGACGATAACAAAGGCGACACCTCCAGCTATCTCGACTATCTGTTGACCGGTTCCAACGCAGTGCGCCCCAGTGCCCTGGCGGCCCGCGCCAGCGATGGCACCCTGAAATTCTCCACCGAAACGGCGGATCTCTCCAACCCGGTGTCGGCCATGTCGACCCTGGATGGCTGGTCCACGACCCAGGCCATCCAAATCGTGCCCGTCACCTCGTCCGGCATCACTGTCCAGGCACCGGCGGCCGCCGAGTTTGCCGCCTCGGTGGCCCCGCTCTACCTGCTGGAGCTGAGTTTTGACAGCACAGCCCTGCGTCCGAGCGGCGTGAAGAAGGTGCTGACCTACGGGACGGACTTCGTGGTGGCCGCCTCGGCTGGCAAGCTGAATCTGGTGCCGATGAAACCGCTGAACCCCTCCTCCTACTACATGATCGTGGCCACCGACTCCCTCAAGGACAGCAACGGCAACGCGGTCAAGGCCGGCAGCGACTACGGCAACTACAAGAACAACGTCGGCAGCAATGCCCAGGAGCAGACCATCAACGGCCTGATCGCCCTGCAGGAGGGCCTGTTCAAGGCCGCCACCGGCGTCTCCACCGATCACGTCATCTTCTCCGATTGGTTCGGTACCCAGTCCGGTGCCGATGTGCTGGTGGCGGTGAAAGGGGCGGCGGCATCCGTGCTGAAGAGCCCGACCCTGGACGCGGCCGCCCTGTGGAAGCAGGATGCCAAGGGCAACACCAGCCTGCCGGGTACCTATACCCTGGCCGTGACCGGCAGCAACCCCTTCCTGACCCAGCTGGACGCCGAGGCGTTCCTGCCGCAGGAGCAGAAAGATGCGCTGGCCACCGCCTTCGGCCCTGGCGCCCCGCTCAACGGGCTGGCCCAGCTGACCACTGTCTATACCGGTACCGTCAAGCTGCCTTACTTCCTCTCCTCGCCGGCCACCGCCGGTTCCTGGGACAAGGCCAAGACCCAGTCCTGGCACGGCGCCATCCCCAGCCTTTACGCCATCGCCAATGCCCTGAAAGCGTCCGACAGCGAAGTGATCGCCGGGCTGGTGGGCGCGGGCGTGGACCCGGCCCTGCTGGCGACGCTGATTGCCGATCCGACCCGCCAGAGCGAGCTGCTGGCCGAGGCGAGCAAGCTGATCGGGGTGACTCTCACCTCCGGCGGCAAGCCGCTGGATGCCGAGCAGAACATCGGCCGCTTCAACCCGCTGCCCATGCTGGAAGAGGTGCAGTCGGTGCCGATGCGCGTCTTCGCCAAGGATGCCCTCAACACCATCACCGACGTGATCATCTATCAGCACGGCGTCACCTCGGTGAAAGAGAACGCCTATGCGCTGGCGCTGGGCCAGATCTATGCAGGCATGCAGGCAGGCAAGAAGGTGGCGCTGGTGGTGATCGATCACCCGCTGCACGGCGAGCGCGGCTTTGCCCTGAGCGGCAGCATGGACACAGTCACCACCTCCGACAACCCGACCCCGTATCTGAACCTGAGTTACCTGACCGTGGCCCGCGACAACCTGAAACAGAGCGTGGCGGATCTGCTGGGCCTGCGTCTGGCGGTCGGTCTGGCCAATGCCAAGGGTGCCATCGGCAGCGCCGGCAGCCTCAAGGTGCACTTCCTCGGCCACTCCCTGGGTGCCATCTCCGGCACCAACCTGCTGGCGGTCGCCAACCAGTCCATCGGCAATGCCCAGGCGGATGCCCTGTTCAGGTTCGATACCGGTGGCCTGGCCATGCCGGGTGGCGGCATAGCGCCGCTGTTGTTGAACTCGCCGACCTTCGGTCCGACCATCAAGATGGGCGTGCTGACCAGCGGCAGTGCCGAGCTGAAAGCGGGCTTTACCGCCTACGCCCCCAGCTGCAAGACCGAGGTGCCGACCTGCTTCGTCAACGAGTTCTTGCCGAGCCTGAGCGCCACCCAGCAGGCCGCTGCGGCCAGCACGCTGCAGAGCTACAGCTTCGCGGCCCAGTCGGTACTGGATTCGGCTGACCCGATCAACCTCGGCAGCGGCATCAAGAGCGACTTCCCGCTGTTCGCCACCGAGATCGTCGGTGATGGCGCGCTGAGCCTGTCGGATCAGGTGATCCCGAACAGCATCGCCTCCGCTCCGCTGGGCGGCACCGAGCCGTTGTTCAAGGTGCTGGCGCTGCAACCGCTGACCGCCACCGGTGCGGCCAGCCACAACGCGGCCCGCTTCGTGGCTGGTGGCCACAGCTCGCTGCTGGCACCGGACGAGAACTTCGATCCGAGCGGCGACGTGACCACCGAGATGCAGTCCGAGTTCGCCAGCTTCTTCATGAGCGGCGGCACTGCGGTCAAGGTGACCGATCCCACCCTGCTCAAGCAGTAAGCCAGTCGGCCAATAAAAACGCCGCCCCTCGGGGCGGCGTTTTTTTTCGTGTATAGCACTCGTAGCCGGGTGGGCCAGATCAGCAGACGTATTGGCTGCCGAGCCGATTGCAGCAACTCAGGCAGGCTGGTGGTGTCTGTCCAGCCAGCCCTGCAGCAGGCCGACCAGCAGGCCGGCCAGGTGGGCCATGTTGGCGGTACGGGTGCCGAGCAGATCGAAGAAACCGAGTGCCAGCCAGAACAGCATGAAGCCCATCAGCGCCGGTGGCAGGGTGAGGCCGCAGGCCGGCTGCAACTTGCTGCGCAGCCAGCAGTAGCCGAGCAGGGCATAGACCACCCCGGAGAGGCCGCCAAACAGCGGGCCGCTGGCGAAAAACTCGGTCAGGTTGGGCAGGGCGGCGCCTACCAGCAGCAGGATCAGCAGCTTGCCGCTGCCGAGTCGCTGTTCGATCTGGCCCCCCAGATACCACCACCACAGCAGGTTGAACACCAGGTGCAGCACCGAGAAGTGGATGAAGGCCGGGGTGAAGTAGCGCCACGCCTGCCAGTCGGTGAACTGGGCCAGGGTCGGGTGAAAGGCCAGCTCGTCGAAGATCGGCAGGCCGATGGCGTCGAGCCCGTAGATGGCCAGACAGGCGATGATCACCACCAGGGTCAGCGGCCCCGCCTGATGGAGGAAGTCGGTGACCGGGTCGCTCATCCCCTTGCTGTAGTCGATGCGGGCATCGGCCCGGCCGGACTGCCAGGAGGCCTCCATGTAGCGGGGGTGGCTCGGCTCGGCCAGGAAGCGCTTCACCTCCTGCTGGGCCTGGGCGAGGCGCTGCTCGTCCGCCAGCCAGATGGTGACCCCCAACTCCGACTGGGTCAGCTCGCACGAGATGCCGAGGGTGGAGAGATAGTCCACCAGCGCCTGGGCCATGCGGGCATTGTCGAGCACCAGCAGCTGGATCATGCGTCGCCCGCCTGGATCGGGAACTCCCTGCGCCACGCCTCGAAGCCGCCGTCCAGGCTGTAGACCTCATCGTACCCCTGTTGCAGCAGGTACTGGGCGGCGCCCTGGCTGCTGTTGCCGTGGTAGCACATCACGATCACCGGTGTGTCGAAGTCCACCTCGTTCATGAAACGCACCAGGGTGCCGTTGGTGAGGTGGAAGGCGCCGACCGCGTGGGCCGTCTCGAACGACTGGGGGTCGCGAATATCCACCAGGCGGGCTTCACCGGCGCTGAGCTTCTGGTGGGCATCATGGGCACTGATATGGGCAAACTGGTCCATTAACATGTCCTGCGAATAGGTGATTGAGGGCCAGTTTACCGCAAGCGGGTGCCGGCGCTAAGCCCGCAATGTGTCTGGTTATTGCCGGGGCCGATCGCAATTTCCTTCAATACCCGGGGCGGGGTGCCGGCTAGGCTGGGGGCTCCTTTTACCGATACGAGCGTTATTCATGGAGACGAGTCTGCTGTTATCCATGGCCGGGTTTGCCCTGGCCATGTCCATCACCCCGGGGCCGGTCAACCTGGTCGCCCTCGGCAGCGGTGCCAGGCACGGCTTTGCGGCCAGCCTGCGCCACGTGGTCGGGGCCACCCTGGGGTTTATCCTGCTGTTGTTGCTGATGGGATTGGGGCTGGGCGCCACCCTGTTGCAATGGCCGGCGGCGGCCGAGCTGCTGCGCTGGGGCGGGGTAATCTTCCTCGGCTGGATGGCCTGGCAATTGCTGGTGGACAGCGGCCGGGTGGAAGGGGTCGACGGGGTGGCGCCCTTCTTCTGGTACGGGGCGCTGATGCAGTGGCTCAACCCCAAGGCCTGGCTCGCCGCCAGCATGGGGATGGGGGCCTATGGCAGTGCGGGCGGGGTGGGGCAGGTGGCCCTGTTCAGCGGCCTCTACCTGGTCATCTGTCTGTGCTCCATCGCCTGCTGGGCCTATGCTGGCAGCCGATTGCAGGGGGTGCTGCTGGTACCGCAGCGGCTGTGCTGGTTCAACCGGGCGATGGCGTTGTTGCTGCTGCTCTGCGCCGTCTATCTGGTGCGCTAACTCGGCCGGGTCAGCTGGTTGCGGTAGTGGCCCGGGGTGGCGGCCACCCGCCGTTTGAACTGGTGCTGGAAGTGGGCCTGATCGGCAAAACCGCTGGCCAGCGCCACCTCTGCCAGCGGCTCTCCCCGCCTGAGCAGGGTGCGGGCGTGGCGGATGCGCTGATCGAGCAGGTAGGCGTGGGGCGTCATGCCGTAGTGGCGGCTGAAGCTGCGTACGAAGTGGGAGGGGGTGAGCCCGGCCACCGCGCTCAATTGCGCGAGGGTGAGGGCGCTGCTGCAGTCGTCCTGCATCAGCTCGGCGGCCCGCTGCAGGTGCTGCGGCGGCCGATCGTCCCAGCTGGCCGGGGTGAGTCTGGCCAGCAGCTGACGGCTGAACTGGTGGCAGGCCACCTCGCGCGCGAGCGGCTCCGGCTCCTGCCACAGCTGCCGGTGGAGCCGGCACAGCCCCTGATAGAGCAGGGGGTCCCGGCTGGCGGTCATGTCGAAGGGGCGAAATTCGTGGCCCAGCCCCGCCTCTTCCTGCTGGCGCTGCAGCCAGCCGGTGTCGAGGTAGAACATCAGATAGGACCAGGGTTCATCCGCAATCGGATTGCAGGCGTGCACCTCTTCCGGGTTCATCAGCACCAGGTGGCCGCGGCCGACCTCCTGCCGGCTGCGCTGGTTGAGGTAGTGGCTGTGGCCGCCGGTGATGGCGCCGATGGAGAAGTGGGGGTGGCTGTGCTTGTCGTAGCAGACGCGGCGGCCATCCTGCACTGCCCGCGCCTCGATGAAGGGCAGGGCCGGATCGTGCCAGAAACTGTGGTGATCCGGCGCCGTGTCGGCCCTGCTCATGGGTCAGCCGCCGAGATAGGCCTGGCGGACGGCCGGGTTGGCCAAGAGGGCGGCCCCCGTGTCCTGCAGTACCACGTGGCCGTTCTCCAGCACATAGCCGCGATCGGCCAGCTTGAGCGCCTGGTTGGCGTTCTGCTCCACCAGGAAGATGGTCATGCCGTCGCGGCGCAGCTGCTCTATGGTGTCGAAGATCTGCTGGATGACGATGGGGGCCAGCCCCAGCGAGGGTTCATCCAGCAGCAACAGGCGCGGTTTGCTCATCAGGGCCCGGCCGATGGCCAGCATCTGCTGCTCACCGCCGGACATGGTGCCGGCCCGCTGCTCCAGTCGCTCGTGCAACCGCGGGAACAGGGTGAAAATCTGATCCAGCAGGCCGCGCTGCTCGGCCTTGTCGACGAAGAAGGCCCCCATCAGCAGGTTCTCCTCCACCGTCAGGCGGGCGAAGATGCGGCGCCCCTCCGGCACCACGGCGATGTCCTTGCGCATGATGCGGGCGGTGGAGAGCGAGTCTATCTGCTCCCCCTCGAACCAGATGGAGCCGCTGCTGGGCTTGGGCTCGCCGCACAGGGTCATCAGCAGGGTGGTCTTGCCGGCGCCGTTGGCGCCGATCAGGGTGACGATTTCCCCCTCTTTCACCTCGACGCTGACGTCGTGCAGCGCCTGAATTTTGCCGTAGTGGGTCGATACGTTGCGAAGTTCTAACATCTTTTTGTCCTTACGACTCGCCCAGATAGGCCTTGATCACTGCCGGATTGCTGCGGATTTCATCTGGCTTGCCGTGGGCCAGCGGGGTACCTTGGTTGACCACGAAGATGCGGTTGGAGATCTCCATCACCAGCTTCATGTCGTGCTCGATCAGCAGCACCGAGACCCCGAACTCGTCCCGCAGGTTGGAGATGAGCTCGTTCAGCTCGTCGGTCTCGTGGGGGTTGAGGCCGGCGGCCGGCTCGTCCAGCATCAGCAGCTCGGGCCGGGTCGCCATGCAGCGGGCGATCTCGAGCCGGCGCTGCTGACCATAGGCCAGGTTGCCGGCAGCGCGGTTGGCGAGATCCTTGAGCCCCACCTTCTCCAGCCAGAAGGCGGACTGCTCCAGCCCCTCCCGCTCGGCGCGGCGAAAGGCCGGGGTCTTGAACAGCCCGGCGAGAAAGCCGGTGTTGAGGTGCCTGTGCTGGGCCACCAGCAGGTTTTCCACCGCCGTCATGTCCTTGAACAGTCGCACGTGCTGAAAGGTGCGCACGATTCCCTTGCGGGCGATGAGGTGGCCGGGCAGCCCCTGGATCTCCTCGCCCTTGTAGCGAATGATGCCGCCGCTCGGGCGGTAGAAGCCGGTCAGGCAGTTGAAGATGGTGGTCTTGCCGGCCCCGTTGGGACCTATGATGGAGATCACCTCCCCCTTGTCCACGTCCAGCTTGACCCCGTTGACGGCCAGCAGGCCGCCAAAACGCATCGACAAATCAGAGACTTCCATTAACTTCTGATGAGTACTCATTTTTTCAGCTCCCAGTCCAGGGTGGAGCAAGTCACCGCCAGCAATCCGGCCAGATAGCGCATCGACAGCTCAGAGACGTCCAACAACTTCTGATGCGTACTCATTTCTTCAACTCCAGATGCGGGCGGGTCATCGGCAGCAATCCCTGTGGCCGCCAGATCATCATGAACACCATCAAGAGGCCGAACATCAGCATGCGGTACTCGTTGAACTCGCGCGCCAGCTCCGGCAGCACCGTCATCACGATGGCGGCCAGCACCACCCCGATCTGGGAGCCCATGCCGCCCAGCACCACAATCGCCAGCACGATGGCCGATTCGATAAAGACGAAGGACTCCGGGCTGATGAAGCCTTGGCGCGAGGCAAAGAAGCTGCCGGCAAAGCCCGCGAAGCAGGCGCCTATGGTGAAGGCGGTCAGCTTGATGATGGTGGGGTTGAGCCCCAGCGACTTGCAGGCGATCTCGTCTTCCCGCAGCGCCTCCCAGGCGCGGCCGAGCGGCATGCGCAGCAGGCGGTTGATGACGAACAGGGTCGCCACCACCAGCACCAGCGCCATCAGGTAGAGGAAGATCACCTTGTGGTTGGCGTTGTAGGCGATGCCGAAGAATTCGTGGAAGGTTTCGAAGCCGCCATCCTTGACGGTGCGGTTGAACTCCAGCCCTCCCAGGGTCGGTTTGGGAATGCCGGAGATGCCGTTCGGGCCGCCGGTCAGGCTGGTCATGTTGTTGAGCAGGATGCGGATGATCTCGCCAAAGCCCAGGGTGACGATGGCAAGGTAATCCCCCCGCAGCCGCAGCACCGGGAAGCCGAGCAGGAAGCCGAAGGTGGCCGCCATCAGGCCGGCGATGGGCAGGCACTCCCAGAAGCTGAGGCCGAAGTAGCTGTTGAGCAGGGCATAGCTGTAGGCGCCGACCGCGTAAAAGCCGACGTAGCCGAGATCGAGCAGGCCAGCGAGGCCCACCACCACGTTCAGACCCAGCCCCAGCATGATGTAGATCAGGGTGAGGGTGGCCAGATCGATGGCGCCGCGGGAGGCCATGAAGGGCCAGCTCACCGCAAACAGCAGCACCAGCACGGCGGTCAGGTTATAGAGCTTGGGCGCCTCTTCCGGGCTTGGCAGCACCAGCTTGGTGAAGCCGACCGAGAAGCCGCTGATGGAGGCCTGGAACAGCCGGCTTATCTGGCCGCGCAGCATCTGGAACCAGAACACCAGGGTGGCACCGCCCAGCAGCCAGGCCAGCGACACGTCGAGCCGGCTCACCACCAGCAGGCGGGTGCCGTCGGTCTCCAGCTTGAAGCCGAGCAGCCAGAAGGAGAGCACCAGCAGCACCAGGCTGGCGATGCAGGCATGAATGAATTGGCGTTTCATCATACTTTCTCCACTTCCGGGCGGCCCAGGATGCCGGTCGGCATAAAGAGCAGTACGAAGATGAGCAGGGCGAACGCCATCACATCCTTGTATTCGGTGCTGAGGTAGCCGGCGGTCAGCGCCTCCACCACACCGAGCAGCAGGCCGCCCAGCACGGCGCCGGGAATGCTGCCGATACCGCCCAATACTGCGGCTGTGAATGCCTTCAGACCGGCCATAAAGCCGAGGTAGGGGTTGATGACTCCGTAATACATGCCGAGCAGCACGCCGGCGACGGCGGCCAGGGTGGCCCCCAGCACGAAGGTGATGGAGATGACCACGTGGGTGTCGATCCCCAGCAGGTTGGCCATCTTGATGTCTTCCGAGCAGGCGCGGCAGGCGCGGCCCATGCGGGAGCGGCCGATGAACTGGGTCAGCGCCAGCATGGTGATGAAGGTCACCACGAAGATGATGAGCTGCATCCAGGAGAGGCTGGCCTGGAAGCCGTCGGCCTCACCCAGGGTCCAGCCGCCGGAGATCAGGGTGGGCATGGCGATGTCGCGCGAGCCCTGGGCCATCCGCATCATGTTCTGCAGGAAGATCGACATGCCGATGGCGGAGATGAGGGGGATCAGCCGGTTGCCGCCCCGCAGCGGGCGATAGGCGACCCGCTCTATGGTCCAGCCATAGCTGCCGGTGATGATGATGCTGACCAGGAAGGCGCCCCCCAGCAGCAGAAAGGTGCTGTCGATGCCCATCATCATGAGCCCCGCCATCACCATGAAAGCGACATAGGAGCCGATCATGTAGACCTCGCCGTGGGCGAAGTTGATCATGCCGATGATGCCATAGACCATGGTGTAACCGATGGCGATCAACGCATAGGTGCTGCCTATGGTTAACCCGTTCAGCAACTGCTGAACCAGGTAAAGGAAGTGTTCGGACATACTGCGTTCCCTGTACTTGCCCGCAAAGAAAGGAGGGGTGACTCACGTCACCCCGACCGGCAGATTACTTGAGTTGGGTAGAGGTACCGTCGGCATGCCACTGGAACACACCGAATTCAAACCCTTTCAGGTCGCCGTTGGGAGCCCAGCTGAGGGGGCCCATCACGGTATCGACCGGCGCGGCCTTGATGGCAGCGGCAACGGCAGCCGGGTCATCCTCACCCGCCTTGGCGATACCGGCAGCCAGGGTTTGCACCGCGGCATAGGTGGTCCACACGAACGGACCGGAGGAGTCCTGACCCTTGGCCTTGAACGCGGCAACCAGCGGGGCGTTGGCCGGCACCAGGTCGTACTTGTTCGGCAGGGTGACCAGCAGGCCTTCGGAAGCCGGGCCGCCGATGGCGGAGATGTCCTTGTTACCCACCCCTTCCGGACCCATGAACTTGGCCTTGAGGCCCTTCTCGCCGGCCTGACGCAGGATCAGACCCAGCTCCGGGTGGTAGCCGCCGTAGTAGACGAAATCGACGTTCTCTTTCTGCAGCTTGGCGATCAGGGCGGAGAAGTCCTTGTCGCCGGCGGTGATGCCTTCAAACGCCACCACCTTGACGCCGGCCTTGTCCAGCGCCGCTTTCACGCTGGAGGCGATGCCTTCACCGTACTGTTTCTTGTCGTGGATGACGGCCACGCGCTGGGGTTTGACCTGCTCGATGATGTATTTGGCGGCAGTCGGACCCTGGTCGCTGTCCAGGCCGATGGTACGCAGCACCAGCTGATAGCCGCGCTCGGTGATCTTGGGGTTGGTGGAGGCGGGGGTGACCATCAGCACGCCTTCATCTTCATAGATGTCGGAGGCGGGCAGGGTGTTGTCGGAGCAGAGATGGCCGACCACGAACTTGACGCCGTCGTTGATCACCTTGTTGGCGACCGCCACGGCCTGTTTCGGATCGCAGGCATCGTCATAGATGACGGCTTCGATCTGCTTGCCCTTGATGCCGCCGGCCTTGTTGATCTGCTCGACCGCCATCTTGCCGCCGGTGAACTGCATGTCGCCGTACTGGGCGACCGGGCCTGTGACCGGACCGGCGATGCCGATCTTGATGGTATCCGCCGCGTGGACCAGTGAGACCGATCCGAACAGGGCCATAGAAACCGCTGCCCTGACTGCCATTTTGCTCAACTTATTCATCGATTCGTCCCTTAATCAGTGGATTGTTTCATTTTCCGTGTGCCATTCCGAACCGTGATCCCGCCAGTCCGGCAATAGGTATGGTTCTATCATTCCTCGCTGGGCAATAACAAGCTGTTAAAGATACTAACCAGAGAGGGGGTAATAGTGCTTTTTTGAAACAAATATCTAATTACAGTTATCTATTTAGAGGTTGATGCTGATGATGGCAATTAACATCTTATCAACAAGGCGCACTTTCGATAAATGATAGATGAAAAAACTGACGATATTTTACTCTGACGCTGCTCCCATTTTGACCAAAATCCGTTTGCGCAAATAGAAATGACCGCCTAGATTAGCCAGCATTGACAATTCATTGGCAGCACTCGTTAAAACCAAGCCTTTATTCGGGAAATCTGCTAATGTTCCGCCTTTGATCTTCAGGAGACAGAGATGGCCACTATCAAGGATGTCGCCTCCCGCGCAGGCGTATCCATCTCCACCGTCTCACATGTACTCAATCACACCCGTCGGGTCAGCGAAGACGCAACCCAAAAAGTGCTTGAGGCGGTGGCAGAACTCAACTACGCGCCCAACTCGGTAGCGCGCAGCCTCAAGATAAACTCGACCAAGACCATCGGCATGCTGGTGACCACCAGTGCCAACCCCTTCTTTGCGGAAGTGGTGCAGGGGGTGGAGGCGTACTGCTTCGAGCAGGGCTACAGCCTGATCCTCTGCAACACCGAGAACCAGCCGCCCCGTCAGCAGCACTACCTGCGCATGCTGATGGAGAAGCGGGTCGACGGTCTGCTGGTGTTGGGAACCGACATCGATACCCCGCTGCGCGACATGCTGCGCATCCACAAAAATGTGCCGCAAGTGGTGCTGGACTGGGGTACCGAGTGCGACTTTGCCAACGTCATCAATGACAACGCCCGCATCGGGGCACGCCTAGCCGTACGTCACCTGCTGGAGCAGGGTCACCGCGACATCGTCTGCATCACCGGTCAGCTGGCCAAGCCGACCACCCAGCAGCGGCTGGACGGGGTGCGCGATGCCCTGGCCGAACAGGGGCTGACCCTGAAAGACGAGCAGATCTTCGAAGGGGATTACGAGAGCCAGAGCGGCTTCGATGCCATGCAGCGGATCCTGGCCCTCACCCCGCGGCCGACCGCGGTGTTTGCCTTCGACGATCCCATGGCGATCGGCGCCATCTGCGCCGCCTGGGAAGCCGGGGTCAAGGTGCCGGACGACATCTCCATGATCGGTTATGACGACGTGGAGATGGCGCGCTTCTCCAGCCCGCCGCTCACCACCATTCGCCACCCCAAGGCCGAACTCGGCCTGCTGGCGGTGCAGCAGCTGGTGAGCCGGATCCGCAACAAGGAGCTGGAAGTCGAGTCGATGACAGTCCAGCCGGAGCTGATCGTTCGCCGCTCGGTCAAGTCCCTGCGCTGATCGCGCCACGGCAGAGCCAGCAACAAGAAAACCCCCTCGCCAGCGAGGGGGTTTTTGTTTGGCCCGCGTTTATTGCAGGGGCGGCCAGTACTCCTGGTTGGCGGCGATCAGGTCGTCCAGGATGGCTTTGGCCACCGAGGCGCTCGGCACCGTCCTGGAGAGGGTGATCGCCTGCCACAGCTTCTGATAGGAGCGCTCGATCCACGCCTCCACCACCAGCTTCTCGACAGCCACCTGCTGACCCATCATGCCCTGCTGGAACAGCGGGATGTTGCCCACCTGCAGTGGCTCGGGGCCGCTGCTGCCCACCAGACAGGGGATCTCGACCATGGCCTCCGGGTCGAAGTTGGGGATGGCGCCCCGGTTCGGCACGATCAGCAGCATCCGCTCCTGGGTGTTGAAGGCGATGGCGGTGGCCAGATCCACTATGTAGGAGGCGTGCTCGTCGATCTCCAGCTCGCCGGCGTCGGCGTTGCCGGCCGCCACTATGGCGCGGCAGGCACTGAACACCTGCGTCTCGCGGTGCTCCATCACCTCGTTGGCGCGGGTGTGCTCCGGATTGGAGTGGGCCACCACATAGTCCGGGTAGAGGTAGTACTTCAGATAGGTGTTGGGCAGGGTATCCGGATCAAGAGCCCACACGTCCCTGGCCTTGGCGAAGGTGTCGTTCCAGCTGGCCTCGGCGTGGCTGGCCTGCTTGGGCACATAGCCGTGTTTGGCCACGTGGGCCTTGATGGCCGGCATCAGGTCGTTGCCCGCCAGATCCTCGATGCGGGTCCACCAGCCGAAGTGGTTGAGGCCGTAGTAGCGTACCCGCATCTCCTTGCGTGACGGCAGGCCGGCGATCTGGGCCATCCGTCCCTCGATGCCGATGGGCATGTCGCAGATGTTGAGGATCCTGGCGTGGGGACGCAGGCGACGGGTCGCCTCGGCCACGATGGCGGCCGGGTTGGAGTAGTTCAGCATCCAGGCATCCGGCGAGTACTGCTCCATGTAGTCGACCAGCTCCAGCACGCCGCCGATGGAACGCATGCCGTAGGCGATGCCGCCGGGGCCGCACGTCTCCTGGCCGACCACGCCATGGCGCAAGGGGATCTTCTCGTCCAGCTCGCGCATGGGGTACTTGCCGACCCGGATGTGGGCCATCACGAAGTCCACCCCGCTGAAGGCCGCCTTGGGGTCGGTGCCGTAGCTGAAGGCAATGTCCGGGGCTCTCTCTTTGAGCAGGACGCGGCAGGCCTCGGCGATCACCTCCTGGCGGGCACCATCGTTGTCGTAGAACTTGATCTCGTGCAGCGGGAAGCGGTGCTGGTTCTCCAGCAGCATGAGAACGATGCCCGGGGTAAAGGTGCTGCCACCGCCGGCAATGACGACAGAGAATTTTTTCATGATCATGACTCCGTTACGAAAGAAGAGGAGGAGGGGTTGTTCATCAGGCTCTCCATGTTTTCCCTCAGCTGGGGCACATGCAGACCGATAATGATCTGGATGCTGTCACCGTGGCGGACCACGCCGTGGGCACCCAATTGTTTGAAAGCATCATCTGGTGCCACCAGGTCCGCATCGCGTAGCGATATGCGCAGCCGGGTGGCGCAGTTGTTCAGACTGTTGATATTTTCAGCGCCACCGAGCGCCGCCAGGATATGGCCGGCAATATCATGGCCACGCTGTTTTTTGGCGGCCTGATAATCGGCCTTGGAATACAGTTTTATTTCGCTTTCATCCCGCCCCGGGGTTTTCAAATTGAATTTCAGAATGAGCGTGCGGAATATCAGGAACCAGATCCCGGTAAAGGTCAGCCCGATGGCAATCTGGGTAAACATCATGCCGGCGTGATTGTGGAACATGGGGATCCAGTTCTGCGGCAGGAACTGGTCGAGCAGACCGCCGCCCATGTTGCCGACGACCCCGAACAGGTACATCACGGTCGCCATGGTGGCAGCCAGCAGGGCATGGATGGCGAACAGCAGGGGCGAGATGAAGAGGAAGGTGAACTCGAGCGGCTCGGTGATCCCCACCAGCATGGCGGTCAGGGTGGCCGGGATCAGCAAGCCGGCCACCTTGGCCTTGTTCTCCCTGGCGGCGGTGGCGTAGATGGCGAGTGCAATCCCCATGGCCCCGAAGATCTTGGAGTTGCCGTGCAGGGCGAAGCCGCCCTGGGGGAACAGCTCGATCAGCGGCCGGGTGCTCTGGCTGAACTCCAGCATGTGCTGGGCCCAGTAGAGCTGGATGCCGCCTTCCACCGCGGCCGGGCCGAAGATGAAGGGGCCGTAGATGAAGTGGTGCAGGCCGGTCGGGATCAGGATCCGCTCAAGGAAGGTGTAAACCCAGACGCCGAGCGGGCCGGAGACCAGCATGAACTCCTGCAGGGAGGCGATGCCCATCTGCACCTTGGGCCAGCCCTGCAGGGTCAGCCAGGCGCAGGGGATCATCACGAAGAAGGCGACTATGGTGACGAACGAGCTGCCCTGGAAGATGCCGAGAAAGACCGGCAGTTGCCGGTCGAACAACCGGTTGTGCAGGGCGGTGACGATGCCGGAGATGGCGATGGCACCTATGATGCTGGTATCCAGGGTCTTGATGCCGGCCACCATGGCCAGCCCGCTCTCGCCACCGACCGCCTGGTTGAAGTCGACCCCGAAATAGTCGCCCCAGGTCATCCCCATGGCATTGATGAAGTAGTTCCAGGTCATGAAGCTGACCAGCACGGAGAGGCAGGCGCGGGCCTGAGCCTTGTTTGCCAGACCGATCGGCAGGCCGATGGCAAATATCAGCGGCATATTTCGAAATACTGTCCAGCCACCCTCTTCAATAATATGAACTATTTGAAAAAACAGTCCCTGAGGATTGGCTAGCGTTTCTCCCACGAACATGGGATTTTTCAGCATGATTGCAATGCCTACCACCATACCTGCGAATGGAAACAGTAATACAGGCGTAAACATTGCTCCGCCAAAACGTTGAATTTGACTGAGCATATAGCGTCCCTTTTTATTAGAGAATTGTCTGACTGCTGTTGTCGTGTTGCTGAATTGAACCTAACAACAAGCGATAACCCCCTCATGAAATATGTGGTGGTTATGTGATCCGGCGCATGCACTTATTTAGACAAAGAGATCTAAATTTTGCGATATTGTTGTACGTCTTGTTTTTGTGACGTTTTTATCGGGTTATTTGAATTTAAAATTGTTTATTTTCAGCTGGTTTAAATAAAGGCGAGCAAATGGGCCGCCACCCCGGCTGGGTAAAGAGAGGTCTAGCAGTGATCTACAAATCGGTGGCGGATCGATTGCGTATCCGGGTCAACGGGGCGGATTGCCGGGTGGGGGATGTCCTGCCGAGCGAGAAAACCCTGGCGAGTCAGTTCGGGGTATCGCGGATGACGGTGCGCAAGGCGGTGGACATGCTGATCGAGTGGGGGCTGGTGGAGCGGCGCCACGGCAGCGGCACCTACGTGACCAAGAAGGACGTGCAGCACGAGACCAAGGGGCTGAGCGGTTTCACCGAGCTGATGCGTGAACAGGGCCGCAGCCTGACCAGCGAGGTGCTGGAGTTTCGCACCATGCCGGCCCCACCCGCCATCGCCAGCCAGCTCAGGATCAAGGTGAACGAGCCGGTCTACTTCTCCAACCGGGTGCGCTCGGTGGACGGCCGGGCCCTGCTGGTGGAGGAGAGCTACATGCCGGTGCGGCTGTTTCGCACCCTCTCGGTGGCCCATCTGGAGGGATCCAAGTTCGCCTACATCGAGAACGAGTGCCAGCTTCCCATCGCCGGCAACTACGAGAGCTTCAGCGCCGTGCTGGCCGACCGGCGCATGGCCGAGCTGTTGCATATCGAGCAGGGGGCGCCCATCCTGCGGCTCACCTCGCTCTCCTACGGTGAGAACGGCGAGTTTCTCAACTACTCCATCATGTTCCGCAATGCCAACGACTATCACGTCGACTACCACCTGCGCCGCGCCCGCGGCTAGCCTGCCCCCCATCTTGCTGCATATGCCAACCCCCTCGCCAGCGAGGGGGTTTTTGTTTGATGGCCCTGAATGGGCGCCTCAGGCCTTGAGGCCGAGCCGCTTGGCGAGCCGGTGCAGGTTGCCGCTGTCGAGCTCCAGCGCGCGGGCGGTGGCGGCCCAGTTGCCGTCATGGGCGGCCAGGGTCTGCTCGATCAGCGCGAGCTGAAAGGCGTCGGTGGCGGCGCGCAGGCCGAGGCCGCCGGGCAAGGGGGTCATTGGCGCCATGGCGGGGCTGGTGGAGGGGGGCAGGGGGGCGGCCGCCAGGTTGAAGTGATGGCTGGCGAGGGTCGGGGCCTGGCTGCCCTGTTCGGCCCGCGCCAGCACGGCGGCGCGGTGGATGGCATGCTCGAGTTCCCGCACGTTGCCGGGCCAGTCGTGGCGCTCAAGCAGCTGCAGCGCCTGTGGCTGGATGCGCAGCCGCTCCAGCCCCAGGCTGAGCCGGCAGCGCTCGCAAAAATAACCGGCCAGCAGGGGAATGTCGCCGGGGCGCTCGCGCAGCGCCGGGGCGTGGATCGGAAACACGCTCAGCCGGTGGTAGAGGTCGGCCCGGAACTGCCCCTCGACCACCGCCTGCTTCAGATCCCGGTTGGTGGCCGCCAGGATGCGCACGTTCACCTTGAGCGGGGTGTCGTCGCCGATCCGCTGCAGATCGCCGTATTGCAGCACCCGCAGCAGCTTGGCCTGCAGCGGCAGGGAGAGCTCGCCGATCTCGTCGAGGAACAGGGTGCCCTGATCCGCCAGCTCGAACTTGCCCGCCCGGTTGTGGATGGCGCCGGTGAAGGCCCCCTTCACGTGGCCGAACAGCTCGCTTTCGGCCACCGACTCCGGCAGGGCGGCGCAGTTGAGGTAGACCAGCGGGGCCTTGGCGCGCTGGGAACCGCGATGCACCGCCTTGGCGATCAGCTCCTTGCCGACCCCGGTCTCCCCCAGGATCAGCACGTTCAGCTCCGAGTTCGCCACCACCTCGATCTCATGGCGCAGCCGGGCCATGGCGGGGGACTGGCCGATCATCTCCGGCTGCTCAGGGCCGGGCCGGGTGCCGGGGACCAGCGGCTCGCTACTCTGGCGGGCGAGCCGCTCCAGCAGCAGGGCGTTGTTGAGGGCGGCGGCGGCTAGGGCGCCCACCAGCCTCAGCTCCTCGTCGCTGATGGCGTCGAACTGGGCCGGGTTCATGCCGTCTATGGTCAGGGCGCCGATCAGTGCCTGATCCGAGAACAGCGGCAGGCCGATGCAGGCGTGCACCTTGAAGTCGTCGTGATCCGGCAGCAGGCCGTCATAGGGGTCGGGCAGGCTGCTGTCGGCAGGGAAGCGCACCACGTCGCCGGCGCGGGCGATGGCCTCCATGCGCGGGTGATCCTTGAGGGCGAAGCGGCGCCCCAGCACGTCCTGCATCAGGCCGTCGATAGCCAGCGGGATGAACTGGCCCCCCTCGTAGCGCAGCAGGGCCGAGGCATCCGAGTTCAGCAGGCTGCGCACGCTCTGGATCAGGCGGTGGAAGCGGTCCTGATGGGAGATGCCGAGTTGCAGGTCGAGGGCGATGCGCGCCAGGCTGTCGGTTGAGATCACGATGATTGTCCAAATGACAGTGTGTTTGTGATTTTGACTATAAAGAGAGGCTGTCTAAATGACAATGATAGATGTGTGTATCTATTAAAAACAACAAGTTACATATTGGCACGTCCGCTGCAATAGCTGGTTCAGTCGAACATACACTATTGCATTCGAGGAACTGCCTGATGAGCATTCACGTCAAGAACAACATCCACTGGGTCGGCCAACGGGACTGGGAGGTACGCGACTTCCACGGTACCGAGTACAAGACCCACAAGGGCACCAGCTACAACAGCTATCTCATCCGCGAAGGGAAGAACGTGCTGATCGATACCGTCGATCACAAGTTCAGCCGCGAGTTCGTGCAGAACCTGGCGGCGGAGATCGATCTCGCCGCCATCGACTATGTGGTGATCAACCACGCCGAGGAGGATCACGCCGGCGCCCTGACCGAGCTGATGGCCCGCATCCCCGGCACCCCCATCTACTGTACCCACAACGCCATCGACTCCATCACTGGCCATCATCACCACCCGGAGTGGAACTTCCACCCGGTCAAGACAGGGGACAGCCTGGACATCGGCAACGGCAAGCAGCTGGTATTTATCGAGACCCCCATGCTGCACTGGCCCGACAGCATGATGACCTACATGACAGAGGATGCGGTGCTCTTCTCCAACGACGCCTTCGGCCAGCACTACTGCGACGAGCACCTGTTCAACGACGAAGTGGATCAGACCGAGCTGATGGAGCAGTGCCAGCGCTATTACGCCAACATCCTCACCCCCTTCAGCCCGCTGGTGACCGCCAAGATCAAGGAAGTGCTGGGCTTCAACCTGCCGGTGAGCATGGTGGCCACCTCCCACGGCATCGTCTGGCGTGAGGACCCCACCCAGATCATCCTGAAATACCTGGAGTGGGCCGACCACTATCAGGAAGACCGCATCACCTTGTTCTACGACTCCATGTCCAACAACACCCGCATGATGGCCGATGCCATCGCCCAGGGCATCCACGAGGTGGACCCGGGTGTGGCGGTGAAGATCTACAACGTGGCCCGCCACGATAAGAACGAGATCCTGACCCAGGTGTTCCGCTCCAAGGGGATACTGGTGGGCTCTTCCACCATGAACAACGTCATGATGCCCAAGGTGGCGGGCATGCTCGAAGAGATCACCGGCCTGCGTTTTCGCAACAAGCGGGCCTCGGCCTTCGGCAGCTACGGCTGGACCGGCGGCGCGGTGGACCGGATCCAGACCCGGCTGATGGATGCGGGCTTTGACATCAGCATCTCCCTCAAGGCCAAGTGGCGCCCGGATGGTTCCGCCTTGGCGGAATGCCGCGAGCACGGCCGCCAGCTCGCCCGTCAGTGGGCGCTGCATCCGCTGGACGCGCCCCGCCCGATCACCACAACTCAGACAGCCGTGACGCCTGCCCCCCTGATGCCCGCTGCTGAGCCGAAAGCCGCAGCGGCTGTCGCCGAGTGGGATGACGACCAGGCCATGCTCTGCACCGTCTGCCAGTGGGTCTACGACCCGGCCCAGGGCGAGCCGGATCAGCTGGTTGCGCCGGGCACCCCCTGGGCCCAGGTGCCGGACAGCTTCCTCTGCCCGGGTTGCGGCATCGGCAAGGAGGTATTTGAACCCTGTGCCGTGGAGGCCTGTGTATGAACGCAGCAACGCAGAGTGACGTCGGCATCAGCCGGGAAATAGTGGTGATCGGCAGCGGTTTCGCCGCCCAGCAGCTGGTCAAGAGCCTGCGCAAGCTGGACACCGAGCAGCCCATCCGCCTCATCACCGCCGACAGCGGCGACGAGTACAACAAGCCGGACTTGAGCCACGTGGTGAGCCGGGGCTGCGCCGCCGCAGCCATGACCCGCCAGAGCGGCCGCGACTTTGCCGAGCAGCAGCGCATCGCGCTGCTACCCCACTGCCCGGTGCTCGGCATCGACCCAGCCCGGCGGTTGGTGCTGACCGAGCAGGGGGAATTCCCCTATGGCCGGCTGGTGCTGGCCACCGGCGCCAGTGCGGTACGCCCCGAGCTGCCGGGCAGCGAACATCTGGTCACCCTCAACAGCCAGCAGGAGTATGCCGCCGCCGAGGGGGCAATCCAGCAGGCCCGCCGCATCCTGGTGCTGGGGGCCGGCCTCATCGGCTGCGAGCTGGCGATGGACATGGCGAGCGATGGCCGCGAGGTCACCCTGCTGGATCTGGCTGACAGCCCGCTCAGCGCCCTGCTGCCCGCCACCCTGACCCAGCCACTGCAACAGGCGCTGCGCAGCCAGGGGGTCAGCCTGCAGTTCGGGACAGGTCTCGCCAGGATAGATGCCCAGCCGGGCGATGGCTGGCGCGTCACCCTGAGTGACGGGCGCGTCAGCGAGCAGGATCTGGTGATCGCCGCGATCGGCCTGCGGCCGAATCTGGCCCTGGCCCGTGGGGCCGGGCTGGCAGTGGCGCGCGGCATCCTGGTCGACGATCGGCTGCAGACCAGCGACCCCCATATCTTCGCGCTGGGGGACTGCGTGCAGTGGCAAGGTCAGCTGCTCCCCTTCCTGCAACCCATAGTGCTGGGAGCCAATGCGCTGGCGCGCACCCTGCTCGGCACGCCGACCCCGCTGACCCTGCCGCCCATGCTGGTGAAGGTGAAGACGCCGCGCTACCCGCTGCAACTGGCCGGCCGCACCAAGGGCGAGGATCTCGTCTGGCAGTGCCGCTGGAACAGCCACGGCATGGTGGCCGAGGCGCGTGATGAAGCCGGCGAGCTGTACGGTTTCGTGGTGGGGGGCGACCAGATGAGTGCCGCCTTCCCGCTGCTGCGTCAGCTGCCCCGTTAACCCTTTTCATTGCACCGGCCGGGTCGACCCGGCCACTCGAGGAGAACCGATATGGCCATGCAACTGATACCGTCTCACTGGGTGGTGCGTCGCTCTACCCCCTTCTTCACCCGCCAGAATGTGCCCCAGGCCCTGCTCACCCACCACAACACCGCGGCCGGGGTGTTCGGCCAGCTCTGCGTGATGGAGGGCACCGTCACCTATCACGGTTTTGCGGACGAACAGGCCGAGGAGCCCGAGATAAGCCTGGTGATCCGGGCCGGGGAGTTTGCTACCAGCCCGCCCCAGTATTGGCACAGGGTCGAGCTGTCGGAGGATGCCCGCTTCAACATCCACTTCTGGGCCGAGCAGGCCGAATCCGACCAGCCGCTGTTCAACAGCCGCAAGGCATAAGGGCCAAACATGGGGAGGGGCATTGGGCGCAAATGTCCCTCTCTGCCCATGCAGATCAAAATAGTCAACTCAGATGTCCGTTATCCTTGCCGCCAGTGGTGGATGAGGCAGTGAGGGAAACATGAGCGTGATCGAAGCCGTGACCATGGCCGCCGGCCTGGCCTATCTGGTGCTGCTGGCGTGGCAGGCGCGATCGGGCTGGCAGTGGCGTCTTGCCCTCGGCCTGCTGTTCATGCTCTGGTTGCTGGCGGCGGACAGCCTGCTCTGGCTCGGCGTGGGGCTGGTGGCCGCCGCGCTTGCCCTCTGGCACCAGCGGCGGCCGCTGCCCGCCATCGAGGCGCTCGACAGCCAGTGGCTGAGGGCACGCACGCGCCAGCTGCTGCTGCTCTGCTGGGGGCTGGTGACGCTGCAGTACGGCCTGCATGTCTGGCAGCTGGGGCAGGGGATGAGCCCCTGGCTGGTGCGCCCTGACGTGGTGGACGGCTTCCTGCCCATCGCCGGCGGGCTCGGGCTGCGGGCCTGGCTCGGGCAGGGGCTGGTGGATCCGCACCATCCGGCGGCTACCGTGACTGTGCTGGTGCTCTCGTTGTCGGCCCTGCTGCTGGGACGGGCATTCTGTGCCTGGTTCTGCCCGCTCGGGCTGGTGGGGGAGTGGCTGCACGGCCTGCGCAGTCGCCTGTTGCCGGGGGAGTGGACCCCGCCGCGCTGGCTCGATGTCGTGTTGCGCGGCCAGAAGTTCATGGTGCTCGCTTTCCTGCTGTTCATCGTGCTGATCGCGGTGCCAGGCGCCGCCCTGCCCGGCTACTTCACCAGCCCCTACCATCAGGCGGCGGACATGAAGATGGGGGCCTTCTTCTTCAACCTGACTCTGATCTCGGGTCTGTGCCTTTGCTGGGTGCTGCTGCTCACCGCCACCTTCCGGCAAGGGTTTTGCCGCTACCTCTGCCCCTATGGCGCCTGGCTCGCCCTGCTCGGTCTATTGACGGTGCTGCGCATCCGCCGCGACCCGGCCCGCTGCCTGCGCAGTGCAGGCCACGACTGTGACAAGTGCAGCCGGGCCTGCCCGTCGCGCATCCAGGTGCACCAGCTCATCGCGGTGCGCAGCCTCGAGTGCACCAGCTGCCTGAGCTGCGTGGCCGCCTGCCCCAAGCGGGCCGATGCGCTGCATTTGGGCACGCCACGGCGTCGGCTCAGCCCTCCACGTTTGCTGGGGCTGCTCTGCCTGTTGCTGCTGGTGCTGCCGCTGCTCGCTTACGGCCTGTTGGGTATCTGGGTCAGCCAGACGCCACTCGAGGTGCGGGCTCAGCTGCTGCAACTGTTGCCGCAGCTGACCCATTGAGTACCGACACGCCGGTCAAAGGCGGTCTGCCCAAAGGGGCCGGGCTGCCTGAAAATGCACCCAAATTTGATACCTGAGGGGGAGCAGGGTAAAGTCCCTTCCCCGACATGGCGGCTCTGCAGCCGTGCCGGGCCGGCAGTCAGCCCTGAGCGCACCTCGCTTCCCCTTCGAAGCAGCCAGCGCCGGGCGCCGGCACCTAGATGAGCGCGATCTACCATGACAACCGGCGTAGCAAATGCAACGGTCCGCGGTCGCGATCAGATCCACAATCGTCTTTGGAGAAGTAAATGGGACAGAAACCATCGTTGGTAGGCGGGGCATGCATCATTGCCGGCGTCTGTGTCGGGGCTGGCATGCTGGGTTTGCCGAGTGCGGGGGCAGGTGCCTGGACCCTCTGGTCGGTACTGGCCATCACCCTGACCATGATAGTGATGACAGTCTCCGGCTGGATGCTGCTGGAGTCCTATCAGGGTTATCCGCTGCGCGTGTCGTTCGATACCGTCACCCGTGAGCTGCTGGGGGAGAAGGTCAACGCCTTCAACAACCTCACCGTCTATTTCGTCGGCGGCATCCTGCTCTACGCCTACATCACCTCGGCCGGCCTCATCATAGACGGCATGACCGGCATCGGCAGCCAGTGGGCTTCCATCCTGTTTACCCTGGGCTTTTCCGGCCTGGTGTGGCATTCCACCCGGGCGGTGGATCGCATCTCCGTGGTGCTGGTCATCGCCATGGGGCTGAGCTTCGTGTTCGGCATCTCCGGGCTCTCCATCAACATCAAGCCGACCCTGCTGTTCGACACCCTGAGCCAGCACGCCAGCTATGCCCCCTATGCGCTGGCCATGTTGCCGGTGGCGCTCACCTCGTTCGGCTATCACCACTCGGTGTCGTCCATGCGCGCCTACTACGGTGAAGAGCGCCGCGCCCGCTACGCCATCCTCGGCGGCACTGCCATCGCGCTGCTGTTCTACCTCATCTGGCTGGTGAGCGTGTTCGGCAACCTGCCGCGCAGCGAGTTCGGGCCCGTGGTGGCGCAGGGCGGCAACGTCGACGTGCTGCTCAAGGCGCTGGCCTCGGTGATCGAATCCGAGGCGGTCGCCAGCGCCCTCAACGCCTTCTCGATGGCGGCGATCCTCTCCTCCTTCATCGGGGTGGGGCTGGGGGTGTTCGACTATCTGGCGGATCTGTTCAAGTTCGACAACAGCCGCCAGGGCCGCGCCAAGTCGTGGGCCGCCACCTTCCTGCCGCCGCTGCTGCTCTCCCTGCTGTTCCCGTTCGGCTTCCTGATGGCCATCGGCTACGCGGGCGCCGTGGCCACCCTGTGGACCTGCATCATCCCGGCGCTGCTGGCCTGGAAGGTGCGGGCCGGCAAGCAGGAGGGCAAGGACGAGGGTTTCCGCGCACCGGGCGGCATGCCGATGATCGTCGGCGTCTTCCTGTTCGGGGTGCTGACCGCCGCCTTCCACCTGCTCAACATGGCGGGCCTGCTGCCGGTCTATACCGGCTGAAGGGGTTGAATCTCCCCGGTCTGCCGCGGCAGGCTGCGACAAAAAACGGCGCCTGATGGCGCCGTTTTGCATGCCAGATTGTGACTTAGACAGACAGGTTGGGGTTGGGCGGGCTGGCCGGCTGGCGGGTGTGCACTATAGTTTGGTTCTTTTTGGAGCCAAAAATAGGAGCTGGCTATGGCATGGACTATCGATGATTCGCAACCTCGCATCCTCTACAACAAGGACAAGCACGTAGCCGTGACGGCGTCGGCCATGAGCAAATACCACGAGTGGCGGCGGGAGATAGTGCGAGGCACGGACCCCAAGAACGCCGCCGACAAGGTGGGTGACATGCACTACGAACAGCTGGGTGGCAAGCACAAGGGGATCTACACGATCCGCCTCAGTCAGGAGCACAGGGTCGCCTTTACCATCAACAGCACCCTGCAGCAGGTCAGCGTAATCAGCATTGGCGGCCATTTTCCGCCGGGCTGATGCAGCAGACAGAGACGAAATGGCGCCTTGCGGCGCCGTTTTTTTATGGGGGTCGGCAACCGACCGCATGGCTAGCGGTAGCGGGCGGCGGTGATGAACTGGCCGAAGGTCTCGCACCAGATGATCACGCTGTCGTAGTCGGCCGGGTTTACGTCGGCAGGCAGGGGGACGATAAAGTTGTCGAAAGTCTTCACCGGCCCGATCTTCACCATCTTCTCCTTCTGGCGGGCAAAGTCGGCCTCGGTCTCGACGAAGGTGGGCGACAGGTAGAGCTGGTAGTCGGGGCCAGGCGCCAGCCTGCCCATCAGGCTGATGGCATCGGGCCCTATGCTGACCTGCCCCTCACCCCAGTGCAGCCGGTCGCTGTCTTGCAGATCCCGGCGAAAGGTGCCGTGAAAGCTGGCCTGAGCCTGCCGGGCGGCAACCTGCTCGTTGGCGGGGGCGGGCGGGGCGATCAGGATCGGCAGGGCATAGATGCCGGCCGCAAAGCCGGCGGCGCCCACCAGCAGATGGCTGGCCAGCAGCAGGGTCAGGGTCTTGCGTTGCATAGTGTCTCGGTCGTTGATTAATTGATGGCTCCACCCTACCAGCAGGCCGCCGTCATGCCCAGCCCAGGAGGGGCATGACGGTGGTTGCTCGGGCATCGCGTTGGTGGGGCTTACTGGATGCTGACCGACAGGGTGTGGGGCACCTGCTCGCCGCGACGGGCGGAGGCGCGCATCTGATAGACCTGGATCAGGTACTTGCCGGAGGCGGGCAGGGCGCCTTGCCACTGGCCATCGCCATCGTTGCGGCCCAGCGCCTCGGCCTGACCGGGTTGGGCACCGGGGGCGAAGACATTGAAGTTGGCGTTGCTGCTGCCGCCGATCTTGACCGTCATGGTCTGGCCCGCCTTGGCCACCAGGGTGTAATGGATGGTGTCGTAGCCCGCGAAGCTGCCCTTGAGCTGGGCGCTGTGGGCCCCCTTGGCAAACTGCACCGGGACCGTGGTGATCTTGTCGGCGGCCTGCGCACCGGCGGCGGCCATGGTGACGGCCAGCAGGGCGGCCTGAATTGCTCGTTTCATCGTTGCACCTCGTGAAGGGGCCCTGTCACCCTGGCAGAGCCGCCCTGACAAGATATGACTAAATCGGCGGACTGGCTATCCGGGTGGTGGTCGGGTCAGATGTGTCGATGGGGCAGATGTGACGCGAACGGGTGAGATACCTGGCGACCCTATCCTCGCATGTTGCAGCGCAAGGCAAGCGACGGTCGCGCGGGTTGTTAAAGCCGGGCGCAGCTGACTGGCCCGGCTTGGTGTTCACTTCATTTATTGCACCAGCCTGTAGGCCGGTAGGCCGGCAGGATTAGGGGTTGAAGCTGCGGGTGATCTTCAGCTGATGAATCCCGCCGGAGCACTGGGCATCATTGCCCCAGGCGCTGACCGGCAGGCCGCGTTCCAGCGCCAGCAAGGCCATCTCGAACATGCCCCTGCCGGGGTAATCATTCAGGTTCTTGAAGACATGGAAGCTCGTGCTGCCCTGCTCATAATTCTTTTCCCATGAGATGACCACCGCATTGCCCGCGTCGGGGCCGCCACTGGCCGATTTGATATAACCGGCATGCACATCGGTCAACATGACCTGGTCAAGACACTGCACGTCGACCCGGTAAGTGGCCAAGGCACTGGTAGAGCACATCAGGGTGGACAAGGCGGCCAACATAACGAACTGCTTTTTTATGATCATTCTACACATCTCCATCTGTGTGTTTCAGGTGAATGGCGGAAATTAAAATGGAGAGGTGGAAAAGGCCATGGCTATTTAATTCAGATAAGTCTGATATTGATGCTATATATCTTTTTTCAATTTAATTATTTGGGTTGCTTATTTTGATTTGGCAATAACTTATTGATTTTCAATGGTTTGTTTTTGAATGTGGGTGTCACTATTTTTCATTGTCGCGATGGCATTAAAGATGGCTGGACATATAAAACAATCCGTTTTTAATGCTTTGTTATTTATATTTAGCCATGTTTTGGCAGAAATCACGGCTTGATTGATGAGGTACAATAACGAGAAATGGGGCGCACAAAATATTTTTGTGGCTATTGCTATCCATCGGCAGCAGCCAGCCTGCATATGCATTTGGATGATCGGTAGAGAGGCAGACTTATATTCGCGCGTATTCGATAACGGCTATCGCTCAAGGAAGTCCGCTGACGGGCATATCCCGTGCAGCCTTGAACAAGACGCTGTGGGCGCGATGGCAATCCGGTACCCTATGGCTCGGATTCTTCTTTTATCACGGGAATGGGACATGCTGATCATCTTCAGTGGTTTGCCGGGCAGCGGAAAAAGCACCATAGCACGGGCTCTGGCCCAGCGGTTGAGGGCCGTCTACCTGCGCATCGATACCATAGAGCAGGCAATTCGTGCCGCTGAGCAGGCGGATAACGAGATGGGGCCGGCCGGTTATTTCGTTGCCTATGGGCTGGCCAGAGAGAACCTGGCACTTGGCTCGATCGTCATCACGGATTCTGTTAACCCCATCCAGCTCACCCGGGATGCTTACCACGAGATCGCCCGCTCGGTCGGGGTGCCCTGTCTCGATGTCGAGGTGGTCTGCTCCAACCCTAAGTTGCACCGCGAGCGGGTCGAGAACCGGACGGTGGATATCGAGGGGCTGGCATTGCCGGATTGGCAGGCGGTGATCACACGCGATTATGAACCCTGGGACAGTGAGCGTCTGGTACTGGATAGCGCCACTCTGTCGGTCACCCAGAGCGTGGAAAAGATTATCGCCGCGTTGGCAAAGCCGTTGTAGGTTCGATTAGCGCAGCGTAATTGAACGATTGAGAGGCTTTGACTGCAACTGTTGTCGTGAAACCGGGGTGGCCAGCCAGAGGTAGAATTTCGGCAGGCCGTGATGGCGGGGGAATCCATTGACGCGAATGTCCGATTACGCCTGACGGCTAATCGAACCTACGGGTTGCCCCCTTCTCCCCTTGTGGGAGAAGGGTTGGGGATGAGGGGGGTGTTTTGCCAACCCAAGGTCAATGTTGGGCTTCTCGATGTTCGGCACCGACCGGCATGCCCCGCAAGCCACCGCTTTCTGTAGGTTCGATTAGCGCAGCCTAATTGGACGAACGAGAGGCTTTGATTACGGTTGTTGCCGTGCAACAGAGGCGGCCAGCCGGAGGGGAAAATTCGGCTGGCCGTTATGGCGGAAGAATCTATTTACGCGAACATCAGATTACGCCTGCGGTTAATCGCACCTACGGGCAGAGTTGAAGGAGGTATTATATGATAGGCTCAACGGTATAACATATGTAAGATAAAAACGTAAAGTTTAATTTTTGGGAAATTATATATGGAACAGTTGTTTTATTTAGGGAAACGATTTGAGCGTCAGTTGTACTCGAGTGTTTTTGTTATTGTGGTATGTATATTTTTTTACTATCTATGCCTCGCCATTAATACGGATAAAAACCAGCAGGATTACAAGGCGTTAATATCGTTGAATGACTTTATTATCGAGAAAAAAGAATACATACAATTAGCGAAAAGAATTCAGTCTACCTACTCTGATTTCTTGATGAGAAAGGATAGTAATAGAGATGCTGATTTTAATAAATCCAAAGAAGATAAAAAAGAAATAGAGTTGAGGAAAAAACTAGGGCTAAAACCATTGGTCAAAAAAGCTCCTCAGCCAGAAGCACCTGGCCTTGAACTCAGTTATGTAAACAATGTTCGCAGCAAGCTAGCTTTACCTCAAAAAGGGGATCTAGATTCTGCTGCTGAAGGTATATACAGGTCTATGTATATAGGTATTATTATTGATTTATTTTACGTTGATAGTGCATTAAGTGATAAGTATATGGAGTTGTTCAGGACCAAAGAAGTTGAGGAAATCCTGAAGGCTATAAACCAAGACTTGTTATCCTATGACAATAGAAGCTTGAAAATAGTTGGTGTTGATACACCATTACAGCTACCTTTTTCAGTTGGTGATGTTAAATCGAAAGTGTCTTTATATAGCATCCATAACATCATGATGATTTCTATGCCAATATTCCTACTTATATGGTTTGGCTCATTGAGTATGACTCGCACTAGAGAGCTATTCTTTTTGAGAAAAACCAAGTCACTTATGTCAACATATCCTCATATTCTCAACTTGTTCTGCTTTGTGGACATGATGGCGATAGATAAGAAAAATAGGAAGTTGATTGATATGGCACTACTTGGTAGTGAAAAAGAAGTTAACGGCATCGAGAGCTCTGCAATAATTATTTCACTTATGAGAGTACTTATGTCATTAGCTATATTTTTATTTATGATGACCCCATTTTATTACGGAGCGCTACTTTTTTTAATGTCATCTCCGGGTTTTATTCAAATATTTTTGCTTATGTGTTTTTTCATTAACTTAATACAAGCCATGCTTTTTGTTTATAATGAATTTGGTTTTTATAAGAATATTTTCATTCATAAATCTGGAGAGGTTTGAATATTTATGAAGATGATTTTTGTTGGATTATGCTGTTTGATATCAACTATGGCTATTTCTGCTGACAGCAAATTTAGTGTGTATGGCTATTATAACTGTAAATCATGGGCTGAGTCATATAGTGATAAAGATGTCCAAGATTTTAACGTGTACACTGGAGGTTGGCTTGCTGGGTTTGTTAGTGCTTATAATTACTCTACAGGTAGGGACAATTTTCGAGGGGTTAATATTAGTATTTTAGCCGAATATATCGCACAATATTGTATATCAAATCCTGATAAGGACGTTGTGGATGGTTTGAATGAAATAAAAAAGAAGTTAAAAAATTAAAATACGGATTGGATTATATGGATATTTATTTACTCGTTCGTAAAAACGACCCCACTAGGGGCCGTTTTCATTCAGACTAACAACATCACTGCAGCAGCGAGATATCCGCGACTTGCAGGAACAGGTTGCGCAGGTTATTCAGCAGGGCCAGACGGTTGGCCTTGAGGGCCTCGTCGTCGGCCATCACCATGACTTCGTTGAAGAAGGTATCGACCGGCTCGCGCAGGGCGGCCAGACGGGTAAGGGCAGCCTGATAGTCACCGGCAGCGAACAGCGGGGCCAGTTCGGCTTGCAGTTCGGCAACCTGGGTGGCCAGCGCCTTCTCGGCGGCATCGACCAGCAGTTCCGGTTTGACGGCAGTCGGCAGTTCGCCTTCGACCTTGGCCAGAATGTTGCTCACGCGCTTGTTGGCGGCAGCCAGTGCCAGTGCGGCATCCAGCGTGCGGAAGTGGCTGACGGCCTTGACGCGACGATCGAAGTCGAGCGGACGGGTCGGGCGGCGGGCCAGTACGGCCAGCACCACGTCGGCACCGATGCCTTCGTCCTGATAGGCGGCACGGAAGCGACCCAGCATAAAGTCGACCACGTCGGTGACGACGGTTTGGTTGGTCAGCTTGTTGCCGTAGACGCGTACCGCCTCTTCAACCAGTTCAACCAGATCCAGATCCAGCTGCTTCTCGGTCATGATGCGCAGGGCACCGATGGCGGCGCGACGCAGGGCGAACGGGTCCTTGTCACCCTTCGGCAGCATGCCGATGCCGAAGATACCGGCCAGGGTGTCGAACTTGTCGGCCAGCGCGACGGCGCAGGCAACCAGACCGGACGGCAGGGCATCGCCGGCAAAGCGCGGCATGTACTGCTCGTTGAGGGCGACGGCGACCGCTTCGTCTTCGCCATCATGACGGGCGTAGTGCATCCCCATAACACCCTGGGTGTCGGTGAACTCGCCGACCATGTTGGTCATCAGATCACACTTGGAGAGCAGACCGGCACGCTTGGCCTGAGCCACATCGGCGCCGATACGCTCGGCGATAAAGCCGGCGACGGTCTCGATGCGCTCGACCTTGGCCTTGACGGTGCCCAGCTGTTGCTGGAACAGCACGGTTTCAAGGCGCGGCAGGCGGGAGGCCAGGGTCTGCTTGAGGTCGGTCTTGAAGAAGAACTCGGCGTCAGAGAGACGGGGGCGCACCACCTTCTCGTTGCCGCTGATGATCTGGCTCGGGTCTTTGGACTCGATGTTGGTGACGAAGATGAACTTCGGCAGCAGCTTGCCGTTCTTGTCGTAGACCGGGAAGTACTTCTGGTCACCCTTCATGGTGTGAACCAGCGCTTCGGCCGGCACGGCCAGGAACTTCTCTTCGAAGTTGGCGGTCAGCACCACAGGCCACTCGACCAGGGCGGTCACTTCTTCCAGCAGGTCGTCATCCAGATCGGCCACGCCACCGAAGGCGGCAGCGGCCGCTTCGGCGTCAGCCTTGATCTTGGCCTTGCGCGCCATGAAGTCGGCAATCACCATGCCGCGCTCCTGCAGGATCTGCGGGTACTGGCTGGCGTTGTCGATGGTGAACTCGCTCTCGCCCATGAAGCGGTGACCGCGGATGGTGCGGGCAGAGTCGATACCCAGAATGTGAGCGGGCACCAGATCCCCATCCAGCAGCAGGGTCACGGTGAAGACCGGACGCACGAACTGGATGGTTTTGTCGCCCCAGCGCATCATTTTCGGGATCGGCAGCTTGGCCAGAGCAGAGGCAACCAGTTCGCCCAACAACTCTTTGGCCGGACGGCCTTCGACCCTGGCGGTGTGAACCAGCCACTCGCCCTTGTCGGTGACCAGACGCTCGGCCTGCTCAACGGTGATGCCGTTGCCACGGGCCCAGCCTTCGGCGGCCTTGGTCGGCTTGCCTTCGGCATCGAACGCCTGAGCTACGGCCGGGCCGCGCTTCTCGACGCTCTTGCTCGGCTGCTCGCCGGCCAGCGCGTGTACCTTCAGCGCCAGACGGCGCGGGGAGGCAAACCACTCGACGTCGCCGAAGGCCAGATCGGCCTTGGTCAGTTCGGCTTTGAAGTTGTCGGCAAAGGCTTCGGCCAGGGAGCGCAGGGCTTTGGGCGGCAGCTCAGCAGTACCGATCTCTACCAGAAATGTATGTTGTGCCATGTCCGTTCCTTAACCTTGCTTGTTCTCGTTGCTGCCACGTTGGCACATCGGGAAGCCCAGCGCTTCGCGGGAGGCGTAGTATGCCTCTGCCACGGCCTTGGTCAGGGTGCGAATGCGCAGGATGTAGCGCTGACGCTCGGTGACCGAGATGGCCTTGCGGGCATCCAGCAGGTTGAAGGAGTGAGCGGCTTTGAGGATGCGCTCGTAGGCAGGCAGCGGCAGCGGTTTTTCCAGCGCCAGCAGATTCTGGGCTTCCTTCTCGTACTGCTCGAAGCAGTGGAACAGGAACTCCACATCGGCGTGTTCGAAGTTGTAGGTGGATTGCTCCACTTCGTTCTGGTGGAACACGTCGCCGTAGGTGGTCTTGCCCAGCGGGCCGTCAGACCAGACCAGGTCGTAGACGCTGTCGACGCCCTGAATGTACATTGCCAGACGCTCGAGACCGTAGGTGATCTCGCCGGTGACCGGCTTGCACTCGAGGCCGCCAACTTGCTGGAAGTAGGTGAACTGGGTCACTTCCATGCCGTTCAGCCACACTTCCCAACCCAGACCCCAGGCACCCAGAGTCGGGTTTTCCCAGTTGTCTTCCACGAAGCGGATATCGTGGATCTCGGGATCCATTCCCAGCTCTTTCAGGGAGCCCAGATAGAGTTCCTGAATGTTGTCGGGGGAAGGCTTGATGATCACCTGGAACTGGTAGTAGTGCTGCAGGCGGTTCGGGTTTTCACCGTAGCGGCCGTCAGTCGGACGGCGGGACGGTTGCACGTAGGCGCAGGCGATGGGCTCGGGGCCCAGGGCGCGCAGGCAGGTCATGGGGTGAGAAGTACCGGCACCCACTTCCATATCCAGCGGCTGAATGATGGTACAGCCCTGGCGGGACCAATAGTCCTGCAGCTGCAGGATCAGGCCCTGAAAGGTTTTGACATCGAATTTTTGCATAATTTTTTTCGCGCGAAATGAAATCAGAGCAAGATTTGCTGAATGTGAACCGAAGGAGTATACCGTCTGGCATGGTCGGATAATAGGCGAAATTACAGCGGATTAATGTGATGGCGCTGCGCCGGGCCTGGGCGGGAGGGGTTGTCGGCACTCCCGCGCCCGGGTTGGCATCGACCTCGGGGATTGGATGAAATGACAGGAGAGAGGGAATGGAGTTGCGTTGCGCCTGGGTGACCAAAGACCCGGAATACATTGAATACCATGACAAACAGTGGGGAAGGCCGGTCCATGACTCGCGCGAGCTGTTTGCCAAGCTCTGCCTCGACGGCCAGCAGGCGGGGCTGTCGTGGATCACCATCCTCAAGCGCACCGAGAGCTACCATCGCGCCTATGCGGATTTTGATCCGGTGCGCATCGTGCAGTTCGACGAGCAGGATGTGGAGCGGCTGATGCAGGATAGCGGCATCATCCGCAACCGGCTCAAGGTGCAGTCGATCATCAAAAATGCCCGCGCCTATCTGGCGCTGGAAGCCGAAGGCATCGACTTTGTCGATTATCTGTGGGGCTTCGTGGGCGGCGCCCCCATCGTCAACCAGCGCCAGGGCAACGGTGACATTCCGGCGACCTCGCCGGAGTCGGATGCCATGTCCAAGGCGCTCAAGAAGCGTGGCTTCACCTTCGTCGGCAGCACCATCTGCTACGCCTTCATGCAGGCGGTGGGGATGGTGAACGATCATCTGGTGACCTGCCCCTGCCACGCCGAATGCCAGCAGCCGGGGTAGATCTGGCGCACGTCAACGAAGAAGGGAGGCCTGGGCCTCCCTTCTTCGTTGTGGGGTCGCCTCAACCAGGCTGACGGGTGTGGCTCAGTGCCTCGCACACCTCATCGCTGCTCATCAGCCGCACGAAGGGGCCGGCCAGGGTGGCGTTGTGATGGGCGATGATCTGGGGGGCGGCCAGCTGCGGGGTATCCATGCAGGTGTGGGCATCGCTCACCAGCACCACGGCGTAGCCGAGATCCGCCGCCGCCCGGCAGGTGGTATCGATGCAGTACTGGGTCTTCATGCCGGTGACGAGCAGGGTTTGTACCCCGCGCTGCTGCAGCCAACTATCGAGGGCTGTGCCGTGAAAGGCACTTGGTCGCTGTTTGTCGAACACGAGGTCGGCTGCGGTCACGGCCAGCTCGGGCACCAGTTGCCAGAGGGGGCTGCCCGCAGCGATGGGGCTGCCGGTCGGGCCCGTGTGACGTACCGCCAGTACTGGGATGCCGGCGCTATGGGCGGCATCGGCAAGCCGGTTGATGTTGGCCAGTAGCTGTGGGCCGGCATGGGGCGCCTCCGGGCCATGCAGCAGGCCGACCTGCATGTCGATGATGAGCAGGGCGGAATGGGCGAGTGAAGACATGGGCTGGCTCCGTTGTGGGGGAGCCCCACTCTGGCGGTAATGTCACCTGGTCGGCAACCCGCATCTGGGGGGCGTGGGCCTATGTGTTGTTCGCGCTGACCGTGAAACGTCAGCGAGGTTCGGGGCGCATTCCTCTGCCCGAGCGGCAGCCATGCGTGGCAGATGGGGGATCTGCATCGACAGCGTCACACCTTGGCACACCTCTGGGGTAGAATGCGCCCTCTTTGGATTTGAGTCGGTTTTTTTAGAGGTTTTTCATGCATTTCAAGACAATCGTTCCCGCCGTTGCTCTGGCCATCGCCCTGAGCGGCTGTACCACCAACCCCTATACCGGCGAGTCCCAAACTTCCAAGGGCGCCTGGGGCGCACTGGCGGGCGCCGCTGCGGGTGCCGCCGTGGGGGCGCTCTCCTCCAGCAAGGGTGACCGCAAGAAGGGGATCCTGACCGGTGTGGCCGCCGGCGCTGCGCTGGGTGGCGGTATCGGCTACTACATGGACGTGCAGGAAGCCAAGCTGCGCGAGAAGCTGCAAGGCACCGGCGTCAGCGTGACCCGCAACGGTGATCAGCTGATCCTCAACATGCCGAACAACGTCACCTTCGACAGCTCCAGCGCCCAGCTGAAGGCCGCCGGTGCCAACACCCTGTCCGGCGTGGCCATGGTGGTCGCCGAGTTCGACAAGACCCGCCTGAACGTGGTTGGTCACACCGACAGCACCGGCTCCCGCGAGCTGAACATGAAGCTCTCCGCCCAGCGCGCCGATGCCGTCGCCGCCCAGCTGATCGGCCAGGGTGTGACCGGCAGCCGCATCGCTACCAGCGGCGTGGGCCCGGATCAGCCGGTCGCCACCAACAGCACAGCCGAAGGCAAGGCCCAAAACCGTCGGGTGACCATCACCCTGACCCCGACCGCCTAAGCGGCCCGGTTCGCAGCCATGAAAAAGGCCCCGCCAGCGATGGCGGGGCCTTTTTATTGGGGCCGTTGCGAGCAATGGCGCCTTGTTTTTTGCCCCCTTCTCCCCTTGCGGGAGAAGGGACGGGGATGAGAGGGAGAACCGCCTCTTAGACTGCCGCAGTCAGCTGCACTTCTACCTTGTAGCCTTCGTGGGCGAGACGGGCCTGCACGCAGGCGCGCATGGGGCTGTGTCGGCATCAGGGGAGCCAGGCATCCCACCCGGCTTAGACGGCTGCTGTCAGCTGCACTTCCACCTTGTAGCCTTCGTGGGCCAGGCGGGCCTGAACACAGGCGCGCACGGGGGCTGTGTCGGCATCAGGGGAGCCAGGCATCCCACCCGGCTTAGACGGCTGCTGTCAGCTGCACTTCTACCTTGTAGCCTTCGTGGGCCAGACGGGCCTGAACGCAGGCTCTCACCGGTGCGGTGCCCGCCGGAATCCAGGCATCCCACTGCTCGTTGAAGGCGGCGATGTCTGCAATGTCCTTGAGATAGATGTTGGCCATCAGGATCTTGTCGACGCCGGAGCCGTTGGCTTCCAGCAGACGCTGCAGGCTGGTCAGCACTTCGCGGGTCTGCTGGTGAATATCGGCGGTGTCGGTGGCGGGCACTTCCACCACGTAGAGGGTACCGTTGTGAATGACCACGTCAGACCAACGCTGGGTGGTGCCGATTCGGGTAATAGCTGGCATGGATTGCTCCGGTAGTGTGGCTCATTGACCCTTGCGGATCAGATAGCGGTAAGGGGCCTGCTCTGTCTCGCTGGCGACCAGGGTGTGATCCATGAAGCGGCAGAAACTGGGAATGTCGCGGGTGGTTGAGGGATCGTCGGCACTGACCAGCAGGGTCTCCCCGTCAGCCATCAGCCGCACTTTTTTACGCACCATCATGACAGGTTCGGGACAACGAAGCCCGATTGCGTCCAACTCGTGAGTCGCGTCGCAGAATAAAGCACTCATCAATAATCAACCTTCAACCAAATCAGCTGCCAATGATACTCACGGCGAAAAAATAATCAAACGACCTGGGCTGTCAACAGCATATGTAACCAAAGTGTTATCCGGCCCTACCCACACCCCGCCGTATGAGTAATATAAAAATTGAACCATATTCAACAAGGAGGTGTGAATATGCAGGTCTCCTACGGCAGATTACAAGCCTACGCAGGCATGGGGTTCTTGTCTTTCGCCATGATAGTGATGGGCAGCCCGATCGGTAATACTGGCACCTGGTTCGGTTCCATGGTGATGATCGGACTGGGGCTCTGGATCGAGCTCAGCGATTACTACGACGAGGATGAGGACGAAAACGATCAATCCTGACCCCGAGACTCTCACGATGACAAAGGCGGATATCTCATCCGCCTTTGTCGTTTCTGGCCGCAGCGAAAAGCGTCAGCGGGTCGAGCGCATGGCCCGCTCCAGATGCAGGGCGGTCAGCTGCGGGTTGGCTCTGGGGTCGTTGAAGAAGTTGCTCAGCACATCCATGATCGCCTGGCGCATGTTGGTCGGCGTCGCCATCCCCTCGGCCATGCTGGGCAGCAGGTTGCCCTCTCGCTCCGCCTGCAGGAAATCCTGGTAGGAGCGCACGGCGCAGCGGTCGAACTTGCTCATGTCCGGTTTGACCAGCGCCGGGATCGAGCCCTTCACCCGGTTGAACTCCTGCTGGAAGCGCGGCGTCATCAGCAGCTGGGCCAGCTCGCCCTGGGCCTGCAGCTGGGCCGGATCCCGCTGCTTGAACATGGCGATGGAGTCGAGGTTGTAGCTGAACAGGTTGGCACTGCCGGGGCTTGGCAGGCACTCGATATCCTCGCCTGGCCGATAGTTGCCGGCGCTCAGCTCGCCCTTTACCCAGTCCCCCATCACCTGCATGGCGGCGCCGCCGCTCTCCAGCAGGTTGGTGGCCTGGTGCCACTTCAGGCCGGCGTATTTCTCCGGCACATAGCCGCGCAGCTGCTGGAAGCGGGTCAGCACCCGCACCATGTCGGGACCGGTCAGAGTGGCGCTGTCCTGCTCCACGAACGCCTTGCGGTAGAACGCTTTGCCGCCTTCGCCGAGCGCCACCGTTTCGAACAGCACCGCCAGCTGCCAGGGTTCGTTGCCGATGGCGAGCGGGGTGATCCCTTTCTCCTTGAGCCGGTCGGCCACGGTCACGAACTGGGCCCAGCTGGTGGGCGGGGTCAACTTGTTGCGCTCGAAGATCTTGCGGTTGAGCCACAGCCAGTTGACCCTGTGGATGCCGGTGGGTACCGCCATCAGGGCGCCGTTCTGGCTGAGAGTCTCCCGCACCATGGGCGGCAGCTGGGGATACCAGCCGAGGTGTTCGGCCATGGGGCTGAGATCGCGCAGGAAGCCGAGTCCGGCCCACTCCCGCAACTCGAACCCCTTGAGATGGGCTGCCTCCGGCGGGTTGGCCGCCAGTGCCCGGCTTTTCAGCACCGTCATGGCGCTCTTGCCGCCGCCCCCTTGCACCGCGAAGTCGTTCCACTGGTTGCCCTGCTCGGTCCATTCTGACTTGAGCACCTCCACCGCCTTGGCCTCGCCGCCAGACGTCCACCAGTGCAGCACCTCCACCTGGGAGGCGCTTACAGGCAGGGAGAGCAGGGTGACAATTGCAAACGGGAACAACTTCATAAGGTTACTGCCTTGGTAGGGATAGGGTGGCCTGCAAGCCGCCCTGCGGACGATTTTCCAGCACCAGATCGCCGCCGTGGGCGTGGGCTATGTTGCGGGCAATGCCCAGACCCAGGCCGGTGCCGGCCAGATCCGTGCTGAGCCGGTAGTAGGGCTCGAAGATGCGTTCGAACTGATCTTCCGGCAGGCCGGGCCCCTCGTCCATGATGAACAGGATCAGCATCTCTTCGTCGTCCATGATGATGATGCGCACCTTCTGGCCGTACTTGATGCCGTTGTCCACCAGGTTGCCGATGCAGCGCTTGAGGGCCAGCGGTTTGCCACGGTAGGGCTGCTTGCAGTGGCCCTCGATGGTCAGCCGCTCGTCGTGCAGGTTCATGGCCTCCGCCATCTGTTCCAGCATGGCGTCGATGTCGAGCTGCTCGATGTTCTCGTGGATGTCGGTGTCCTTCACCGTCTGCAGCGCCCCCTTCACCATCAGCTCCAGCTCGTCCAGATCTTTGTTGAACTTGGCGATCTGCTGCTCGTCGTCGAGCAGCTCGACCCGCAGCCGCAGCCGGGTGATGGGAGTCTTGAGGTCGTGGGAAATGGAGCTGAACAGCCGCTCTCTATCGTCGATATAGCGGCGGATGCGGTGCTGCATGATGTTGAAGGCGCGGGTGGCCGCCACTATCTCGGAGGCTCCCTCTTCCTTGAGCGAGGGCTGGTCGATGTCCTTGCCGAGGTTGACTGCCGCCTTGGCCAGCCGGCGCAGTGGCCGCGTCTGCCAGCGCACCAGCAGGAAGGTGAAGAAGCAGAGGAACACTGTCATCAGGGCGATGAAGCGCACCTGGTTGCTGGGCATGACGGTGTCATCCAGCGTCATGTAGGGGGCGGGCAACAGGGCCGCCAGATAGAGCCACTCCCCCGGCTCTATCTCGATCTGGGTCACCAGTACCGGCGGGTTGAGCGGCTCTAGCGACAGGGTATAACGGGCCCAGGAGGAGGGTAGATCCGCCAGCAGGGTGTCGTTGTTGAAGACATGCAGATCCTCTGGCCGCGAGAAGTCCACCTTGATCGCCATGGCGTCAGAGAGCTTGCGGGTCAGCACCCCCTGCACCTCCTTGAGCACCAGCGTCTTGCGCTCGCTGTCGGGGATGGCGCTGATGTGGATCTCCTCTTCGTTCAGGGAGACGAAGAAGCGGCTGCCGCCCATGTTGCGCAGCTGGTCCAGCGCGATGTGGCGATACTGCAGCGGCAAGGATTTGAAGAAGTTGACGGTGGAGGCGGCCGACAGCGCCAGGTTGCGGGTGGTGCTGAGCATGCCCTCCAGCTCCCGCTTCTGGATCTGCTGCATCCAGATGCCGGTGAGAATGGTCTGGGAGAGCAGGATCGCCAGCAGCAACAGCAGCAGCATCCGCGACAGCAGGGAGCGGGGTACCAGGACCCGCCAGAACCACCTGCTATTCATGGGATCTCTCGCCTTGTGTCGATCAGCATGCCGTCGCTACCTTGCCGGGCCATCATGGGATCTCGTGCACCTCTGCAATCAGCATGTAGCCGCTGCCGCGAATGGTCTTGATGATGCGCGGGCTCTTGCCGTTGTCACCCAGCTTCTGGCGCAGTCGGCTGATCTGTACGTCGATGCCGCGCTCCATCGGCAGGCTCTCGCGACCGCGAGTGGCGTCCGAGATGGTATCCCGGTCCAGCACCACGCCGGGCTGTTGCAGGAACATGCCGAGCAGCATGGCATCGCTGCCGGAGAGATCCAGCAGGCTGCCATCTTCGTGAGTCAGCTGGTGGCTCAGGGTATCCAGGGTCCACTCGGCGAAGCGCAGCCGACGGCTCGGTTCCTTCTCTTTCTCCGGCTGGCGGAATTCGGCGCGGCGCAGCAGCGCCTTGATGCGGGCCTGCAGTTCGCGCGGGCTGAACGGCTTGGCGATGTAATCATCGGCGCCGAGTTCCAGCCCGATCACCCGATCCGCTTCGTCGGAGGCGGCGGTCAGCATGATGATGGGAACCTGAGAGTCGCGACGGATCTGCTGGCAGAGGGTAAAACCGTCGTCGCCAGGCATCATGATATCGAGAATGATGAGGTCCGGGCTGTGCTGGGCGAGCTGCTGGCGCATCTCGTTGCCCTCCGCTGCGGTCAATACCTCGAAGCCAGCCCTGGTCAGGTATTCATTGAGCAGCTCGCGGATCTCTTGGTCGTCGTCGACGATCAGCAGTTGTTTGCTCGTTGACATATGTATGTGCATCCACCCATTTTTTTGTGCAGATTGAACCTGTCGGGGGAGCAAAAAGCAAGCAAGCCCCCCATCTAATGTGAGGTTATGGGCAATATCCTCCCATATCCTGCCGTGCAAATAAAAAAGGCCGACCCAAACGGGCCGGCCAAGACGCAGATGCTGACGACAGAAGTGCACCCCGTGTGGCGCACTCCACAGACTTGATGACGGGGCAGTCTGACCGGCCCCAAAACCTGCGATACGGGCCGCTTCGCCGGGAAGCAGAAGCGGGCCCATATTGTAAAATTCGGCCCCTGGCGGGGCACTGCCCGGATCGGCGTACCGGTCCGGGGATACAGTTACACTCGCTCAAACACGGTGGCGATGCCCTGACCCAGGCCGATGCACATGGTGGCCACACCCAGGGTCGCGTCCTTCTCCTCCATCAGATTGATCAGGGTGGTGGAGATGCGGGCACCGGAGCAGCCGAGCGGGTGACCCAGGGCAATGGCGCCGCCGTTCAGGTTCACCTTCTCGTCCACCAGGTCTTGCAGACCCAGATCCTTCACGCAGGGGAGGGACTGGGCGGCAAACGCCTCGTTCAGCTCGAACAGATCGATGTCGCCGACGGTCAGACCGGCCCGCTTGAGTGCCTTCTGGGTGGCCGGCACCGGGCCGTAACCCATGATGGCGGCATCGCAACCGGCGATGGCCATGGCACGTACCTTGGCGCGCGGGGTGAGGCCGAGGGCCTTGGCGCGATCCGCACTCATCACCAGCATAGCGGCGGCGCCATCGGACAGAGCCGAGGAGGTGCCGGCGGTGACGGTACCGTTGACCGGGTCGAACACCGGGCGCAGCTGGCTCAGGGTGTCGACCGTGGTCTCGGGGCGGATCACCTCGTCATAGTCGTAGAAGAAGCGGGCGCCGCTGGCGTCATGGCCTTCCAGCCCGACGATCTCCTTGGCGAAACGGCCTTCCACGGTGGCGGCGTGAGCGCGGCGATGGGAGCGGGCGGCAAACTCGTCCTGCTGCTGACGGCTGATGCCGTGCAGCTTGCCGAGCATCTCGGCGGTCAGCCCCATCATGCCGGAGGCTTTGGCCACCGACTTGGCCATGCCGGGGTGGAAGTCCACCCCGTGGCTCATGGGCACGTGACCCATGTGCTCGACGCCGCCGATGATGAAGATATCCCCATCACCCACCTGGATGGCGCGGGAGGCATCGTGCAGCGCCTGCATGGAGGATCCGCACAGGCGGTTGACGGTGACAGCCCCCACCTGTTTCGGGATGCCAGCCAGCAGGGCGGCGTTGCGGGCGATGTTGAAGCCCTGCTCCAGGGTCTGCTGCACGCAGCCCCAGTAGATATCCTCGATCTCGTTCGGGTCGAGGTTGGGGTTGCGCAGCAGGATGGATTTCATCAGGTGCGCGGACAAGTCTTCTGCACGCACGTTGCGGAAGGCGCCGCCCTTGGACCGGCCCATCGGGGTCCGGATACAGTCGACAATGACTACGTCTTTCATGAATGGATCTCCTTTCCGCAATCAGTAGAAGGTTTTGCCCTGGGCGGCCATCTCACGCAGCTTGTCGCTGACGCGGTAGAGCGGGCCAAGGTCGGCATACTGGTCGGCCATGGCCACGTAGCGATCCAGACCGATAGTGTCCAGATAGCGGAACACGCCACCGCGGAAGGGAGGGAAGCCCAGACCGTAGACCAGCGCGATGTCGGCTTCGGCTGGGGTGGCAACTATGCCCTCTTCCAGACAGAGCACCACCTCGTTGATCATGGGGATCATCATGCGGGCGATGATGGCGTCCTTGTCGAAATCCTGTTTCGGCTTGGCAATCGGGGCCAGCAGCTCGTAGCTGGCGGCATCGGCCACCTTCTTCGGCTTGCCCTTCTTGTCGGCCTCGTAGGCGTAGAAGCCCTTGCCATTCTTCTGACCGAAGCGGCTCGCCTCGTACATCACGTCGATGGCGGTACGGCCTTCCTTGCTCATGCGCGCCGGGAAGCCCTGTGCCATCACATCACCGGCATGGTGGCCGGTGTCGATGCCGACCACGTCCAGCAGGTAGGCGGGGCCCATGGGCCAGCCGAACTCCTTCTCCATCACCTTGTCGACGGCGGCGAAGTCGGCGCCGTCGGCGACCAGCTTGTTGAAGCCGAAGAAGTAGGGGAACAGCACACGGTTGACGAAGAAGCCCGGGCAGTCGTTGACCACCACAGGGGACTTGCCCATGGCGGCGGCGTAGGCCACCACGCGGTTGATGGTGTCGTCCGAGGTTTGCTCGCCGCGGATGATCTCCACCAGCGGCATGCGGTGCACCGGGTTGAAGAAGTGCATGCCGCAGAAGTTCTGCGGGCGCTTCAGGCTCTTGGCCAGCAGGGAGATGGGGATGGTGGAGGTGTTGCTGGCAAGCACGGCGTCTTCGCCGATCACGCCTTCCACTTCACTCAGCACGGCCGCCTTCACTTTCGGGTTCTCGACCACGGCTTCGACCACCACGTCCACATGCTTGACGTTGTCATAGCTGAGGGTCGGGGTGATGGCGGAGAGCACCTGGCCCATCTTGATGCCGTCGATGCGACTGCGCTCGAGCTGGCCGTTTAGCAGCTTGGTGGCTTCACCCATGCCAAGTGCCAGCGCCTTCTCGTTGATGTCTTTCATCACCGCCGGGATGCCCTTGCTGGCGGACTGGTAGGCGATGCCGCCCCCCATGATGCCGGCACCCAGTACGGCGGCATGGCCGGTGGCCTTGTTTGCCTGCTTGGCGGCCTTCTTGGCCAGTGCCTTGATGTGCTGATCGTTGAGGAAGATGCCGACCAGCGCCTTGGCCACGTCGGTTTTCGCCAGCTTGATGAAGGTGGCGGCTTCGGCGGCCAGCGCTTCGTCCCGACCCATGCCGGCGGCGGCTTCCACCGTCTTCACGGCGGCCATGGGGGCCGGATAGTGTTTGCCCGCCACGGCGGCAACCATGCCGGCGGCGGTGGAGAAGCTCATCATGGCTTCCAGTTTGGAGAGGCGCAGCGGGGCCTTCTTGGCGGCGCGGCGGCCTTGCCAGTCCAGCTTGCCCTTGATCGCGTCCTTGATCATCTGCACGGCGGCGCCCTGCAGCGCATCCGGGGCGACCACGGCATCGATGGCACCCACCTTGAGGGCGTCATCGGCACGGTAATCCTTGCCGGTGGTGATCCACTCC
Organism: Aeromonas sp. 600276; assembly: GCF_049175815.1. Taxonomy (NCBI): domain Bacteria; kingdom Pseudomonadati; phylum Pseudomonadota; class Gammaproteobacteria; order Aeromonadales; family Aeromonadaceae; genus Aeromonas; species Aeromonas sp. 600276. The sequence continues at coordinate 7,091 of NZ_JAAKVU010000023.1, read as the reverse complement.
AGCGCGTTGTCGGCGCCGATCACTCGCGGCAGACGGACGGTGCCGCCAAAGCCGGGCATGATGCCGAGCTTGGTCTCGGGCAGGCCGATCTTGGCCGTGGTATCGGCCAGCCGGAAGTCGGTGGAGAGAATGGTCTCGCAGCCGCCGCCCAGGGCGTGACCCTTGATGGCGCTGAGGGTCGGCACCGGCAGATCTTCGATGGCGTTGAAGATGTCGTTGGCCTTTTTCAGCCAGCCGAGCAGATCTTCCTGCGGCAGATCGAACAGTTCCAGGAATTCGGTGATGTCGGCGCCGACGATGAAGGCGTCTTTGCCGGAGGTGAGGATCAGACCTTTTAGTTCACGTTCTTGTTGTAATGCGGCGATCGCTTCGCTCAGGGAGAGCAGGGTAGCGCGATCCAGCTTGTTGACTGAACCCGGAGCATCGAACCTCAGCTCGGCAATGCCGTCTTCGAGGTAGCTGACCGTCAGGGTTTCGCCTTGGTAGATCATGAGAGTGTCTCCTTGTTCCCACATGGTGGGGGGTGGTGCTCCTTTATCCCCAGCAGGGGGCGAGGCTCACTATTGATCCAAAAGAAGACAATTTCAACACCTATTTAAAACATTCGTTTAACAGATCTCGAGTAAAAGCTCGCCTCAGATTAACAATCAAAATAAAGGCGTCTGATGACGCCTTTATTAACCTTGTGTGGCCTCAGCTGGCCAGCTCGGGCCGGTCGCGATACTGGCTCAGCACCTCGGGATCGGCGAGAGCGTGGGTGTTGTTGACGGGCCGGTTGTGCACCACTTCCCGCACCGCCAGCTCCACTATCTTGCCGGACTTGGTGCGCGGAATGGCGTCTACCTGCAGGATGCGGGCCGGCACGTGGCGGGCGGTGCAGTGCTGGCGCACCTGCTGGCGGATACGCTCGCGCAGCGGCTCGTCCAGCTTGAGACCAGGCTTGAGCTTGACGAACAGCACCACCCGCTCGTCTTGCTGCCACTGCTGGCCGATGACGATGCTCTCTTCTACTTCCTCCAGCTGTTCGACGTAGCGGTAGATCTCGCTGGTGCCGATGCGCACGCCGCCCGGGTTGAGGGTGGCGTCGGAGCGGCCGTAGAACAGGATGCCGCCGGTCGGGGTCAGCTCTATCCAGTCGCCGTGGCACCAGATGTTGTCGAACCGCTCGAAATAGGCGGCGTGGTACTTGTCGCCGCCGTCATCTCCCCAGAAGCCGATGGGCTGGGCCGGAAACGGCTTGGTGCAGACCAGCTCGCCCTTTTCACCCTGCACCGGTTGGCCCGCTTCGTTGAATACCTGCACCGCGAGACCGAGGCCGCGCCCCTGGCTCTCGCCGCGGTAGACGGGGCTGAGCGGGTTGCCGATGACGAAGCAGGAGCAGATGTCGGTGCCACCTGAGATGGAGCTGAGCTGCACATCCTGCTTGATCTGCTGATAGACGTAGTCGAACCCTTCGGGAGAGAGCACGGAGCCGGTGCTGCAGATGAGCCGCAGGTGTGGCAAGTCGTGGGTCTTGATAGGGGCATAACCCTGCTTGTGCAGCGCATCTAGGTATTTGGCCGAGGTGCCGAACAGGGCGACTTCTTCGTCGCGGGCGAGATCCCACAACACGTTGCCGTCCGGGTAGAAGGGGGAGCCGTCGTAGAGCACCAGGGTGGCGCCGGAGGCGAGCGCGCTCACCAGCCAGTTCCACATCATCCAGCCGCAGGTGGTGAAGTAGAAAATACGCTCCCCCGGCTTGATGTCGCAGTGCAGCTGGTGCTCTTTCAGATGCTGCAGCAAGGTGCCGCCGATGCCGTGCACGATGCACTTGGGCTTGCCGGTGGTGCCGGACGAATAGAGGATGTAGAGCGGGTCATTGAAGGCCATGGGCTCGAACTGCAGGCTGGCATCCGGCTGGTCGGCCAGGATCTGGCGCCAGTCGTGACCCAACTGCAGGGGGTGGTCCAGCAGGGGGATCATGACCGTCTGCTCTATGCTGTCGATCTGGCCGACGACCCCCGCCACCTTGTCCTGAATGTCGATGGCCTTGCCGTTGTAGCGATAGCCATCCACCGCAAACAGCACCCGCGGCCGGGTCTGGCCGAAGCGCTCCACCACGCTGGCTTCGCCAAAATCCGGGCTGGTGGAGGTCCAGATTGCTCCCAGACTGGTGGTCGCCAGCATGGCCACCACGGTTTCCGGGATATTGGGCAGATAGGCTGCCACCACATCGCCCCGGCCGATGCCCTGGCTGCGCAACCACTGGGCCAGCCTTGCGACCTGATCCGCCAGTTCGCGCCAGCTCAGGGTCTGGCTGGGGTTCCCTTCAATGCGGGAGATGATGGCCGGCGTGTCATCCTGGCGGCGCAGCAGGTTTTCGGCGAAGTTGAGCCGGCTGTCCGGGAACCAGCGGGTGCGCTGCATCTCCTGGCGGTTCTCCGCCACTATGTTGCCGAGCTCGCCCTTGACGCCGCAGTGCTGCCACACCAGCGGCCAGAAACGGGTTGTCTTCTCCACCGACCACTGGTAGAGCTGGGCGTAGCTGTGCAGCTGCAGGCCGTGGAAGCGGTTGACCTCGGCCATGAAGTGCTGGAGGTTGGATTGCTGAATCCGCTCCTGATCCGGTTGCCACAGGCAAAGGTTGTGCATGAGTAGTCCCTGACTGCATGTATCTACCGGCAGTGTATTGAATTGTTTTTTATTTGTTAATGGTTGGTTTTTGTTTCATAACAAAAGCCTTGTAACGTATGCGTTACCTCACGAAGCGATTGCTTGACGGTTCGAGCCTTGATTCGCTTGATGTTATGCTGAAACCACATTTCTCCCGGAGCAGGACGCCATGAGCAGCTACAGCCAACTTTTTGCCCAGCACCTCGACACCTTGCAGCAGCGCACCCGCGACATACTGCAACAGCAGGGACTGGGCGGTCTGGCCATCCACTCCGGCCAGACCCACCGCATCTTCCTCGATGATCAGGATTACCCCTTCAAGGTGAACCCCCAGTTCAAGGCCTGGTTGCCGGTGCTGGACAATCCCCACTGCTGGTTGCTGGTAGATGGGGTGAACAAGCCGGTGCTGCTGTTCTACCGGCCGGTGGATTTCTGGCACAAGGTAGCGGACCTGCCCAACGCCTTCTGGGTCGACTTCTTCGATATCCGCTTCCTGACCCGCCCGGAGCAGGTTGCCGATCATCTGCCGGCCAACAGGCAGGAGTGGGCCTATCTGGGTGGCCATCTGGAGGTGGCCGAGCTGCTGGGGCTGGGCCAGCCCAACCCGGAGGCGGTCCTCAACTATCTGCACTACCACCGCGCCTACAAGACTCCCTATGAGCTGGAGTGTCTGCGCGATGCCAACCGCATCGGGGTACGCGGCCACATTGCGGCCAAGGACTCCTTCATGGCGGGGGCGAGCGAGTTCGAGATCAACCTGGCCTACATGAAGGCGGTCGGGCAGGGGGCCAATGAGGCGCCCTACGGCAATATCGTTGCCATCAACCGCAATGCGGCCATCCTGCACTACACCCACCTCTCCGCTCAGCGGGTGCCCGATGCGGAGCGCTACTCCTTCCTCATCGACGCCGGCGTGGACGTGCACGGCTATGCCTCCGACATCACCCGGACCTGGGCCTGGCGGCGCGGCGAGTTTGCCGATCTGATCGCGGCGCTGGATGCCCAGCAGCAGGAGATCATCGAGGAGATCAAGCCGGGCCGCCGTTACAGCGAGCTGCATCTGCAGATGCACCACAGGCTGGCGCGCCTGCTGCAAGCCACCGAGCTGGTGGACATGTCGGTGGACGAGATGATCCACACCGGGGTGACCAACGTCTTCTTCCCCCACGGCCTCGGCCATTTCCTCGGCCTGCAGGTACACGATGCCGGCGGCTTCATGCAGGATGAGCGCGGCACCCACCTGTCGGCTCCCGAACAGTTCCCCTATCTGCGTTGCACCCGGGTGATGGAGGTGGGTCAGGTGTTCACCATAGAGCCGGGCCTCTACTTCATCGACAGCCTGCTGGAGCCGTTGCGTCAGGGTGATCAGGGCAAGCGGGTCAACTGGAACAAGGTCGAGGCGCTGCGCCCCTATGGCGGCATCCGCATCGAAGACAACGTGGTGCTGCATGCCAACGGGGTGGAGAACCTGACCAGACAAGCAGGGCTCTGATGGCGGCGGACTATTCCATACCGGCCGCATCGCTGGAGGTGAGTGAAGAGATCAAGAAGAGCCGTTTCATCACTTATCTTGCCCACACGCCGACCGTCGAGGCCGCCAAGGCCTGGATTGGCGAGATAAAACAACAACACCCCGGGGCCCGGCATCACTGCTGGGCCTTCGTCGCAGGTGCCCCGCAGGACAGCCAGGTCTATGGCTTCAGCGATGATGGTGAGCCTTCTGGCACCGCCGGCAAGCCCATGCTGGCCCAGCTGATGGGGTCGGGTCTCGGCGAGATCGCCGCCGTGGTGGTGCGCTATTACGGTGGCGTGCTGCTGGGCACCGGCGGTCTGGTCAAGGCCTATGGCGGTGGCGTGGGGGCGGCACTCAAGCAGCTCGAGACCCACATCAAGCGCCAACAGACCACCTCTCTCATCCAGTGCGACTATGTCGACATGGGGGCCGTAGAGGCCCTGATCCAGGCTTATCAGGGCCAGTTGCTGACGGCCGACTATGGCGCCAGCGTCACCCTGCAGGTGGCGTGGGAGTCCGCGCTCTGGGCCCGAATCGCACAGGAATTGACCGACCGAACCCAGGGTCGGGTATCCCTTCGTCCCTTAGATGGCTAGAATCCATCGCTCTTTTGGTCTGAAGAGGGAGCCGGAATGCAGATTCTGAGCATCATTCGTATCGTTGGCCTGCTGGTCGCACTGTTCAGTTCGACCATGCTGCTGCCTGCGATGGTTGCATTTGGCTATCGTGATGGTGGTGGTGCCGAGTTCGTCAACTCCTTCTTCATCGCTCTGCTGCTCGGTGCCGCACTCTGGTTTCCCAACCGTCATCAGAAGAAGGACCTCAGGTCCAAGGAGGGCTTCCTCATCGTCGTGCTGTTCTGGGTGGTACTGGGCAGCGTCGGGGCCTTGCCGTTCCTGCTGGGAGAGGTGCCCGGCATGACGGTGTCCGAGGCCTTCTTCGAGTCGTTTTCCGGCCTGACCACCACGGGGGCGACCGTGCTCACCGGGCTGGACAACCTGCCCAAGGCGTTTCTGTTCTATCGTCAGCTGCTGCAGTGGTTGGGGGGCATGGGGATCATAGTGCTGGCGGTGGCCATACTGCCGCTGCTCGGCATCGGGGGCATGCAGCTCTATCGCGCCGAAATTCCGGGGCCGGTCAAGGACAACAAGGTCACCCCGCGCATCGCCGAGACGGCCAAGGCGCTCTGGTTCATCTATCTGCTGCTCACCTCCCTCTGCGCCCTGGCGTACTGGATGGCGGGCATGACCCTGTTCGATGCCATTTGCCACTCCTTCTCCACCATGTCTGTGGGGGGCTTCTCGACTCACGATGCCAGCATAGGTTTCTTCAACAGCCCGGCCATCAACCTGATCACAGTGCTGTTTCTGCTGCTGGCGAGCGTCAACTTTGCCCTGCACTTCATGGTGTTCGCCCACAAGCCGGTCCGCCTGAGCAGTTATCTGCGGGACTCCGAGCTCAAGGTGTTCCTGAGCATCCAGTGTGTACTGGTACTGATCTGCTTCGTTTCCCTGTTGTTCCACGGCCACTACGATACCTGGCAGGATGCGCTCAACCACGGCCTGTTCCAGGCGGTGTCGCTGGGCACGACTACCGGTTACAGCACCACCAGTTATGCGGATTGGCCCTCTTTCCTGCCCATGCTGCTGATGTTCTCCGCCTTCATTGGCTGCTGCGCCGGCAGTACCGGGGGCGGCATCAAGGTGATGCGTTTCATGATCCTGTTCCTGCAGGGGATGCGCGAGCTGAAGCGACTGGTGCATCCACGCGCCATCTATACCCTCAAGCTGGGCCGTCGCGCCGTACCAGAGCGGATCGTGGAAGCGGTGTGGGGCTACTTTGCCACCTATATCATTCTGTTCTTCATCTTTATGCTGTTGTTGCTGATGACCGGCTTGAACGAGGTGACCGCCTTCTCTGCCGTGGCGGCCGCGTTTACCAACGTGGGGCCGGGGCTGGGGGAGGTGTCGGCCAACTTCGGCAATATCTCGGCAACGGCCCAATGGATACTGGTGGTCGCCATGTTGTTTGGTCGATTGGAAATCTTTACGCTTCTGGTACTGTTTACCCCTGCATTCTGGCGTAGTTGAGGTTGGTATGGATAAGATTCTGGTGCTTTATTCTTCCCGTGACGGGCAAACGCGAAAAATCGTCGATGCCATGCTGGCTGAGATCGAGGGATGCGAGGTGGTGATGCAGGATCTGCACAGCCTGCCCATGTGCAATCTCAGCAAGTTCAAGAAGGTGCTTATCGGCGCTTCCATTCGCTATGGCAATTTCCACCCCAGCCTGTTCAGCTTCATTCATGCTCATCACGAACAGCTGGAAGTGGCCAACGCTGCCTTTTTCTGCGTCAACCTGACGGCCCGCAAGCCCGAGAAGCAGACCCCGCAGACCAATGCTTACATGAAGAAGTTTTTGCGTCTCTCCCCCTGGAAGCCAAAAACCCTGGGGGTGTTTGCCGGTGCGCTGCAGTACTCCCGCTATAACTGGTGGCAGACCCGCATCATCCAGCTGATCATGAAGATCACCGGCGGTAGCACGGATACCAGCAAGGACCTCGAGTTTACCGACTGGGGCAAAGTGCGCAGTTTTGCCCGTGATTTTTGGGCAAAAAAATAGCCATGGCAGTATGAAAGCGGCTTGAGCCCTGCGGATGCAGGGCTTTTTGTTTGATAAATAGACGCTTGATCGGCCAAAACACGAAAAATGCCAATTTTTGCAAAATTCCCCTTGTCATCGCGGCGCGGCTCCCTATAATGCGCCTCCATCGACACGGCAAGCGGCAACGCAAGCAACCGAGTCGATAGCCTCGAAAAGCCTTTGAAAATAAGGCTTGACTCGAGAAAGCGGTTGAGTAGAATGCCACTCCCGCAGCAGCTAAAAGCTGCGTCGCTCTTTAACAATTTGAATCAAGCAATCTGTG
>NZ_JAAKVU010000022.1:0-76694 GCF_049175815.1 Aeromonas sp. 600276 | reverse complement strand
GCCCGTAGCTCAGCTGGATAGAGTACCTGGCTACGAACCAGGTGGTCAGAGGTTCGAATCCTCTCGGGCGCACCATACAGACAGCCTCGACTTCGGTCGGGGCTGTTTTTTTATATGGCCGCTCCAGGTATGGGATACGACCCGGGTGGCTTGATACTCGTCTCTTCACCTCTTCACCTCTTCACCTCTTCACCTCTTCACCTCTTCGCTTCAGTTCTGTGGCTTCGCTACTAAGATCGCGCTCACGGCAACCCAGAGTTCCGTGACAAGGACTTCCACCTCTGTATGACGGGCGCTTGGCGTCTCTCCCTGCCTCCTGCGGCCCACTGCGCTGACTTTCCGTTATCGCGCCCTGTGTGCATCCCTTGGTTCTCGGTCAACCCACGCCCCTTTCCGCTGATAAACCCGCTCAGAGGCGGGCAGAGGCGGTTTGCAGGCAATAAAAAAGGATGCCGCGGCATCCTTTTTCATCCCCGCAGTCCGGGTGTCAGCTTTTCAGCCATTTGCGAATGCGGTTGGCATCGCCGATGGGGGTGCGTTTGCCCACCGAGTTGAGCAGCACTATGGCCAGCTCCTGATTGTCCGGCTTGGCCCGCATCAGCAGGCAGCGGCCCGCTTCGTCGGTATAACCGGTCTTGGAGAGGCGCACGTCCCAGTCCGGGTTCTTCACCAGCGGGTTGGTGTTGTTGAACATCAGGCTGTAGGCCGGCGTGCGAAAGCGCATGTCCTTGCTGGTGTCCTGGGTGAACTCGCGGATCAGCGGCTGGCGATAGGCTGCCGCGATGAGCTTGGCCAGATCCTGGGCGGTGGAGACGTTGCGGGTCGACAGGCCGGTAGAGTCGTAGAAGCGGCTGTTGCGCATGCCCAGCTGTTTGGCCTTGTTGTTCATGGCACGGATGAAGGCGGGACGGCCCCCCGGGTAGTGGCGGGCAAGCGCCGAGGCCATGCGGTTCTCAGAGGACATCAACGCCAGATGCAGGGCATCGCGGCGGGTCACCTGGGTACCCATCCTGACCCGCGAATAGGTGTGCTTGATGGCGTCCCTGTCGTTCTGGTCGATGGTCAGGGTCTGGCCGAGATCCTGGCGGGTATCCAGCACTACCAGCGCCGTCATCAGCTTGGTGAGGGAGGCGATGGGGCGCACCTGGGTGGGATTCTTCTGGTAGAGGGTCTTGCCCGTTCTGACATCCATCACCAGTGCGCTGCTCGATTGCAGCTGCAGTTTGGCCGGGTTGGGGGCAGCCAATGCTGCTGGCAGTCCCAGCAGTCCAACCAATGCATAAACCAGCGCCATAGCGCTAACCCGACACCGCATACTACCGACTCCGTTCACATGGAAAAAAAGGCGCTAGATTCACTCATTTTTACCCTCGCTTGACAAGAGTGCCAGCGGGGAAATCACCATTATTTCGCTAAAAAAAGGGCCATCTCGCGATGACCCTCTCTCTTTGCCTCAATCCCGTGGCGCACTGGCTTTGCGTTTGCTGAGCCAGCGCCAGATCAGCGCAATCAAACCGCCGACCAGCAGCACGATCGGCAAGCAGAGAATGATGCTGAGGAACTGGGACTGGTACTCGGCCGCCAGCTTGGTGTGGCTGAGGAAGTAGCCGAAACCCACCAGCGGGCAGATCCACATAATGGAGCTGACCAGATTGACGATGAGAAAGCGCCCCTGGGGCAGTTCGGTGGCACCGACGATATAGGGGTAGGCGGTGCGCACAAAGGCGATGTAGCGGGCGGTGATCAGGGTCACGATGCCGTATTTGTCCAGCAGGTAGTAAACCTTCTGCTGGTGCTTCTCTTCCACATGGGACAGCAGCCGGTGGTAGAGCTGGGTGTGGCCCAGGAAACGCCCCTGCATGTAGCCGAGCCAGGTGCCGACGAAGGTGGCCAGGATCAGCAGCGGGATCACCCCGAGGGAGAGCACGTCCTGATAGATAAGCACGCCAGTCAGGATCAGCAGGCTGTCTCCGGGCAGAAAGGCGGTGGGAATGAAGCCGTTCTCCAGCACCAGAAAGGTCAATAACACACCGCAGACCATGAAGGCCATCTTGGGATCGGATAGCGTCACCAGATCCTGATGCATAAAGGCGTGGGCCAGTTGGTAAAACTGTTCCATAGTTGCAAACTCCGCAGGTTAGCTGGGTTGATCAAGCAAGGGCATGGCAAGCACCTTGTCGATGCGCAAACCATCCATGTCAACGATTTCCAGTTGCCACTGTTCCAGGGTGACCAGGTCTCCCGTCTGGGGAACACGACCAAGGAGCAGCATGATAAGCCCTCCGAGGGTGTGATAGTGATGTTTTTCTTCTTCCGGTAGCCGAACCAGTCCCAGGCAGTCCTTCAATTCCGGCAGCGGAATGAGGCCGTCGAGCAGCCAGCTGCCATCGGTACGCTGAAAAGCCCAGTTGTCGTCGCCGTCTTCCTGCTGGAAGTCGCCGGCCAGGGTCTCCAGCAGATCCTGCTGGGTGACCAGTCCCTGCAACTCGCCATATTCGTCCACCACCAGCACCATGTGCTCGGAGTGGGTGCGGAAGTGGTTGAGCAGCTCGAGGCCGTTGAGGGTTTCAGGCAGCAGGCTGCCATCCTGGGTCAATGCCGCCAGATCGATGGGCTCACCCTTGATATAGGCGTGCAGCACCTTGCTGACGTTAATGATGCCCACCAGTTCCGACAGGTTGCCGTCGCAGACCGGGAAGAAGCTGTGGCGATACTCCACCAGCCGCTGCAGGTTGACCTCCAGCGGCAGGGCGAGGTCGAGATAGCGGATGTCGCTGCGCGGCACCATCAGCGAGGAGAGGCTACGCTCGTCGAGCCGGAACACGTTGCGCAGCATGGTGTGCTCATGATCCTCGATGATCCCGGCTTCCGAACCCTCCACCAGCATGGCGTGGATCTCCTCCTGGGTCACGTTGGCGCTGCCATCCTGGCTGACTCTCAGCACTCGCAGGCTGGCCTTGGTGGAGGCCGACAGCAGCCATACGAAGGGACGGGTGAGGGCGGCCAGCCACAACATGGGGCGGGCCACCAAGCAGGCGATGCGCTCGGCACTGATCTGGCCGAGCCGCTTGGGCACCAGTTCGCCGATGACGATGGAGAGATAGGTGACCACCACTATGACCAGCACGGTGGCGATGAGGCCGCTGCTCTTGGGGGTCATGCCCCACTCCTGCAGCCAGAGCGCCAGCGGCTGGGCCAGCAGGGATTCGCCGTAGATACCGTTGAGCAGACCAATACTGGTGATGCCGATCTGCACCGCGGAGAGAAAATGGGTGGGATCTTCGCTCAGCTTGAGCGCGATGGCGGCGGAGCGGCTCCCTTCGCTGACCATCTTGCTGAGGCGTGCCTTGCGTGCGGTGACGATGGCGATTTCCGACATGGCGAAAACGCCATTGAGCAAAATCAATCCAAACAGGATCAATATTTCCATACTGCGGCAGCACTCCTAGTAGAAAGATCGCTGGCAGTGTAATGAATTTGGGGGCGCTGCGCTTGTGAAAGCGGGTGATTTGGCTCGCTAATTTTGCATGACAACGCGCGAAATGAGGGGGAATGGTGGTGGGCGGGCAACAAAAAGCCCCCTGCAGGAGGGGGCTTTTGTGAGGCGGATACCGGCTTACAGCGCGGCGATCTCGGCCTGTTGGGCTTCCAGCTTGGTCAGCTGGAGACGGTAATCCTCCAGCTTCTCGCGCTCCTTGGCGATGACCGCTTCCGGCGCCTTGGCGACGAAGGCTTCGTTGCCAAGCTTGCCTTCGATGCGGCCGCACTCGCCCACCAGACGGGCTACCTCTTTGGCCAAACGGGCCAGTTCGGCATCCTTGTCGATGAGACCGGCCATCGGGATCAGCAGCTCGGTGGCCCCGATCAGCTTCTTCACCGACAGTGGCGCGGCTTCACCTTCGCCAAGCACGCGGATGGATTCCAGACGGGCCAGCGACTTGAGGAAGGCCTCGTTGTCGGCGGCACGCTCGGCATCCTTGGCATCGCACTGGAGCAGCACGTTGAGCGGGACGCTCGGCGCTACGTTCATCTCGGCGCGGATGTTGCGGATGCTGACGATGAACTCCTTCACCCACTCCTGATCCGCCATCGCGGCGTCGTCCACCTTGGCGGCGTCGAACTCCGGGAAGGCCTGAATCATGATGGTGTCGGCGTGCACGCCGGCCAGCGGGGCGACCGATTTCCAGATGGTCTCGGTGATGAACGGGATGATCGGGTGTGCCAGGCGCAGCAGGGTTTCCAGCACGGTCACGAGGGTGTGGCGGGCAGCGCGCTGCTCGGCCTCGGAGCCCTTGGTCAGTACCGGCTTGGTCAGCTCCAGATACCAGTCACAGAACTGGTTCCAGATAAATTCGTACAGCACGCCAGCCGCGATGTCGAAGCGGTAGGTATCGAGGGCGGTACGGAAGTCACGGATGGCCACCTGCAGCTGGGATTGGATCCAGCGATCCGCCAGGCTGAACTGCATTTCGCCACCTGCAAAACCGCAATCCTGATCTTCGGTGTTCATCAGCACGTAGCGGGAGGCGTTCCACAGCTTGTTGCAGAAGTTGTTGTAGCCATCCAGGCGCTTCATGTCCCAGTTGATGTCACGCCCGGTAGAGGCCAGCGCCGCCAGGGTGAAGCGCAGGGCGTCGGTACCGTGGGCTTCGATCCCTTCCGGGAACTGCTTGGCGGTACGCTTGCCGATCTTCTCGGCCATCTGCGGCTGCATCATGTTGCCGGTGCGCTTCTCCAGCAGATCTTCCAGCGAGATGCCGTCGATCATGTCGAGGGGATCCAGCACGTTGCCCTTGGACTTGGACATCTTCTGGCCTTCTTCGTCACGGATGAGGCCTGTGATGTAGACGGTCTTGAACGGCACTTGCGGCTGGCCGTTTTCGTCCTTGATGAAGTGCATGGTCATCATGATCATCCGGGCAATCCAGAAGAAGATGATGTCGAAGCCGCTCATCAGCACGTCGGTCGGGTGGAAGGTCTTGAGCGCCTCGGTGTTGTTCGGCCAGCCCAGGGTGGAGAAGGTCCACAGGGCGGAGCTGAACCAGGTGTCGAGCACGTCTTCGTCCTGACGCAGCACGGTCACGGACGGGATGCTGTGCTTGGCGCGCACTTCATCCTCGTTGCGACCCACGTAGACGTTGCCGGCGTCGTCATACCAGGCCGGGATGCGGTGACCCCACCACAGTTGACGGGAGACGCACCAATCCTGAATGTCGCGCATCCAGGAGAAGTACATATTCTCGTACTGCTTGGGCACGAACTGGATGCGGCCATCTTCCACCGCCTCGATGGCTGTCTTGGCCATGGGCGCCACGCGCACGTACCACTGGTCGGTCAGCATCGGCTCGATGGGCACGCCGCCGCGATCGCCGTAAGGCTGCTGCAGCACGTGATCCTTGATCTCGGCCAAGAGGCCCAGCTCGTCCAGCTTGGCGACGATGGCCTTGCGAGCCGCGAAACGCTCCATCCCGGCAAACTCGGTCGGCAGGACGGCGTCATAGGCGGTGCTGGGGTTGCCGTTGCTGTCGACCACTTCGGCCTCGGCACGCACGTGGGCGTCCAGGGTGAAGATGTTGATCATCGGCAGGTTGTGGCGCTTGCCCACTTCGTTGTCGTTGAAGTCGTGGGCCGGGGTGATCTTCACGCAGCCTGTGCCCTTCTCCATGTCGGCGTGCTCGTCGGCGACGATGGGGATTAGACGGTTCACCAGCGGCAGCAGAATGTGCTGACCGATCAGCGCCTTGTAGCGCGGGTCTTCCGGGTTCACCGCGACGGCGGTATCACCCAGCATGGTTTCCGGACGGGTGGTGGCGACGATCAGGTGATCCTGGCCTTCGGCGGTCTTGGCGCCGTTGGCCAGCGGGTAGCGCAGGTGCCACATGTGGCCCTTGATCTCGCGGTTTTCCACTTCCAGATCAGAGATGGCGGTATTGAGCTTGGGATCCCAGTTCACCAGGCGCTTGCCGCGGTACATCAGGCCATCTTCGTAGAGACGGACGAACACTTCCTGCACGGCAGCGGAGAGGCCTTCATCCATGGTGAAGCGCTCGCGCTCCCAATCCACGGAGTCGCCCAGACGGCGCATCTGGCGGGTGATGGTGCCGCCGGACTCCTCCTTCCACTGCCAAATCTTGTCGATGAAGGCTTCCCGGCCGTAATCGTGGCGGGTCTTGCCCTCTTCTGCGGCGATCTTGCGCTCAACCACCATCTGGGTGGCGATACCGGCGTGGTCGGTACCCGCCTGCCACAGGGTGTTCTTGCCCTGCATGCGGTTGTAGCGGATCAGGGTATCCATCAGGGTTTGCTGGAAGGCGTGACCCATGTGCAGGCTGCCGGTGACGTTCGGCGGCGGGATCATGATGCAGAAGGAGTCTTTGCTGGTGTCGCCGTGGGGCTTGAAGTAGCCCTGAGCTTCCCAGTGCTGGTAGAGCGCCTGTTCGATGGCGTTGTGATTAAAAGTCTTTTCCATGGTCTCGCCGTAATCTGGATGGATGGATTCTGGTGTTGATTCGTGGTGGATCACAGGCGGCGCAGTCAGGGCTGCGCCGGATCCGGTGCGGCAAGGACGGGCTGATCCCTCATCTCGAGGGCGTGGCCTGCCTGGCGATAGTGCTTGTAGCGCTCGCGGGCTTGCTGCTTTTGCGTTTCGTCAGTGGGGACAAAATCTACCACTTGAGCGAAGTGTCCTGCAAACAAAGGTGTCTGTTTGGCCAGATTGATGAGGCGGGCGTAACGCCGTCGTGGCGGCTGGTGACCGATCTCCACCGGTGCCTGACCGCTCTCCCCCTGCAACTGGTGCGGCACGAAGCGCTCCGGCGGCAGCTGCCACAACAGCTCGTCGAGGCGCAGGGCCTGCGCTTCGTCGTCGCAGAACAGATAGAGGTGGCCCGCGCCCCATGACTCGGCCGCAAGGCTGCAGGCGAGTCGCTCGACGGCAGAGGCCTGCGCGTCATCCGGTTCGCTCATCAGGTAAAAGGTCACTTGGCTCATCAGGTTGATCCCGTTTGCGGTGACGGATAATTGACCGCCGGTAAGGACGGGCAGGGGGTATTCCTGCCCACCCTCAATGAAACAAGGAAGAGGCGGGCCTCTTCCTTGTGGTGCAGGGCAACTTCCGCTCGCCCGATGGCATCGCCGGGCGAGGTGCGGAAATTACTCCTTCTCTTCGATGTCCACCCCTGACCGGTTCAGCAGGAACTGGGTCAGCAGGGGCACCGGACGTCCGGTGGAGCCTTTCTCCTTGCCGCTCTTCCAGGCGGTCCCGGCGATATCCAGGTGGGCCCAGTTGTACTTCTTGGTGAAGCGTGACAGGAAGGCTGCGGCGGTGATGGTACCGGCCGGACGACCGCCGATGTTGGCCATGTCGGCGAACGGACTCTCCAGCTGTTCCTGATACTCGTCGAACAGCGGCAGACGCCAGGCGCGATCACCCGCCTGCTCGGAGGCATTGAGCAGCTCGTGGGCCAGCGGGTTGTGGTTGGCCAAGAGGCCCGTGGTGTGGTGACCCAGGGCGATGATGCAGGCACCGGTCAGGGTGGCCACGTCGATCACGGTTTCCGGATCAAAGCGATCCACGTAGGTCAGCGCATCGCACAGCACCAGGCGGCCTTCCGCATCCGTGTTCAGCACTTCGATGGTCTGGCCGGACATGGAGGTGAGGATGTCGCCCGGGCGATAGGCGTTGCCACCCGGCATGTTCTCGCAGCCCGCCAGCACGCCGATGACGTTGATGGGGAGCTGCAGCTGGGCCAGGGCGTGCATGGTACCGAGCACGGAGGCGGCGCCGCCCATGTCGTACTTCATCTCGTCCATGCCGTCGGCCGGCTTGATGGAGATGCCGCCGGAGTCGAAGGTCAGTCCCTTGCCGACCAGCACGATGGGCTTGGCATCCGGATGACCCTTGTATTCGATGATGGCCATCATGGCTTCGTTGTCGGAGCCACGGGCCACCGCCAGGTAGGAGTTCATGCCGAGCTCGGCCATCTCCTGCTCGCCGATCACCTTGGTGGTGATGTTGTCGAACGCATCGGCCAGACGACGGGCCTGGGAGGCGAGATAGGCCGGATTGCAGACGTTGGGCGGCATGTTGGCTACGTCGCGACAGACGCGCACCCCTTTCGCCACGGCCAGGCCGTGGGCGATGGCTTTTTCACCAATGGTCAGTTCCCGACGCGTCGGCACGTTGAACACCAGCTTGCGCAGCGGACGGCGCGGCTCGGCCTTGTTGGTCTTGAACTGGTCGAAACTGTAGAGGCCCGCCTTGGTGGTTTCCACCGCCTGGCGCACCTTCCAATAGGTATCCCGTCCCTTGACGTGCAGCTCGGTCAGGAAGCAGACCGCTTCCATGGAGCCGGTTTCGTTGAGGGTGGTGATGGTCTTGTTGATGATCTGCTTGTACTGGCGTTCGTCGAGTTCCCGCTCCTTGCCGCAACCGACCAGCAGCACGCGCTCGCTGAGCACGCCCGGTACTTGATGCAGCAACAGCATCTGGCCTGGTTTCCCTTCCAGGTCGCCACGGCGCAGCAGCGAGCTGATGTAGCCATCGCTGATCTTGTCCAGCTGTTCGGCAACCGGAGAGAGGCGACGCGGCTCGAATACGCCGACCACGACGCAGGCACTGCGTTGCTTCTCAGGACTGCCACTCTTTACACTGAACTCCATGGAATCTCCTACATCCTAAAGACAAAAGGCACCTTTTATTGAATAATGCGGTGCTTGTTGGGGTATCAGAGGCGGAGCGAACAGGCACTGGCCCCGCAGTTCAAACTGGTAAAAATCCAATATACGGCCCTATTTTTCAGGCATTCGACTAAAAACACAAGTTTACTTGGGAATGACTGTGATCGTTTTCCGATATTTGTTCAGGGAAACCCTGAAAACCCAGCTGGCGGTATTATTCGTGCTGCTGCTCATCTTCGTCAGCCAGCAATTCATCCAGATCATCGGCGATGCCGCCGATGGTGAGGTGCCGACGCGCCTGGTCTCCACCCTGCTGCTGCTTAACCTGCCGAACATGGCCCTGTTGATGCTGCCCATCAGCCTGTTTTTGGCCATCTTGTTCGCTCACGGGCGCCTCTACGCCGAAAGCGAGATGACGGTGATGCATGCGGTGGGCTTCAGTCACCGTTTCGTGATGCGCAGCGCCATGGTACTGGCCCTGCTGACGGCGGCCGTCGCCGCCTTCAATACCGGCTGGATTGCCCCGCAGGCGAAGGAGCGCGAGTACCAGGTGATCGACGAGTTCAAGGCCGATCCGGGGATCTCCTTCCTGCAGGCCGGCCGCTTCATGGAGCTCGACAAGGGGCGCCTGGTGGCCTACATCCAGGATCTCAACGACAAGGGCTCAAAACTGCAGAAGATCTTCGTGTTGCAGCGCTCCCAGGATGGCAAGCCGCCGTCGGTGGTGGTGGCGACCGAAGGGGTGGTCACGGTCGACAGCAACGGCCTGCAGTGGCTGACCCTGAAGGATGGCTCCCGCTATGAGGGGCACTTCAATACCCGCCAGTTCCAGATCTCCGAATTCGACGAGTACAGTCTGGTGATCCGCCAGCAGGAGATGGAGCGCTCCAACCGCAAGGCGGCGGCCAAGCCGACCATGGAGCTGCTGGGCACCCAGGACAACCAGCTGATGGCCGAACTGCAGTGGCGCCTGTCGCTGCCGCTCTCTATTCTGGTGCTGACCTTCCTGGTGGTGCCGCTGGCGCGGGTCAACCCCCGTCAGGGCCGCTATGCCAAGCTGTTGCCGGCCATCCTGCTCTACCTCTCCTACTTCCTGCTGCTCAGTGCTGCCCGTTCAGCCATCGACAGCGGCCGGCTGCCGCACTGGCCCGGCATGTTCCTGGTGCCGCTGGTCTATCTGCTGCTGATCGGGTTGCCGCTCAACCTGCAGGGCACCAGCTGGTGGAACGGGGTCAAGACCCTCTATTTCAAGAGAAAATCGGCATGATGTTGCCATCTGGGAGTCTCTACTGATGTTTGGCATTCTCGATAGACATGGCGACCGGGTCATTTTGCTGTCGCCCCCGCTCCATGTGTCTGTATTTGAGGAAAAAATCAGCATGATGCTGCAACCGGGGAGGTTCTGCTGATGTTTGGCATTCTCGATAGACATGGCGACCGGGTCATTTTGCTGTCGCCCCCGCTCCATACGTCTGTATTTGAGGGAAAAATCAGCATGATGCTGCAACCGGGGAGTTTCTGCTGATGTTTGGCATTCTCGATAGATATATCGGCCGGATCATTTTCATGTCGGTCCTGCTGTGTGAGATCACGCTGGTGGGCCTTGCGGCGCTGATCAAGTACGTGGAGCAGCTGAAGTCGGTGGGGGAAGGCAACTACGACATGCTCAGCGCCCTCTACTATGTGCTGCTCTCCATGCCGAAAGAGGCGGTGCTCTTCTTCCCGCTGGCGGCCCTGCTGGGCGGCCTCATCGGTCTGGGCCAGCTGGCGACCAGCTCGGAGCTGGTGGTGATGCAGGCGGCGGGCCGCTCCAAGATCAGTATCGTGATGGCAGCGCTCAAGACCGCCATCCCGCTGATGATCCTGGTGGGGCTGATGGGGGAGTACGTGGCGCCCATCGCCAAGCGGATGGCGGATGACATCAAGGCGGGGGCCCTGTCGGAAGGGCGGCTGACCGTGTCGGCTTACGGGGTGTGGGCGCGGGATGGCAACAACTTCGTCAACATCAACGGGGTGCGCAACGATGGCGCGCTGACCGGCATCACCCTTTACCGTTTCACCCCGGAGCGCAAGCTGATCGATATCCTGCAGGCGCAGGAAGGGGTGTTCGAGCAGCATCACTGGCTGCTCAAGCAGGTGCAGGTGACCCGTTTTGACGATCCCAAACAGATCCTGAGCGAGACCCAGCCCCAGATGGAGTGGAGCTCCGAGCTCACCCCCAAACAGCTCGGGGTGGTGAGCGTCGATCCCGAAAACCTGCCGGTGGCGGGACTGCTGGATTACATCGGCTATCTGGATGCCAACAAGCAGGATGCCGGGCGCTACAAGCTGGAGATGTGGCGCAAGCTGTTGTCACCGCTCTCGGTGGTGGCCATGATCCTGCTGGCCTCCTCCTTCATCTTCGGTCCGCTGCGCTCGGTCAGCATGGGGGCGCGGATGCTGATGGGGATCATGACCGGCTTTGCCGTCTACGTCAGCGATCGGGTGTTCGGTCCCGTCAGCCTAGTGTACGCGGTGCCACCGATCCTGGCAGCCATAGCACCGAGCCTGCTGTTTGGCGGTATCTCCTTCTATATCCTGAGCCGCAAGCAGTAGCGACCTGAAGGGGGGTGTTGCTGCTGACAAAGGCGGCCATCGCTCTTGCTGCACTGCTGTTTAGCGGTATCTCCGTCCATATCCTGAGCCGCAAGCAATACGCGTCGGCCAGCAAAAAGGGCACCCTGGGGTGCCCTTTTTCGTTGCCGCCTTTTGGGATCAGCGATTGAGCTGTTCCAGATTCTCCTGTTTGCCCAGCACGATCACTTCGCACTCGGACCAGATGTCCTGAAATGCGCGAGGTGACTTGTGGTTGAACAGGCAGAGCAGGTTGCCGAGGCCAAAGGCCGCCGTTGCCAGCCGGATCAGCGCCTGGGTGATGCGGATGTTGCTGCCGTCGGCATTCTGGATGCGCAGACGCCAGGCGCGCATGCCGATGGTCTGGCCGGCGCGGGTCCAGAACCAAGTGTAGAAACCGCAGATGACGAGGGCGAGCCAGGCACTGTAGACGGGGCTGGTCAGCAGCCAGGAGGCGTCTTTGCCCTCGGGGACGCTTGCCATGCCGGTGGCCAGCAGCAGATGGGCTACCCCCATCCCGATAAAGCCGGCGATGATCAACAATGAGATGACCACCAGATAGTCATAGATCAGGGCGCCGAGCCGGCGCAGCAGACCGGCGGAGGGGTGACGCTGGGTGGGAGGAGGGGGAGTGGTCGGTTGGACGGGTTTACGCTTGGCCATCGTTCTTATTCCATTAATATGATGCGGGCATTCTATTTAACTGACCTTGCCTCGGCAAGGCGTTGAATAAATGAGCAAACGACTGTGGGCACAAGAAAAACACCTTGCATGCCCAAGCGCCATTCGTATAATCCCTCGCAGTTGCCCGGGTGGCGAAATCGGTAGACGCAGCGGATTCAAAATCCGCCGGTGAATAACCGTGTCGGTTCGAGTCCGACCCCGGGCACCATCAAATTCATGACAAAAGGCCATCAGCAATGATGGCCTTTTTTCTTTGTTGTGTACTGTGCTGAATGTGCTTTACTCCTTTTTCCCGAAATAGGTTGCGCATCCATATGGAGCTATGTGTGGGGCGAGGATAGAGATGATTACAGCTGTAGAGATCTAGTTATCACCTGACACTGGCCTCAAACCGAAGTCCTGTTGACGCTACTTAGTGCGTACTTACTTCAGTATCAATTTCAACTCCTTCTTGAGCATGCTGTAGGGGCCAGCCTCTCAATCATCCTACCTTGATGTAGCTGTTGGGGGGCTGTGTTCCAGATCGTTGTCCAAGTCTGTCTGTATCTGCTCCACTGACTCATACCTAGATTGTCCTCCCTTTGATACAGAGGTGTTCATTCAGCAGGGTTCGATGCTGCCGCTCGATAAAGTCATTGCTCTGTTGCCGGCGTACCTTGGTGGTCCGGTGCCCAATCTCGTCCAATTGCAGGAATGGCTCGTAAGGATGACAGGCATGCTGTCTGCAGAACTCACATCAGGATTGTAGAGATCCGCGTCTCATGGACTTCGAAGAACTGCAGTACCGTCTCATTGAGCACATGGACCGAGGTCACAGGCAGTTTTCTGGTGTAGAGCTTTCCCCAGGCGTGGCGGCTGTAGCAGTCCAGCACGGTTTGCAAATATACCTTACCCATCTCCTCGAGAACGCCAACGAAGACGTTATATACTGTCACCAGTTCCCCGGTGTAGTGAACCTCAATCTGGTGCTCTAGGAACTCGGGACAAGCAGGCGAATGTACTCGTCGTTGAGCTCCACCGTCTGCGCCCGGTGAGTTTTCTCGAAGTGCAACAGTCGGTCGTGTTTGGAAAGCAAGTAGTGACATTGCTACGCGCTACGCATACAGCTCGCAGTGACGTTTATGCATTACAGAGCCAGTTCTTGCTCGGCCTGCTGCGGGCCATGGGGAGGGCCTAGTGAGGGAGTAATCGAGGATGGTCTGCTCAATATCTGGAACGACCCGGTTGGGATAAGCCACTTTACAGCCGGACAATTTGTCGAGTAAGCCCTCAGCGCCATAGGTCGAGGGGGTCGTAGAGTTGTTGGCAGCTGAAGCCGATGAGCTTGCTGGCTTTGCTGGCGTTATTGAGCTTTTGGGCGAGCTCTAGCAGGCTGAGTTCACGACGTGCTACTTTCTCATTGGTGGTTATGCAGTGACTCTAGATAATTCGGTAGAGTACCGTTTTTTATCAGGTTTGAAGCTGTATGATCACTCCCTTTTGTGGATAATTGTCAGGTGAATACCATCTCCATACAGTGTGCCGAGTCTGAGTTATGTCCATGTAGGCAACTGGTGGGAGATGTGCGAATAAGCCATTTTAAAAATGTACCGACCCCATGGTATCAATGAGAACAGGAAGAAGTACTTGAACTGAGCCTCTTAATGGGGGTGACCCTTCAATGTACTCTGACTGACAGCATGTTGAGATCATTAGCGTGGTGGTGAGCATCGAATTTTTTAGAAACCGTTCGTGTGGCTGCGTACCCTTATTGATATCCTGAAAGTTAATCTGTACATAAGAGGTACGACCTAATCTATGAGTGTTTATGAAGGAATGTTCTCTAATCTCTTAATAAAGTTTAATATCTAATAACAATTAATTAGTGGTGTGTGAAATGATACTGTCAGAACTACTTAAAAAAGAAAATAATAATATTGATGTATTCAGAGTGTTCGCCGCGTGCATGGTCATTTGGGGACATGCATACGTATTATCACCGGAGGATGGTAAAACAGATTTAATTTCATCCTTGCTACCTCATGATAGTAGTGGTTCGTTAGCGGTTAAAATATTTTTCTTTTTAAGTGGTTTAGTGGTAACTAATTCACTCCTAATTAATAAGGATCCAGTTAAGTTTATCGTAACAAGGTTTTTTAGAATATGGCCTGCACTTGCTTTAACATGCTTTATTGTGGCCTTTGTAATAGGGCCATTACTATCAACATTAACAGTTAGAGAGTATTTCTCAGCTGAGAACGATGTGTCCTCGTATGTGATTAATAATTTACTGCTAAAAACACAGTTCAACCTTCCGGGCGTTTTTACCACGAATTCATACCCTGTTAGTGTGAATGGCTCTTTGTGGACAATACCTTATGAGGTTTATGCATATGCATTACTTTTATCGCTCTATTTTATTGGTGCGATAAAGTATAAGTTGTTCAATGTGTTCTTCTTAGTAGCAATTACCTTCGAGTCGCTGTCTAGTGAAAAGATAGTTTTTACATGGTCTCATAGTAATTCAGAAGTCCCTATGTTGGCGGTTTGTTTTGCTTTTGGATCCATTCTTTCGCTTTACAAAGATGTTGTAAAAATTGATCTACACACACCTCTTGCGTTTCTTCTTGGGTATTTTTTATTAATTGGTAATAATTACGCAGTATACCTTTCTTATGCATCTATATTTCTTTTTATTCTATATGTATCATCCACAAAAGCTTTGTTGAAAATAAAGCCTAAGTTTGATATATCATATGGGGTTTATTTATGGGGGTTTCCTGTTCAGCAAGTGATCGCTCAGTTTTTCTTGACCAAAGGCATTTTTTTCAATCAGTGTGTGTCTTTGTTGTTGAGCATTATTCTTGGATTTTTATCTTGGTATCTTTGTGAGAAACACTTTATTAAACTGGGTTCGAAAGTATCCATGTATTTAGCAAAGAAAGCAAACATGGAACATCCGTAAACGGGTGGTGGTCAGTCCAAACGCTGACTTGCTGAAGGCCATCTCCAACATCGTGACGGTCCCGCAAACACTAATGTCTCGCCATCAAGGGTGAAGCTTTGAGTGGTTGAGGGTAAAGACACGTGCTAGGCCTGCTCTGGCAACAGCTAGAGTCGGGAAATATGGATAAACAGCGGCTGAGTGGTCTGGCCGCACTCTGGGGTCGCCAAGGTCAAACCCTAACCGGTGTCGCGATAAGCTGGTTTGGATGTGCAAGGCTCTGGATAGCCCGCTGACCAGAGAGTCTAGCTCGAACACCTCTTGGCATACCGCGAACGGTGGCTAGCGGATGAACTCGATGTTCCAGGGCTGCGTGTAAGCGACCTTCACTATCATCTGCCGGGAGTTGCCCTATCTGCAGGCGATGTTCAATGAGCTAGCTTATCTCATCCCTGGATGAGAACGAATAACTGCAAGATACCTGCAAGGAGAGGAAGGTGCTGTTGCTGGCCATGCAGCCCAAGCGTACTGGTTGCCTGTTCGATGATTGCTATGCAGAGTTCGAAAAGGTCATCAGGCGAGCAGGTATCAAGCTGCCGGCTGGACAGAGCACTCACGTTCTGCGCCATACCTTCGCTAGCCACTTTATGATGAACGGTGGCAACATCTTGGTTTTGCAGCGTATCTTCGGCCGCACGGACATCAAGATGACGATGCGCTATGCTCACTTTGCCCCAGATCACCTAGAGGATGCAGTACGGCTAAACCTTATAACTGCCCTGAAAAGTGTCCACACACAGTCCACTGAGCACCCTCACATTTAGCCATATTCGCCAATATTGAGATGTTTACGCCCTTTAAAATCAGTAAGTTATTGATTTTAAAAATATGCCAGCGGATTCAAAATCCGCCGGTGAATAACCGTGTCGGTTCGAGTCCGACCCCGGGCACCATCAAATTCATGACAAAAGGCCATCAGCAATGATGGCCTTTTGTTTTTCCGCCTTTCCCCTTCCTTGTCACGCTTCTGTTCTCCGGCTGATATCGGCAAGCCGGGTGCACCTCTGTGGTCATGCCATGTCCCGCCTTGCTCCATTTCGGTGCGGCTTGCTCTGCCTGCACAGCAGAAGTGCGCATTCGCTCATGTTAGCGCGTCCCATGCGCCAATCTGGTGCGCCTCCTCTCTGTCATAAGAATAACATTATGATTTTAAATAACTTATTAAGTTGGCCCGCTTTGTGCTTTTAAGCAGTTATGTCGCCATGATGCCGCTCCATAGAGGGAATCTGACCGGGAGCGGCAACCAGTGTGTACCGAATGGAAATGTACGTGAATCATCGGTGTCGATGTTCATATCAGGAAATGGACCCGGTCTGGAGCCGGGACGACAGGGAAGGAGATGGCTGTATGCTCAAGAGACTCGTGATGACTGGCCTGTTGGCGCTGATTGCCCTGCTGGCCGCCCCCAGCTGGGCCGAAGAGGTGGTGACCGCACCTGCGGTGGTGACCATCAACAAGGGGGACAATACCTGGATGCTGCTGTCGGCAGCCCTGGTGATCCTGATGTCCATTCCGGGCCTGGCCCTGTTCTATGGCGGCCTGGTGCGCACCAAGAACATGCTGAGCGTGCTGATGCAGGTATTCACCCTGTTCTCGCTTATCTGCGTGCTGTGGGTGATCTACGGTTATTCGCTGGCCTTTACCGAAGGCAACAGCGTCTATGGCTCCTTCAGCAAGGTGCTGCTCAAGGGAGTGACCCCCGACTCCATCGCCGCCACCTTCAGCAAGGGGGTAGGGATCAGCGAGTTCATCTATGTGGTGTTCCAGGGGGCCTTTGCCGCCATCACCTGCGGCCTGATCGTGGGGGCCTTTGCCGAGCGCATCAAGTTTGCCGCCGTGCTGCTGTTCTCGGTGATCTGGTTTACCTTCGCCTATATCCCGTTGGCTCACATGGTGTGGTACTGGGCGGGTCCGGATGCCTATACCACGGCCGATGCTGCGGCAGCGGCCACGGCGACGGCCGGCTATCTGTTCCAGCACGGCGCGCTGGATTTTGCCGGTGGTACAGTGGTGCACATCAATGCGGCGGTGGCCGGTCTGGTCGGCGCCTATCTGGTGGGCAAACGCCTGGGTTATGGTCGTGACCCCATGACCCCGCACAGCCTCACCATGACCATGATCGGGGCCTCCCTGCTCTGGTTCGGCTGGTTCGGTTTCAACGCCGGCTCCGCGCTGGAAGCCAACGGCACTGCGGCACTGGCCTTCATCAATACCTGGGTGGCCCCGGCGGCGGCGGCCCTCTCCTGGACCTTGGCCGAGTGGGTGATGAAGGGGCGTCCTTCGCTGCTGGGCGCGGCTTCCGGCGCCGTCTCCGGGCTGGTGGTGATCACCCCGGCGGCCGGTTTCGTCGGTGTCGGTGGTGGCCTGGTAATGGGCCTCATCAGCGGTGTTGCCGGGTTGTGGGGGGTTCACGGTCTCAAGCGTCTGCTGGGTGCCGATGACAGTCTGGATGTGTTCGGCGTGCACGGGGTGTGCGGCATTCTCGGCGCCCTGCTGACCGGGGTGTTCGCCAGCCCGGATCTGGGCGGCACCGGGGTGTGGGACTATGTCACCAATCAGGTGGCGGAGGGCTACTCCATCCTGGATCAGGTCAAGATCCAGGCCATCGGGGTAGGGGTGACCATCCTCTGGTCCGGCATCATCTCGGTGGTGGCCTACAAGCTGGTGGATATGCTGATCGGCTTGCGGGTGAAAGAAGACGCTGAGCGGGAAGGGCTGGACGTCACCACTCACGGCGAGAAGGCCTACAGCCTGTAATCCGCCATCTGTTAGTCAGCCATATTGCCGCCGGCCATGCCGGCGGTTTTTTTATGTCCGTTTGCCGGGGGCCAACTCTGATGCCCGAGCCTGTGGTGGGGCGGCTCGCCTCTGACGCCATCACCTCCGATAGAGCGCATCCCCGAGATCGCCGCCGGCGATAGCATTTTTCGGCAGACAAAGAGGGCAGCGGCAATGTCCTCTGTCTTGTTGCTGTTTTATGCCTGCAATTTGGACGGATCTCCGCTAAACTCTGCCACCTTTTCTTGATGGTTCGGCCGGGCCGGTTCATCACCCTCTTATATATGTACTTTTGGAGCCGCTCATGCCGCTAGTGGGACATCAACACCAGATCGAGATCCTGGAACTGACCGACAAAGGAGATGGCAAAGGACGCCTGTTCGACCGCCCCCTGTTTGTCGAAGGTCTGCTGCCGGGTGAGCAGGCGTTGGTCGAACTGACCGAGGTGAAGCCCAACTACCTGCACGGCAAGGTGGCCGAGCTGCTCCAGCCCTCCGCCGACCGGGTTGCCGACTTCTGCCCCAACACAGAGTGCGGCGGTTGCCAGGTGCGCCCGCTGGCCTATCCGGCCCAGCTCAAGCTCAAACAGAGCTTGGTGCAGAGCGCCCTGGAGCAGGTCGGGCTGGGTGAGGCCGTGGTCAATCCCATCCTTGGCATGGAGACGCCGTTCGCCTATCGCAACAAGGCGCAGTACGCGGTGCGTGGCTGCGAGGCCGGCGCCGAGATCGGTTTCTACCGCAAGCACTCCCACGATCTCATCACCGCCGATGACTGCGCGGTGCAAGATTCTCTGCACGTGGAGCTGAACGCCCGGGTACGCAGCTGGATGCGCGCGCATGACATCGCGGCTTATGACGAAGTGGCCCACACCGGCTGCGTGCGCAACCTGATGACCCGCAAGGGCTTCAAGAGCGGCGAGCTGATGGTGGTGCTGGTGACTCTGGGTGAGGAGCTGCCGTTCGAAGCCGAGCTGCTGGCCGCCCTGCAGGATCTGCCGGTCACGACTCTTGTGCAGAACATCAACGAGGCGCGCACCAACCGCATTCTGGGTGACAACAACCGGGTGCTGCTGGGCAGCGGGGTGATCCGCGACAAGATCCACGAGCTCGAATTCGAGATCTCGCCGCTCTCCTTCTTCCAGAACAACCCGAGCCAGACCGATGTGCTCTACTCCAAGGCACTGGAGTATTGCGAGCTGACCGGCAACGAGACGGTGTTCGACATCTATTGCGGTATCGGCACCATCTCCCTGTTCTTGGCCGGCAAGGCCGCCAAGGTGGTGGGGATCGAGTCGGTGGAGAGCGCCATCAGCGACGCCCGCCGCAATGCGGCCCTCAACGGCATCGAGCAGACCGAGTTCCACGTCGGCAAGGCGGAGCAGCTGATGCCAGCCCTGCACGCCGAAGGGGTGAGCGCCGACGTAGTGGTGATGGATCCGCCGCGCAAGGGCTGCGACAAGGCGGTATTGCAGACCCTGGTGGCTATGGCGCCGCACCGGCTGGTCTATGTCTCCTGCAACCCGCAGACCCTGGCCCGGGATCTCGCCTGGCTGGTCAAGCAGGGCTTCGTGCTGGACGAGGTGCAGCCGGTGGACATGTTCCCGCACTCGATGCACGTCGAGGCTGTCGCCCGCCTGAGCCTGCCTGCCAAGGTCTGATCGTCGCTGGTCCCCACTCGCGCCATGGACGTCGAAGCGGTTGCTCGTCTAAGCCTGCCCACCCAGGCGTGAATTGAATTAGCCAGATGGCTCTGATAAAAACGACTCCAAATGGAGTCGTTTTTTTATGGCCGTGGATCGGCGCAACCACCAGGCAGGGAGAGCGAGGCTGATGATTCGTTTGGCGAGTGTGGAGGATGCGGCGGCGCTGGATCACTTCTTTGGGCAACTGGACAGGGAGACCCGCTTCATGCTGTATGAGGCGGGGGAGCGCCCCTCGGACATCGAGGGGCAGCGCCAGCGGCTCGAGGCCATGGCGGCGGCTCCCAATCAGGCCATGTGGCTGCTGGCGCTGGCCGGGGAGGTGCAGGGCTTTGCCGTGCTCATCGGCGGTGGTCTGGCGCGCAACCGCCACTGCGCCCTGGTGGTGATGGGGCTGCGGTCGAGTGCACGCGGGTTGGGATGGGGTGAGCGGTTACTGCGCACCCTGATCGCGGGCGCCGGCGAGCTAGGGATCCAGCGGCTGGAGCTGGGGGTGATGGCCCACAACGAGGTGGCGCACGCCCTCTATCGCAAGTGTGGCTTCCGGGACGAGGGGTTGCGGCGACAGGCCTATCGGCTGGATGATGGCTATGTGGACGAGATCAGCATGGGGTTGCTGCTGTCACCCGGGGCACCATGATGCGGCTTGCCCGGCTTGCCCGGCTTGCCCGGTTTGCTCCTGGCGGCGAGCGGGGATATGACGGAGCAACCGTCGACTTGATGAAGAGGAGAACGCGCGGATGAAAGGTATCTTGCTACGCTGGCTGGCTCGCTACGATGGCTGGTGCAAAGAGTGGGGGCTCACGCCGGAGAACCGGCGCTGCTGCGTGCCGGTGCGTCGGGAACAGGATGAGGCGCCGCAGGCAGAGCCGCAAGCCGAGTCGGAGCCGCTCACTGGAAATTGCGGGTCACGGCACCAGTGACGCTGTTGTAGTCGAAGGAGAGACCGTCGGGATAGGCGGGGAAGCGGCCGATGGAGTCGCGCAGGGTGTAGCGGCAGTTGCTGTGCGGCTCTCCCTCTTCATCTATCTGGTTGGCGGTCAGCTCGCTGGACAGGTAGTCGGCGTTGAGTTGCTGATCGGGATCCTGATCGACCGAGGCGACGGTGTAGCTGCTGTCCAGCAGCCCCTGAAACAGCAGACGGCAGTCTGACTGGTTGCTGACCGAGATGTAGTCGCCCTGACCTGCGACATAGGGTTCGTCGATCCCCTTGCGCCCCTGATCTTCGTCCGTGCCGGCGGGCCAGCCATAGCGGTTGATGTCGAGATTGCGTTGCCCCATGCTGCCGAGATTGTAGAGCGCCTGATCCTGCGCCTTGACCGCCCAGCCGGCATGAGCCAGCTGAACCGCGCTGGCAAAGCTGGCCGCCGTTGCCGCGACCGTGCTCTTTAATGCGTCATCCTTGAGATTGATGAAGCGGGGCAGGGCAGTCACGGCCAGGATCCCCAGCACTATGATGACCAGCACCAGTTCTATCAGGGTAAAGCCGTGGCTTGTGCGTTTCATCATGATATGGACCCATTAATTACGACAAACAGGTGAGTGACATGCAATTGATCGACACCCATTGCCATCTCGATTTTCCGGTCTTCGACTCCGATCGGGCGGCGCTGCTGGCCGAGTGCCGTCAGCTGGGGGTGGGCGAGTATATCATTCCTGCGGTGGGAGAGGAAAACTGGGGCCGGGTGATGGCGCTGGCGGCAGAACATGACGGCATCTCCTATGCCCTTGGCGTGCACCCCTGGTATGTGGGCGGTCAGACGCCGGCGGTGCTGACCCGGTTGCAGCAACGGCTGGCGGAGCGCCCCCGCGGGTTGGTGGCGGTGGGCGAATGCGGGCTGGATCTGCGCTCCCACGTGCCGCAGGAGGGACAGCTTGAGATGTTTGAGGCCCAGGTCGAACTGGCCAAGGAACATGAGCTGCCCCTTATTGTCCATTCGGTGCGTGCCAACGACACGGTGGCCAAGATCCTCAGACGTCTGCGCCCGGCCTGCGGGGGCGTCATCCACGCCTTCAGCGGCTCCCTGCAGCAGGCAGAAGCGTTCTGGCAATTGGGATTTCGGCTTGGCATCGGCGGGGTCATCAGCTTTGAGCGGGCCAACAAGACCCGGGAGGCGGTGCGCGACATGCCGCTGGAGGCCCTGCTGCTGGAAACGGATGCCCCCGACATGCCGCTGCAGGGTCAGCAAGGGGCGCCCAACACCCCTGCCAATCTGCCAATCATTGCGCAACTGTTGGCCGATTTGCGGCAGCAACCGCTGGCACATGTTGCCTCGGTGTTACATGAATCCACTCTGCGTACCTTCCAGTTGGGCAAGTCGAAAATTAACACCTGATTAACTGTTGCTAGCGACATGATAAAAAATGGGGGGAGTAAAAATCGTTTGCGGTCTAATTTGACGACCTCTAGCGCATTTCATGCTTATAAAATGTGACCAGCGTTCTACTTTGTCGCACCGTAATTAGTATAATGCGCACCCTTGATTGATGGCTTTGAGATACAAGTTGTTAACAAGCTGGAAGGTGCTACTAAAGAGGAAGTGTAAATAATGAATCTAATAATGGGTCTGGTAGGGATGGCAACGCTCGTCCTTATCGCGGTGCTGTTCTCCAGCAATCGCAAAGCAATAAGAGTGCGCACCGTTGCCGGTGCCTTTGCAATCCAAGCTGGCCTGGGTGCCTTCGTGCTGTACGTCCCGGTTGGTCGTGACATCCTGGTGGGTGTATCCGATGCTGTTTCCAGCGTCATCGGTTATGGCCAGAACGGTATCGAATTCCTGTTCGGTGGTCTGGTCAGCAACAAGATGTTCGAAGTGTTCGGTGGTGGCGGCTTCATCTTCGCCTTCCGCGTACTGCCGGTCATCATCTTCTTCTCCTCCCTGATCGCCGTTCTCTATTACCTGGGCATCATGCAGTGGGTCATCAAACTGCTGGGTGGTGGCCTGCAGAAAGTACTGGGCACTTCCCGTACCGAATCCCTCTCCGCCACTGCCAACATCTTCGTGGGTCAGACTGAAGCGCCGCTGGTTGTGCGTCCCTTCATCTCCAAGATGACCGACTCCGAGCTGTTCGCCGTCATGTGTGGTGGTCTGGCTTCCGTCGCCGGCTCCGTACTGGCCGGTTACGCCTCCATGGGCGTCAAGATGGAATACCTGATTGCCGCCTCCTTCATGGCTGCCCCGGGTGGTCTGCTGTTCGCCAAGCTGCTGGTGCCGGAAACCGAGACCCCGAGCTACGACGAGAGCAATGCCGATGGCGATCTGGAAGACAAGCCTGCCAACGTGATCGATGCCGCCGCTGCCGGTGCCTCTGCCGGTCTGCAACTGGCCCTGAACGTCGGCGCCATGCTGCTGGCCTTCATCGGTCTGATCGCCATGATCAATGGCATCTTCTCCGGTGTGGGTGGCTGGTTCGGTTATCCGCAACTCTCCCTGGAACTGCTGCTGGGCTGGATCTTCTCCCCGCTGGCATTCCTGATCGGTGTGCCCTGGAGTGAAGCCGTCGTTGCCGGTTCCTTCATCGGCCAGAAGCTGGTGGTCAACGAGTTCGTGGCCTACCTGAACTTCGCCCCGTACCTGAAGGATGAAGTGCTGATCAATGGCGTGGCCATGTCCGACCACACCAAGGCCATCATCTCCTTCGCCCTGTGCGGTTTCGCCAACCTGTCCTCCGTTGCCATCCTGCTGGGTGGTCTGGGCTCCATGGCACCGAACCGTCGCGGCACCATTGCGAAATTTGGTCTGAAAGCCGTACTGGCCGGCTCTCTGTCCAACCTGATGTCTGCGACCATCGCAGGCTTCTTCCTGGCGCTGTCCGGTATGTAATATCAGCCTGACTGACAGGGTATAACCACGAACGCCACGGCATCTGCCGTGGCGTTCGTGTATGGAGCGGTGACAACCGTTTTCCTTTCTAAACTAATAATAAAATGAGTCAAATCGGAGGTTATATGAATGAAGTGCTACTGGCGATGGCAGCCGGCTTTATCGTTGGCTTGTTGTTTTCTTTCCTCAAATTGCCGATCCCGGCCCCGCCCGTATTGTCCGGGGTGATGGGGATCGTTGGAGTCTACCTGGGGGGGCTGGCATACTCCTGGATACTCACCCGTTTCTTCTCTTAACGCACTTTCCAGTACCGGATTTGCCAGATGTGAGGTACCTCTGAAAATGGCAAATCCGGCTTGCAAACAAGGGGTATCTCGGCTGAAATAGGCATTGCCAGCAGGGTGCTGGCATTGACTAATGCCCGATGAAATCGGGTGTTGGCGGTCAAATGGAATTGATTGGGAAGTCGGGTCAGACCTTGTCTGCCTTTCTCAAGTCTTCATGGAACCAAGTCCGCACTTTTGTAAGAAAGTGACAGGGCTCTTGCCTTATTTGCAGCCTATTGCCCGTGCAGTTGCGCTGCAATTCCATTCCCGTTTTTCCGGGAGTCGCGTCTTGCCGGTTGCGTTGCGACAGGCAGCACCATGCCCTGGAATTCGGACTACATCGAGACTTTGGAGAACAGAATGACTGATCTGAAACTGGCCGCCCAGCGCGCCCTGAATCTGATGGACCTGACCACCCTGAACGATGACGACACCGATCAGAAGGTGATCGACCTGTGCCGCAAGGCCAAGTCTCCGGCCGGCCTGACCGCCGCCGTCTGCATCTACCCCCGTTTCATCCCCATCGCTCGCA
Organism: Aeromonas sp. 600276; assembly: GCF_049175815.1. Taxonomy (NCBI): domain Bacteria; kingdom Pseudomonadati; phylum Pseudomonadota; class Gammaproteobacteria; order Aeromonadales; family Aeromonadaceae; genus Aeromonas; species Aeromonas sp. 600276. The sequence continues at coordinate 52,576 of NZ_JAAKVU010000022.1, read as the reverse complement.
AGACTCTGCGTGAGATCGGCGCCGCCGACGTGCGCATTGCGACCGTGACCAACTTCCCGCACGGCAACGACGACATCGAGATCGCCGTGGCCGAAACCCGCGCCGCCGTGGCCTACGGTGCCGACGAAGTGGACGTGGTGTTCCCGTACCGCGCCTTCATGGCCGGCAATGAACAGGTCGGCTTCGATCTGGTCAAAGCTTGTAAGGAAGCCTGTGGCGCCAACGTGCTGCTGAAAGTGATCATCGAGACTGGCGAGCTGAAAGAGGAAGCGCTGATCCGTCGCGCCTCTGAAATCTCCATCGACGCCGGTGCCGACTTCATCAAGACCTCCACCGGCAAAGTGCCGGTCAATGCGACCCCGATCGCTGCCCGCATCATGATGGAAGTGATCAAGGCCAAGAACCCGAAAGTCGGCTTCAAGCCGGCCGGTGGCGTGAAAGACGCCGCCGTGGCGGGCCAGTACCTGGCCATGGCCGAAGAGATCCTGGGCAAGGACTGGGTATCCGCCCGCACCTTCCGCTTTGGTGCATCCAGCCTGCTGGCCAGCCTGCTGGCCACGCTGGGGCATGGCGACAAGCCGGCCAACACCAGCGGTTACTAATAGGTTGATGAGAGGGCGGACCGCTGTCCGCCCTGTTGCGCCCCACCCGTGTGGGGTGCGGGCAAGGATTCAGACTTGTGTAACGCCAGCAATGGCGGAGGGAATGAAAGATGTTTTTGCCTCAAGAAATCATTCGCAAGAAGCGCAACGGTGAAGCGCTCAGTACCCAAGAGATTCAATTTTTCGTTCAGGGCATTACCAACAACACCATCGGCGAGGGCCAGATTGCGGCACTGGCGATGGCGGTCTACTTCAAAGACATGACCATGGATGAGCGGGTTGCCCTGACCTGCGCCATGCGCGATTCCGGCATGGTGCTGACCTGGGACCACCTCAATCTGGGCGGCCCCATCGTCGACAAACACTCCACCGGCGGCGTGGGTGACGTCGTCTCCCTGATGCTGGGCCCCATGGTCGCTGCCTGCGGCGGTTTCGTGCCGATGATCTCCGGCCGTGGCCTGGGCCACACCGGCGGTACCCTGGACAAGCTGGATGCCATCCCCGGCTACCAGACCTCGGTCGACAACGACCGTTTCCTGAAAGTGGTGAAAGAGGCCGGTGTCGCCATCATCGGCCAGACCGGCGATCTTGCCCCGGCCGACAAGCGTATCTATGCGGTACGGGACATCACTGCCACCGTCGAATCCATCGCCATGATCACCGGCTCCATCCTCTCCAAGAAGCTCGCCTCCGGGCTGGAAGCGCTGGTGATGGATGTGAAAGTGGGCTCTGGTGCCTTCATGCCGACCTTTGAAGCATCCGAGGAGCTGGCCAAGAGCATAGTTGCGGTGGCCAACGGTGCCGGCTGCCGCACTTCAGCGCTCTTGACCGACATGAACCAGGTGCTGGCCTCCAGCGCCGGCAACGCGGTGGAAGTGCGCGAAGCGGTGCGCTACCTGACCGGTGAATACCGCAACCCGCGCATCCATGCCGTCACCATGGCGCTGTGCGCCGAGATGCTGATCTCCGCCGGCCTGGCCAGCGACGACAGCGATGCCCGCCGCAAACTGCAGGCGGTGCTGGACAACGGCAAGGCGGCCGAGATCTTCGGTCGCATGGTGACCGGCCTCGGTGGCCCGAGCGACTTCATGGAGCGCTACGATCATCACCTGCCCAAAGCCGCCATCGTGCGCCCCGTCTATGCCGCCAACAGCGGTTTCGTGACCGCCATGGATACCCGCGAACTGGGTCTGGCCGTGGTCGCCATGGGCGGTGGCCGTCGCGCTGCCGGTGACAAGCTTGATTATGCCGTCGGTCTGACCGACTTTATCCGCCTGGGTCAAAGTGTTGAGGCAGACAAGCCGCTCGCCCTGATCCACGCTCAAACTGAAGAGCAATTTGCTCAGGCCGCCAGCATGGTGCAGGCTGCCGTCAAGATCGGTGATACCCAACCGGAGGCGCTGCCCGAGGTTTACCGTCGCATCGGTCTGGCTGATTTGTAACAAGGGGAAGTCCCATGAAACGTACCTTTATTCTGATGATGGACTCTTTCGGCATTGGCGCAGCCGCCGACGCCGACAAGTTCGGCGATGTGGGCGCCAATACCCTTGGCCATATCGCCAAGGCCTGTGCCGCCGGCGAACTCGAGGGTCGTGGCGCCCTCAATCTGCCGAACCTCAGCAAGCTGGGTCTGGGCCACGCGGGTGAACTCGCCAGCGGCACCTTCCCGGCTGGCCTGAACAAGGATGTCGAGGTAGTCGGTGCCTACGGCTTTGCCCAGGAGCTCTCCTCCGGCAAGGACACCCCGTCCGGCCACTGGGAAATTGCCGGCGTGCCCGTGCTGTTCGAGTGGGGCTACTTCAAGGATCACCACAACAGCTTCCCGCAGGAGCTGCTGGATGCCATCGTCGAGAAGGCCGGTCTGCCGGGCTATCTGGGTAACTGCCACGCCTCCGGTACCCAGGTGCTGGACGATCTGGGCGAAGAGCACATGCGCACCGGCAAGCCGATCCTCTACACCTCTGCCGATTCCGTGTTCCAGATCGCCTGCCACGAAGAGACCTACGGCCTCGAGAAGCTCTATGAGCTGTGCCACATCGTGCGCGAACTGCTGGAGCCCTACAACATCGGCCGCGTCATCGCGCGTCCGTTCGTGGGCAGTGGCAAGGGCAACTTCAAGCGTACCGGCAACCGCCACGACTACTCCGTGCTGCCGCCGGCGCCGACCGTGCTGGACTACATGAAGGAAGCGGGCGGCCAGGTGGTTTCCATCGGCAAGATCGCCGACATCTATGCCCAGCAGGGCATCACCAAGCAAGTGAAAGGCACAGGTCTGACCGAACTGTGGGACAGGACCCTGGAAGAGGTGAAAGCGGCCGGTGACCAGACCATCGTCTTCACCAACTTCGTCGACTTCGACTCCTCCTACGGTCACCGTCGCGACGTGAAGGGCTACGCCGATGCGCTGGAGTACTTCGACTCCCGCCTGCCGGAGCTGTTCGAGCTGATGCAGGATGGCGACGTGGTGGTGCTGACCGCCGACCACGGTTGTGACCCGACCTGGAGCGGCACCGACCACACCCGCGAGTACATCCCTGTGCTGTTCTACGGCAAGCCGGTCAAGGCGGGTTCCGTCGGCCGTCGCGAGACCTTTGCCGACATCGGCCAGAGCATCGCGGCGTACCACGGTTTGCCCAAACTGGCGTACGGTACCAGCTTCCTGTAAGTTACCCGCCCGTCGCCTCGGCGGCGGGCAACCAATAAAGACAATAAAACTCAACCTAGTGTGAAGGAATCAAGAGAATGGCAACTCCTCATATCAATGCGAAAGATGGCGCCTTTGCTGACACCGTGCTGATGCCGGGCGACCCCCTGCGCGCCAAGTACATCGCCGAAACCTTCCTGGAGAACGTCGAACAGGTGTGCGACGTGCGCAACATGTTCGGTTTCACCGGCACCTACAAGGGTCGTCGCATCTCCATCATGGGCCACGGCATGGGCATCCCGTCCTGCTCCATCTATGCAAAAGAGCTGATCACCGATTACGGCGTGAAGACCCTGATCCGCGTTGGCTCCTGCGGTGCCGTGCGTGAAGACGTGAAGCTGCGTGACGTGGTGATCGGCATGGGTGCCTGCACCGACTCCAAGGTGAACCGTCTGCGCTTCAAGGATCACGACTTCGCCGCCATCGCCGACTTCGATCTGGTTGCCAATGCCGTACAGGCCGCCAAGAACAAGGGCGTTGCCGTGCGCGTCGGTAACATCTTCTCCGCCGACCTGTTCTACACCCCGGACCCCTCCATGTTCGACGTCATGGAAAAATACGGCATCCTGGGTGTCGAGATGGAAGCCGCCGGCATCTACGGTGTGGCCGCAGAGTACGGTGCTCGCGCACTGACCATCTGCACCGTCTCCGACCATATCCGTACCGGTGAGCAGACCACCTCTGAAGAGCGTCAGCTGACCTTCAACGACATGATCGAAATCGCGCTGGATTCCGTCCTGCTGGGCGACAACTAATCCCCTTCGCGCATGAATAATGAAAACGGCGGCCCTCGGGCCGCCGTTTTGCATTTCAAGGATGGCAGATCAGAGGTCGAGGGCGAAGCGCCCCTTGCCGGCCTGTTTGGCCCGGTACATGGCGCTGTCGGCCCGGTGCAGCAGGTCGTCGATGTGACAATACTGGCCCGAATGGCAGATGGCTCCGCCGATGCTGCCGGCGAGGGGCAGCTGGTGGCCGGCCACGTCGGCCGGTACCGCCATGGCCGCCAGCAGCCGTTCGCACAGGGCGGGCAGCTCCAGCTCCGGCTGGCGCAGGGCCGGCAGTATGATGGTGAACTCATCGCCGGCCAGGCGCGCCACCATGTCACCGGGGCGCACCTCGGCACTGAGCACTCCGGCGAAGCGCTGCAACAGGGCGTCGCCGACATGGTGGCCGAGCTGATCGTTGATCCGCTTGAAGCCATCGAGATCGAGAAACAGCAGACCCAGAGTCTCGGCATTCTGGCGCACCCGCTCCAGCTCACGGGAGAGGCGCAGGGTGAAGGCGCGCCGGTTGGGCAGGCCGGTGAGGGGGTCGTGGGCCGCCTCGTGCTCCAGCTGGTTCTGCAGCGCCTTGAACTCGGTGATGTCGCTGCCGAGGATGTAGACCCCGGGCTCGTCGCCCCGGCTCGGGATCATGGTGATCCTGAGATCCCGTGGGCCTATGGGCAGCTCAAAGCGGTTTTCGAAGCTCACCTGCTCGCCGGCGAGGGCCTGCTCCAGATGGGCGATGGCCCGGCCGTAGGCCGCCTCGCCGATCACCTCCCGCACGCTCATCTCCCGTATCCGCTCGGGATCCAGCCCGAAGTAGCGACAGTAGGCCTGGTTGGCAAACAGGTAGCGCCCCTCGGGCGAGACCATGCTGATGGTGACCGGCAGGCCGTCGGTGATGGCCCGCAACCGGGCCCGCCCGCGCTCGATTTCCGCCAGCACCTGGCGGCGGGCGCTGATGTCGTGCAGGAACAGGGCGAGGCGCACCTTGCCGTCGAACTGGTAGCGCTCGGCGCTCACCTCGACCGGGACCTGGCGACCGCTGCGGGTGCCGATGTCGCACTCCAGACGGCGCTGTGCGCGCTCGGGATGGATCAGTTGCGCCAGCAGAGGGTGAGCGCTGCCGAGCAGGATGGGCAGGGTGCGTCCCAGCATCTCCTCGGGGTGCCAGCCGAGCAGGGTGGTGGAGGCCGGGTTCCAGCCGGTAATGACCAGCGCCTCGTCGAGCTCGAGGAAGGCGTTGCTGGTGTGCTCCAGCATGTGTTGCAGCCGGCGTTGCTCCTGCCACAGGCGTTGCTGCACGGCACCACGCTCCTGCATCTCGCGATGCAGTTGCTCCACCGTGCTCGACAGCTCGCGGGTGCGCTCACGCACCTGCTGCTCGAGCCCCTGCTGCAGTTGCAGCAGCTCGGCCTCGACCTGCTTGCGCTCGGTAAGGTCGGCAAACACGGCGATCATGTGGGGGGCCATGGTGCGGCTCTGGCACAGGGTCACGCTGAGCTGGACCCAGCACAGGCTGCCATCGGCGCGGATCATCCGCTTCTCCAGCCGGTAGTCCTGCCGTTGCCCCGCGAGCAGGGCGGTGAACAGGGCCAGCTCGCGCGGCAGATCCTCGGGGTGGGTCATGGCGTGCCAGGTTCGTGTCAGCATCTCCTGTTCGCTGTAGCCGAGCAGTCGCTCCAGCCCCGGGTTGGCCCGCAGCCAGCGTCCCTCGATCGACGAGAGGGCCATACCCACCGAGGACTGGTTGAAGGTGAGGGTGAACAGGTGCTCCTTGTCCTCCAGCACCTGGTTGAGGCTGCGTACCTGATGGCGCCTTTCCAGATCGTGCAGGGTGTTCTCCACCAGGCGGCCGAAGTCGTCGAGATCGCGACAGGCCTCCTCGTCGAGGTGGCGCGCGGCATGATCCACCAGACAGAGGGTGCCGAGCACCACGCCGTCCAGCGCCCGCAGTGGCCGGCCGGCATAGAAGACCACGTGGGGCTCGCCCGTCACCAGCGGGTTGTCGGCAAAGCGCGGGTCGAGCCTGGCATCCTGCACCTGCATGATGTCGGGGCGCAGGATGGCGTGGCCGCAAAAGGAGTACTCCCGGCTGATCTCGCACAGGGTGACCCCGGTGCGAGCGAGAAACCACTGCCGGTTCACGTCGGTCAGCGAGACCATGGCGATGGGCAGCGAGAAATGGCGGGTGATGAGCCGGGTCAGGCGATCCAGCTGGTCGATGGGCTCGCGGTCAAGCAAGCCCAGGATGCGGAGCCGTTCCAGTCGGCTCTCTTCATCCAGAGGAAGAGGGGGGGCAATCATACAGCGCTCCTGCTGGTGGCATTGCCTGGGTTGTATACAAGGCGATGAGGTCGCACCGTCTTATTGCGGTTCGACCGGTTTGCTTTTCTTCTTGTGCTTGCGCACCCGCATGTAGTTGCGGCGCACCCCGTAGGAGATGAGCAGCCCGGCCAGCAGGGCGACCAGCAGCATCAGCCGCTGTTTCTCCTGCACCACCTTGAGCCGGGTGTCCTTGTCCGCCAGCATCTGCTGCTCCTCCAGGGTAATGCGCAGATAGCCCAGCGTCTGCTCCCCATCCAGGATCTCCTGCACGAACTGGATGCGCCCCTTGCCCTGCTCGGGGACCGACTTGTTGTTGTCGCCGATGGGCAGCAGGCTGTCCAGCGGCACTGCATTGTCCGACTGGGCGAGGGGAATGCCGCGGGCATCGTAGAGGGTGACATCGAGGATCTCGGGTTCGGCGGCCAGATCCCGGGCCAGCCGCTCCAGCTCGCTGTTTTTCTCCTCCTTGATCCAGCGTTTCATGTCCCTGGCGGCATAGGCCACCAGTGCCTGGGCCCGGTTGCGCGCCTCGCTGTGCAGCGAGGCCTGGCTCTCGCCTTGCATATGAATGAGCACGGCGAGTACCCAGAGTCCGAGCAGGACACCGGCACCCAGACTGAGCACACGTTTGATGGGGAGATGACGCAAGCGTTGAGCCTTTTGCTGACAAGGAGTGGCGGGATCTTGGCGCTTGCCTGTACAAAAAGCAATACGCTACTCTGGGCCAGTTTTGTTAACCCCATGATCACCAAGGAAGGCGTTATCCCTATGTTGTTGTCCCAATTGCCTGCAGATATTTCAGAGTGGCCCGAGTGCCTGTCCGGCGCCCCCTGGTGGGAGGCGACGCCACAGGCGCTGCTGCCCGCCGCCAGTGCGCTGGATGGCGCCTGGCTGGTGCTGTTCGGTCGGCCCCTTGGCGGCCACCATCTCGGCAGGCTGGCCGGGCTGCTGGCGCGGCACGGGCTGCAGGCACGACTCTATCCGCCCGCCATGCAGGCCGGGGTACCCCTGCTGCTGCTGGGCACGGATCGCTTCTCACCCGCTCTGGTACAGACGCTCAAGGGGGAGGAGTGGGACATCGATCTGTGTCATCTGCCGGCCCTGCCCAGCCTGGCCGAGCCCGGTCTGCTGGTGATGGACATGGACTCCACCGCCATCCGCATCGAGTGCATCGACGAGATTGCCCGCTTGGCCGGGGTCGGCGAGCAGGTAGCGGCGGTCACTGCGGCCGCCATGCAGGGCAAGCTGGAGTTTTCCGACAGCCTGCGGGCCAGGGTCGCCCTGCTGGAGGGGGCAGCGGTCACCATTCTCGACGAGGTGGCGGCCAACATGCCCTGGATGCCGGGCCTGCAACTGATGGTCGACACTCTCAAGCAGGCTGGCTGGAAGGTGGCGATCGCCTCCGGTGGTTTCACCCGTTTTGCCGGCCAGTTGCAGCGGGAGCTGGGGCTGGACGCCATCTTCGCCAACGAGCTGGCGGTGGCGGGGCAACGGCTGACCGGCAAGGTGAGCGGGCGCATCGTCGATGCCACCGTCAAGGCCGAGGTGCTGCAGCAGCTGGCCGCGGAGTACGGCATCGCCACTGGCCAGACCGTGGCTGTCGGCGATGGTGCCAACGATCTCAAGATGATGGGGGTGGCCGGGCTCGGCATCGCCATCCACGCCAAACCGCTGGTGCGGGCCCAGGCGGCGGCCACCCTCAACCACCACGATCTGGAAGGGGTGATCTGCCTGCTTGGCGCCCTGGCCTGCCGCCAGCAGCGCTGGGATCGGCGCTGAGCCCACTAGGGCTGGACTCAACCCCACGTCACGGAGGACGTAGTCTCAAAATGGAACTGCAACAGCAATCCCTGTTTATTCCCTGCGGCGAACATAGGCTGCACGTTCGCCACATTCAGCCGCGGGTCGCGGTACATGGCGAGCCGATCCTGATGGTGCACGGCGCCATCGAGAACGGCCGCATCTTCTATACCGAGTCGGGCAAGGGGCTGGCCTGTTTTCTGGCCCGCCACGGCTATCAGGTCTATGTGGCCGATCTGCGCGGGCGGGGGCTCAGCACGCCGGCCATCTCCGAGCAGGCCGAACATGGCCAGCATGAGCTCATCACCGAGGATCTGCCCGCTCTGCACCGCTGGATTGCCGCCCGTCATGCCGGCTTCAAGTTGCACTGGATGGCCCACTCCTGGGGCGGCGTCATCATGGCGTCGACCCTGGTGCGTTTTCCCGAGCTGGCGGAGCAGGTGGCCAGCCTGGTGTTCTTTGGTACCAAGCGCGGCGTGTCGGTACAAAATCCGGAGCGCTGGCTGAAGGTGGATCTGATCTGGAACCGGCTGGCCCCCTGGCTGGCCAGCCGCAGCGGCTTCCTGGCTGCGCGCAGATTGAAGATAGGGGCGGATGACGAGCCGCTGCGCTACCTGCAGGAGACCATCCCCTGGGTCAAATGTGGCCCCTGGCAGGATCCCAGCGACGGGTTCGCCTATGACGAGGCGGCCGCCCGGGTCAACTGGCCGCCGCTCTGGATGATCTCGGCCAAGGCGGACAAGGTGCTGGGTCACCCGACCGACGTGCGCCGCTTCAGTGCCGAGATGGGCTCGGCTGCACGCCATACCCGGCTTGGCCGGGACAACGGCAACCGGCTCGATTACGACCACATCAACATGCTGACTGCACCCCAGGCGCAGGAGGATCACTTCCCGCAGATCCTCGAATGGCTGCTCAACCCGCAGGCGGCCTGATGGGGGAACCCTCGGGGGGCTGGTAGCCACAAGAGTGCGAAAAACAATGGCGGACCCAGGGTCCGCCATTGTTTGTTGCTTGGTGTAGCGCCGTTTCGAGTCGGCGCCCTCTTCTTTACTTGATGGGCGCCGTGATGCCGAGCCGGAACAGAGTTGCCTGGCTGGTATCGGTCAGCTCGCCAACCCCCACCACGCTCCACAGCTCCTCTTCCAGCTTCTTGGCCTTGTGAATGGCGAACTTGGCGATGTAGTCCAGCTCGTTGGCGATGAAGTTGGTATCGGGGCGACCGGTACGGGAGATGCCGACTAGCACCGAGTAGAACTCCCCCTGGCGCAGCGCCTGCTCGATGAAGCTGCGCTTCTCCGCCACGTTCTGGAAGCTGCTGGCGAGCCGGCTGGTGAAGATGGGCAGGCCGGTCGCCGTCTGCAGACTGGCGATATAGACCTCCTCCTCCTGCGGTTGATCCTCCCGCTCGATGGCCCGCAGCGGGGTCATGATGAGCTGCTTGAGCAACTCCCCCTGAAACAGCGGGTAGAGGTTGTCCTGATCGCCCTGCTCGGCACAGGCCTTGAGCAGCCGCGACAGGCTGCGCGGCTGTGGTGCGTGGCCGACCGAGGCCGGTTTGGGCGCCCCCTTGAGCTTGTTGATGTAGACCGGGGTGCAGAAGACGTGGTGGGTATAGATGTTGCGCAGTGCCCGCGCCATGCCGCGATAACGGCGCTGCTCCTGGGCCGCTTTGAGCTTGTTCTGGTTGCTCTCGATCAGCAGCTTGAAGAACTGGCGGCCGGTGTGGCGCTCGGGATCCCCCTCGATGCACAGGTGCAGCACGGTGCGGGTCAGGTTGATGCTGACCAGCCGGTAGGGGAGGCGTTGCAGATCCATGCTCTTGGAGAGTTCCTGCAGGCGTGGCAGGGCGATGGTGACTATGTCGTCCTTCGCCCCTTCGAACGGCTCTTCCAGCTCGATTTGCATGCCGTGGGCCGAGATGTCGCGGGTCCAGCCGAGCCAGGCCCGACCATTGTGCTTGATGGCGACGGCGGTCTTGTGGATGTAGCGAGCCTCCTTGCGCAGCTGGACATAGTGCAACGTCTCGATCTCGAAGGGGGCGGCACTGCTGTCGTGACCGAAGCGTTGCAGCTCGTTGGCGTTGTGCTGGCTGGAGGCGTCGAACTGGAACTCTTCCCGCTGGCTGTCGAGGCCGACTTGCTGCAGCAGACCGACGTAGCTTATCTGCTTGAGCCGCTCCTGCAGCAGCATGTCCTGCAGCTGGGGACTCTCCTTGCCCTGCTGACTGGCCAGATCGGCCTCGTGCAGATCGCAGCGTTCCAGACTGAACTTGTAGACTCGCCAGCTGGGGCGACGGGCCCCGACCTGGAAGAAGAGCGACATCAGGCCGCTTTGCAGCAGCTCCTCCCGGGTGGCGGAGAAGAAGTAGAGGTGGCTGCGCACCGAGTGGGTAAAGCAGTAGATCAGGGTCTCTTTCAATTCTCCCTTCGCCGGCAACAGGGCCTGCATGCGGGTGGCCGAGAACAGGCTGGCGAGCATGTCGCGGTTCTTGGCGTCGCGCCAATACTCCAGGATGTGCTGGTTGTTCTCGGTGCGCAGGGCGATCTCGAGGCTGGGGCTGTCGCCCGAGCCGAAGAACAGCGGCATGCCGGTCATGCGCGGTAGGTAGAACTGCTCATACCCCTTGATGATGGCGGCGGAGAGCATGTAGTCGACGCTGACCCGGTAGCGGCTCTTGTTGCTCTCGATGAAATCGTTCAGAAACTGGTCGAAGGCCGGGTGTTCACCGGTCTTGATCAGCCTGAGCCAGTATTTCCCCTCCTTGCTCTCTTCCCCGAGGATCTGGTAGCTGACCGAATGGTGCAGGACGGGATTGGGGTGATCCCGCTCCAGCCCGGTGAAGAACACCTCGACCTGAGCGCCGGTCTGGTAGTTGGGCAGATAGGGCACCGAAACCCGGATCCCGCCCAGAGAGAGATCGGAACTCTTGGCGAACAGCTTGTCGCCATCGGCGAACTTGATCACCACGGGGGAGCTGAAGTGCATCCGCTCCTGGCGCCGGCCATAGTAGCTGGCAAAGGAGATGGGATTGACGTCGTACTGGCGAAACGGGCTGACGGGGGGCTGGAGTTGGCCATCGCTCTTGCCATGCTGGTATTTTTGCCAGTATTGCAGCGCTTCGTAGACCCCCAGGGTGTAGTCATCCTTGTAGAGATAGCACTGAGACTGGAACAGGCCGATGGCCTCGGCCGGCATGAAATGGGTGATCCCTTCGAACTCGTGCACCAGGCACTCATCGCCCAGCTCGTCGCGCATGTCAATGACCCGGCGGCAGGGGGTGCATTTGCGTTTGAGCTCCATCTTGATCAGAAAACGGCTGTTGCTGTTCTCGTCCTGGGTCAGGCGATTGAAGATGTCATCGAAATCCTTTTCTCTGAGCAGAGGAATAAGTTGTTCAATCAGGTGCTGTTGTTGTTCTGATTCCATGTGTTCCTGCCACGGAAAGTCACTTTTCCGATTCTGGGTTTGATCTGTCGGTCGCAAACAAGTATATCAAGCAGGAATTCATCCTGTCCCCGAGTTATCCATGGCCAAAAACAAAACTGCCTATGTTTGTACCGAATGTGGCGCCGACTTCACACGCTGGCAGGGCCAGTGCAGTGAGTGCAAGGAGTGGAACACCATCAGCGAGGTGCGCCTCGGCTCGGTGACCCCGGGCAAGAGCGCCCGTTACAGCGGCTATGCCGGCGCCGTCGGCAGCCAGGTCCAGACGCTGGCGGAGATCGCCACCACCGAGATCCCCCGTTTCTCTTCCGGTTTCAAGGAGCTGGATCGGGTGCTTGGCGGCGGCGTGGTGCCGGGGTCGGCCATCCTGATCGGTGGCAACCCGGGGGCGGGCAAGTCGACCCTGTTGCTGCAGACCATGTGTGGCCTGGCCGAGCGGATGAAGACCCTGTACGTCACCGGTGAGGAGTCGTTGCAGCAGGTGGCGATGCGGGCATCGCGTCTCGGCCTGCCCACCGACAAGCTGCGCATGCTGTCGGAGACCTCGGTCGAGCAGATCTGCCTGATTGCGCAGCAGGAGCAGCCACAGATCATGGTCATCGACTCCATTCAGGTGATGCATGTGGCGGATGTGCAGTCGGCGCCGGGGTCCGTCTCCCAGGTGCGGGAAGCGGCCGCCCTGCTGACCCGCTATGCCAAGCAGAATCACGTCGCCATTTTCATGGTGGGCCACGTGACCAAGGATGGCACCCTGGCCGGTCCCAAGGTGCTGGAGCACTGCATCGACTGTTCCGTGCTGCTCGACGGCAGCCACGACTCCCGCTTTCGCACCCTGCGCTCCCACAAGAACCGCTTCGGGGCGGTCAACGAGCTGGGGGTCTTCGCCATGACCGGGCAGGGGATGCGGGAAGTGAGCAACCCTTCCGCCATCTTCCTCAGCCGCGGTGAAGAGCAGGCGCCCGGCTCCATCGTGATGGTGATCTGGGAGGGCACGCGTCCGCTGCTGGTGGAGTTGCAGGCGCTGGTGGACTACTCCCAGCTCTCCAATCCGCGTCGGGTGGCGGTGGGGATGGATCACAACCGGCTCGCCATGCTGCTGGCAGTGCTGCATCGCCACGGCGGGTTGCAGATGGCGGATCAGGATGTCTTCATCAACGTGGTCGGCGGGGTCAAGGTAGAGGAGACCAGTGCGGATCTGGCTCTGCTGCTGGCCATGGTCTCCAGTTTTCGCGATCACTCCCTGCCCAAGGATCTGGTGGTGTTCGGCGAGGTGGGGTTGTCCGGCGAGATCCGGCCCGTGCCGTCCGGCCAGGAGCGGTTGCAGGAGGCGGCCAAGCATGGCTTCCGCCGGGCCATAGTGCCGCACGCCAATGCCCCCAAGCATCCCATCGAGGGCATGGAAGTGGTGCCGGTCAAGAAGCTGGCCGATGCCCTGGAGGCGCTGTAAGCAGAACAGGGTTTGCGGACGGGCAACAAAAAGGAGCGCAACGGGCGCTCCTTTTTGTTGGGTGATGGGGGCAGTGGCTCAGGGGTGGGGGTGTTCGAGATGCTCGCTCAGCAGCTGTTCCAGCTCCCGGTGCAGCAACTCTTCATCGCCGACGTTGAGCTCGATCATCCGTTTGAGATGGGTGGCGCTGTCGATGTCGATATGATGGCAATAAAACCCAAGCTTCTTGCTGGCTTCATGGGTCAGCATGACCTGCATCTTGATCTCGATGTCACTGCCGCTCAGCACGAAGCTGAGTGAGTACTCTTTGTCGTCATTGCTTTCCCAGTCATCGGGCCGGATCAGCAGGGCGCCCTGCAGGGAAATATCGACCAGCTGGGTCCGCCATTTTTTATCGCCCTGGACGAGATCGGCCATGGTCAAGTAAAGGATCCGTGAAAAACGGCGACGCTCGGACATTCTCATCTCCTGTCAGCAATAGGTACGGGTGCTATAGGTCATGACATAGAGTGTAATGCACCTTGCACATCAGGATCTTGAACTGGCTCCGAAATTGGATATCAAACCTGCTGGGCGCTGAGTGACTCTACTACCTGCAGTGCCTTGATCAACCGATCTTCCTGCTTGAAACGATCTTCCAGCACGGGGCCAAGCTGGTTCAAGTCTTCATCCAGCAGCAGCATCTGGGCCTCGTCCGCGTTGCTGTACTTGTCGTTGAACTCCAGTGCGAACTCGGTGCAGGCGCGGATATGGGGGTAGATGCGCTTGGCCAGCTCCAGCTTGTCGCCGCTGGCCTGTTCGAAAGCGGTCACCACATGGTGGTAGATCTCGAAGTGGCCGGCACTGACGTAGTCGACCAGCTGTTCGCAGAAACTTTGCAGTTCCACATGGCCCGGGAGCGAGCGCTGCTTGCTGTTGCGGGTGGGTTTCAAGCCGGCGAGGCGCATGTACTCGACCAGCAGTGCCTGTCTGGCGTCCAGCCAGTCATCGATAGCTCTGTGCTTTCCTGCCAATGCGCGTTTGGTTTGTTCCAGTTCAGTTAACATACTCCCTCCGTGGGGCATAGGCATGGAGTGCTATCGTGACAGGCCTCCGGCCTTTTTATGGACTGACGACACCTTCCTATAACTAGGGAAAATCCGGTTGACCGTCAATAGGGGCATGGGGATATTGTTACACCGGGTGGTGTTTTGATTACAAGGCGCCATCATTTGCTCTCCTCTTCCCGTCAATTACGATCACGAAGGGGCGAGATATGTGACTATTTCCGCAGATCTTGATGAAAACCCCAGCATTCAAGCCAATCCGGCTGATAAAGCCTTTGCCTGAGTGTTTTTTTTTGAATAGAGTGGCCCGGTGCTAAATGCCCGATCATAAAGGAAATGTTATGAACAAAGCTCAACTTGTCGATGCAATTGCAGCCAAAGCAGATCTGAGCAAAGCTCAGGCCAAAGTTGCTCTGGAAGAGATCATCAATGGTATTACCCAGAGCCTGAAAGAAGGTGATGCTGTGCAGTTGGTGGGTTTTGGTACCTTCAAGGTGAACCATCGCGCTGGCCGTACCGGTCGCAATCCGCAAACTGGTAAAGAGATCCAGATTGCAGCCGCGAATGTGCCGTCCTTTGTGGCAGGCAAGGCGCTCAAAGACGCCGTCAAGTAATCCCCAAAAACCCGGCGCCAGCCGGGTTTTTTATTGCCATCGTCAGCGGAAATTGTTTCAGATACACTCAAGATATGGCGTGCGCTGTAGTGAGGTGGATGATGGAACAGAAAAATGCCATTCGGCAGGTTGCCGTACCTTGGGCTCCGTCCCGCCAACTCCCCCCGGGCCTGGTCGTGGCCGAACTTCATCAGGATATCTGGAGCGATTCCCTCACCATCATGCTGGGCAGGGCTCGCAGCATCGATCTGCCGCCACAGATCCTGTGCCGGGTCTATTTCCGGCATATCTTCGCGGTGCGGGTCATGGAGGATTGCGATCTGGCGGAGGGCAAGGATAGTCATGCCATCGAGGAGCAGATCCAGCTCATCACCCCGTCCCGGTTTGCCAGCTGGTTCCATCAGGAGTCGGACGGCCTGCATCTGGATGAGGATCTGCAGCACTATCGCATCTCGACCTGGGATTACTGCGCCGATGTGCTGACCTCCAGGGCGCCCGAGCTGCAGTTCGTGGAGAAAGGGGAGTAGCGTCACTCTCTGCAGCATAAAAAAACCGGCAACACCCAGTGTTGCCGGTTTTTTATTGGTCAACGTAGGGCGAACTCAGCCGAGCAGCTGGTCCCGATGCAGCCCCAGCACGATGAGCAGGCCGATGAAGTAGAAGGCGCTGAGCTTGACGCCCAGGATGGCGAGCAGACCGGCGCAGAGTCGGACGATGGCCTTGTGCAGCCAGGAACCGGTGAAGCGGTACATGGTTACTCCGCTGCCTCGGTGGCGGCGAATTCCGGCACCTTGGCCATGGCATCCAGCACCACCTGGATATCTGCTCCGGGCTTGCAGGCATTTTCGCTCAAGTGACGGCGCCAGGCTCGAGCCCCCTGCATGTTCTGGAACAGCCCTAACATGTGGCGGGTCATGTGGGAGAGATAGTTGCCCTTGGCCAGCTCCTGCTCGATATAGGGCAGCATCATCCGCACCACCTCGTGGCGACTCGGCACGGCCTGGTTCTGGCCGAACACTTGATTGTCCACCTGCGCCAGAATGTAGGGGTTCTGATAGGCTTCGCGCCCCATCATGACACCATCCAGGTGCTGCAAGTGCTCGAGGGTCTGCTCCAGGGAGGTGACGCCGCCGTTGATGGCGATGGTGAGATCCGGGTAATCCTGTTTGACCCGGTAGACGCGGGGATAGTCGAGCGGCGGGATCTCGCGGTTCTCTTTGGGGCTCAGACCGCTCAGCCAGGCCTTGCGGGCATGGACGATGAAGGTATCGCAACCGGCGTCGCGCACCTGCTCGATGAAGGCCTGCAGAAATTCGTAGGAGTCCTGATCGTCGATGCCGATGCGGGTCTTCACCGTTACCGGAATGTCGACCAGATCGCGCATCGCCTTGACGCAGTCGGCCACCAGTGCGGGCTCGCCCATCAGGCAGGCGCCGAAGCGGCCGTTCTGTACCCGATCGGAGGGGCAGCCAACGTTGATGTTTACCTCGTCATAGCCACGCTCCTCGGCCAGCTTGGCGCAGCGTGCGAGATCGGCCGGATTGCTGCCACCCAGTTGCAGGGAGATGGGATGTTCCTGCTCGCTGTATCCCAGGTAATCACCCTTGCCGTGGATGATGGCGCCGGTGGTCACCATCTCGGTATAGAGCAAGGTCTGGCGAGTCATCAGACGATGGAAATAACGGCAATGCCGATCGGTCCAGTCCAGCATGGGGGCGATGGAAAAACGCTGCGCCTGCATAAAAATCATCCGGGTTGGCTAAACAAAGGGGGCGGATTTTACCACAACGTGAGGCAGCCCCAGAAAATGAATTTTGTCACCGCGCCAAAGGGGGCCCTGTGATAGTATCCGGCTAATAAAAAGGGTAATTGCGTGATCATGAACCAAGACCAACTTTTACAACGAGCCGAACGACTCTGCGAACAACGCGGGATCCGCTTCACCCCTACCCGACGTCAGGTGTTCAGGCTGCTGGCTGCCCATGGTAATGCCATCAGCGCCTATGATTTGTTGGCCCAGTTGCAACAGACAGAGGCCCACGCCAAGCCGCCGACCGTTTATCGGGCGCTCGATTTTCTGCTCGAACAGGGTTTTGCCCACAAGGTGGAGTCGCTCAACGCCTTCATATTCTGCTGTCATTTCGACCATGCCCACCCGATGCAGTTGCTCATCTGTGACCAGTGCGGCGAGGTGGTTGAGCTGCATGATCCGGCGATCGATGGCGCGTTTTCCGAGCAAGCCAAGTTGCATGGCTTTACTATTACCAATAAGACGATTGAGGCACATGGCCAATGTGCTCGCTGTACGCCCACTGTAGGAAGTCAACATGAAGGCTGATTTTGTAAACCCGTTCCTGCTCTCCCTGCTCAATGTGCTCTCCACCATGGCACAGCTTGAGCTCAAGCCGGGCAAACCCAAGCGCAAGATGGACGAGCTGGCGCGCGGTGATGTCTCCGGCCTCATCGGCATGGTCGGCCCGCAGACCCGGGGATCCCTCTCCATCAGTTTCGAGAAGGGGCTGGCACTGGAGATCATGCGCCGCATGCTGGGCGAGGCGCCGACCACCATCAATGAAGAGGTGACCGACATGGTGGGCGAGATCACCAACATGGTGACCGGCGGTGCCAAGCGCATGCTGGGGGAGAAGGGGTATGAATTCGACATGGCGACTCCCATCATCGTCTCCGGTCTCAACCACACCATCACCCATCGTGCCGACGGCACCAAGATCATGATGCCGTTTGAATCAGATTACGGTCGGGCAACCATCGAAATCTGCTTCGAGTAACCCTATGTGGAAAGCGCTGAAATGGTTCTTCATCGGCTGGGCCCTGCTGCTTATCCTCTCTGATATCGAGATTTCCACCTCGCTCTACAAGTACGAAGACAACCGGGTGCTCGTGAATTTTCCGCGTTGGCAGGCAGCACAGCCCTGGGGAACCTTTGAGTGGCATGCCGGGCGAGTGGAGACCCACTGGTACGGACTGGCCGGCAAACCCAAACCGGATCCGCTGCTGTAACGGCAGACCCCGCCCAACGAAAGAGGCCAGCTGATGCTGGCCTCTTTCGTTGTTGGCTGACGGGTCAAGCGGCTTCTGCCGCCAGCGCCTCGCGGGGGCGCTGCAGCATGCCGAGGCCGCAGGTCAGCAAGGTCGGCAGCAACCAGGCCAGCCCCTTGTCGAACAGCGGCAGGAAGGCGAACGCATCCATCTGCATGCCGGCCGCTCCCAGCCCGTCCAGGCAGCCGAACAGGAAAGCCACCAGCAGCACGGCACGAAACGCCAGCCGTGGTCGACCGAAACGGCCCTGTGCAAAGGTAACCAGCACCAGCGCGATGGCGACCGGATAGATGGCGACCAGGATCGGAATGGAGAGGCTGATGAGCTGGCTCAGCCCGACGTTGGCCACCAGGATGGAGACGCATCCCATCAGCAGTACCCACTTGCGGTATGTCCAGCCGGCCAGACCGTGGAAGTAGTCGGCGCTGGCGCAGAGCAGGCCGACCGCGCTGGTGAAGCAGGCCAGGGTGATGATGGCGGCCAGGATCAACTGACCGGAGTGGCCGAACAGGCTCAGCACGTAGGCGTTGACGATGGCGCCGCCATTGTCGACGCTGGTCACCACGCCTGCTGCGCTGTTGCCGAGGTAGAACAGGGAGATATAGACCGCCGAGAGACCAACCGCCGAGATGAGCCCTGCGATGGTCAGGTACTTGAACTGGCTCGGATAGTCCTCGATGCCCCTGCGTTGCAGCAGGCCGATGATGAGGGCACCGAACATCAGGGAGCCGAGGGTATCCATGGTGTTGTACCCCTCCAGCATGCCCTTGATGAGCGGCGTATCCGTATAGTCGCCACTGGCCTCTGGTTGGGCGCCTTGCGGGTTAACCAGGACTCCGACCGCCAGGATCAGCAGCATCACCATCAAGACTGGGGTCATGTATTTGCCCACCGCATCCAGCAGTCTGCCTCGGTTCAGCGATACCAGGATCACCAGTGTGAAGAAGAGCAGGCTGTAGAGCAGCAGACCGTGCTGGCCTGCGTCACCCAGCCAGGGCTTGAGCCCCATTTCATAAGCCACCAGGCCGGTACGGGGGGTGGCGAAGGCCGGCCCCATGATGATGTAGATGGCAATGGCCAGCGCCGTGGCTGCCCAAGTCGGCAGATGGCGGGTCATCGCCGTCCAGCCACTGCTGCCCTGTCCGGCGCTGCCTCTGGCAACGGCGACCAGGGTCAGCAGAGGCAGACCCACCGCCGTCAGCAGAAAACCGACCATGGCGGCCAGCAGATGCTCACCGGCCATGAAGCCGGCCAGCGGTGGAAAAATGATGTTGCCTGCCCCCAGATAGAACGCAAACGTCATAAAACCCAGTCCGAATATGTCGGACAACTTCAGTGATTTCGTCAAACCTGACCTCATCTGCCTTATCAGCTTGTTCTTGTTGATTGCACCCACTGCCTGGCAGATAACCGGATAACAATGCTTCCCTCTCCTGTGCCATCGGAAGATCGTCACAGGAGTACCATCTTGAGCATAAAGAAGAGATATTTGATCTCAATCACACATTAATATCTTGAAACAATTTAGTTGGCCAGAATAAATCACCGATAGAACTGCAGCTGGCGGAAGCGAGAGGCAGAGCGGGAAAGGACGTGGCTGCATGACATAGTCGGCAGGAAACCATGCCGGGCGAGATGGCACACAAACAAAAGAGCCTGCACAAGGCAGGCTCTTTGACATGGGCGGGAGCGAAATCAAGCGGCTTCGGCAGCCAGTTTCTCGCCGGAGCGTACCAGCATCCCGAGGCCACAGGCCAGCAGAGTCGGCAGCAACCAGGCCAGGCCCTTGTCGAACAGCGGCAGGAAGGCGAAGGCATCCATCTTCATGCCGGCGGCACCCAGGCCGTCCAGGCAGCCAAACAGGAAGGCAACCATCAACACGCCACGGAACACCAGGCGCGGGCGACCGAAGTAACCCTTCAGGAAGGTAACCAGTACCAGCGCTACGGCAACCGGGTAGATGGCGACCAGTACCGGGATGGAGAGGCTGATGAGCTGGCTCAGACCCACGTTGGCCACCACGGCGCAGATGACGCCCAGCAAGACCACCAGCTTCTTGTAGCTCATGCCGGTGAGGTTGTGGAAGAAGTCCGAGCAGGCGGAGATCAGACCCACGGCGGTGGTGAAGCAGGCCAGGGTGATGATGGCGGCCAGGATGAACTGACCCGGCTGGCCGAACAGGCTCAGTACGTAGGCGTTGACGATTGCGCCGCCGTTGCTGGCGTCGGTGGCGACGCCGGCCGCCGTATTGCCCAGCTGGAACAGGGAGACATAGACCACGGACAGACCGATGGCGGAGATGATGCCGGCAATGGCCAGGTACTTGAACTGGCTACGGTAGTCCTGGATGCCTTTCTGGCGCAGCAGGTCGACGATCAGGGCGCCAAACATCAGGGACGCCAGGGTGTCCATGGTGTTGTAGCCTTCCAGGATCCCTTTCACGAAGGGGCCGTTCTGATAGTCACCGGAAGAGACGGGCATGGAGCCTTGGGGCGCCACGAACACACCGATTGCCAGGGTCAGCAGCAACAGCATCAGCAGCGGAGTCAGGTATTTGCCGATGGCGTCCATCAGCTTGCCCTGATTCAGAGAGACCAGGATGGCCACCCCGAAGAACAGCACCGTGTAGGCAAACAGGCCGGCTTGGCCCATGTCGCCGATGAAGGGTTTGAGGCCCATCTCGTAGGCCACCAGACCGGTACGGGGGGCTGCGAAGGCCGGGCCGATGATGATGTAGATGGCGACGGCCAGTGCGGTGGCCACGCCGGCCGGCAGCAGCTTGGTCATGCCGGCCCAGCCGTTGCCGGCCTTGGCGACGGCAATGATGGTGATGAGGGGCAGACCCACGGCGGTCACCAGGAAGCCCAGCATGGCCAGAGAGAGGTGCTCACCCGCCATGTAGCCGGCCAGCGGCGGGAAGATGATGTTACCGGCGCCCAGATAGAACGCGAAGGTCATGAAGCCCAGTCCGAGCACGTCGGACAATGTGAGTGATTTCGTCAAGTTCAACCTCGTCTGTCTTGTAAACTATTGCTTGTTATAGTTTTTTATTGGTCGGTGACCGGCGTTGTTCAGGGGTAAAAAAAAGGAGCCCCGCTTGTTTTTTCATCACAACCAGTGGTTTGAGCTGGTCTGGAGCGGGCGCTCGTTTAGGAGTCAGCATAATGGCGTGAAAAAATAGTTCAAGACGAAATTTACATCTTCAAATAGAAGGGGCTGGTCAGTTGGATATATCTGTCGGAATGGGTTCCCTCAGCAGAATGGATCACAATTTCACCCCTATCACACCTGTTTAATCCTCTGCCAAGTAGCAATAAAACACGATTTGCCTCTTTTCCCGCCCTGGTGATAACAGCTGTATAACAAACGGCATGCAGATCATAATCCGCCGAAATGCATAAAATTTCATCGGCCATGGCCGTCGGCACGACCAGTGCGACCTGGCCATCGGGGGCCAGCAAGCGGTCGCAGGCGGCCAGCAGAGCATGGCTGTCGAGGGCGCCGGTATGGCGGGCCATCGCCCTGGCCGGATCGCGAAATGACTGGCCCGCCACGAAGTAGGGGGGGTTGGCGACGATGAGATCGTAAGGGTCGGCCTGATACCCCTGAATGGCGCTCTCTATGATGGTGACCCGCCGCGGCCAGGGGGAGGCGGCCGCGTTCTCGCGGGCCTGCTGCGCCGCATGCTTATCCAGCTCCACCGCATCGATGCGGCAGTCGGCGTGGCTGCGTTGGGCCAGCATCAGGGCGATGAGGCCGCTGCCGGTGCCAATGTCGAGGATCCGGCGAGCCTTGCCGAGCGGTGCCCAGGCGCCCAGCAGAATGCCGTCGGTGCCCACCTTCATGGCGCAGCGATCGTGCTCGACGTGAAACTGTTTGAAGGTAAAACCGCTGTTTCGTGCCATCCGACTCCCGTCCTGTACCCGCCTCGCAGAAAATGGTCGGCGATTATAGCGGCTAAGGCACAGTCACCATAGGAGCCGACGACATAATCGCCTATAATCTGCCGTTTCCTTAATGACCGAGTATTGCCATGAGCCAGTCCTTTGATGATTTCGACCTGAATCCAGCCCTCAACCGGGCCTTGGCCGAGATGGGTTTCACCCGCCCCACCACCATCCAGCAGATGGTGCTGGAGCCAGCCCTGGACGGCCGCGATATTCTGGCATCCGCCCCGACCGGCACCGGCAAGACCGCCGCCTTCCTGTTGCCGGCCCTGCAGCATCTGCTGGACTTCCCGCGCCGCAAGCCGGGCCCCTGCCGCATGCTGGTGCTGACCCCGACCCGCGAGCTGGCGCTGCAGGTGACCGCTCACGCCAAGGCGCTGGCGGCCCACACCAATCTCAGCATCGAGACCATCATCGGCGGCGTCAGCCACGAAGAGCAGCTGCCGGCCCTGATCAAGACCACCGACATAGTGGTGGCCACCCCGGGCCGTCTGCTCGAGTACATCGAGAAAGAGGAGTTCGAGAGCCACGACATCGAGGTGCTGGTGCTGGATGAAGCGGACCGCATGCTGGACATGGGCTTCATCAAGGACGTGAACCGCATCGTCGAAGAGGCGCGCTATCGCAAGCACACCATGCTCTTCTCCGCCACCCTGGAAGGGGCAGGCCTCGAGAAGTTCGCCAGCGAGATCCTCAAGGACCCGGTGGAGCTGCACGCCGAGCCGCCGCGCAGCGAGCGTCGCCCCATCACCCAGTGGGTTCACCTGGCCGACGACGCTGCCCACAAGCTGGCCCTGCTGGTGCACATCCTGAAGAATCCGGAAACCCAGAAGGCCATCATCTTCGTCAAGACCCGCGAGCGGCTGGCGGAGCTCTCAGGTCAGCTGCAGGCGGCGGGCGTGCCCTGCGCCTGGATCCGCGGCGAGATGGAGCAGGCCAAGCGCATCGAGTCGATCCGCAAGTTCCATGAAGGGGAGGTGCCCTTCCTCATCGCCACCGACGTTGCCGCCCGCGGCATCGACCTGCCCAACGTCAGCCACGTCATCAACTACGACATGCCTTACGGCGCCGATGTTTACGTTCACCGTATCGGCCGTACCGGCCGCGCCGGCAACCGTGGTTGCGCCATCAGCCTGGTGGAGGCCCACGACATGGCCATGGTGGCCAAGATCGAACGCTACACCGAAGAGCGCCTCAAGCGCCGGGTGATCGACGAGCTGCGTCCCAAGCACAAGGAGGCGCGGGTGCCGGTGAAGAAGAAAAAGCCGAAGGACGACAAGAAGAAGTCTGCCAAGAAGAAAAAGAAGTAAGCCTGCCCGCCACAACGGCCATCCCCGGATGGCCGTTGTGCTTTTTGGCGTTTGATGGGCCGGATGTCGGGCAGAAAAAAGCCGACGCATAAACGTCGGCCAATAAAAAGTGCTTACAACAGAGGATTCACCTATTCAGACTGGAGGATCCTGAAATTGGTTCCCTCGGGTCGTAATTAATTTTCAGCGCGTTTGAACATCAGGGTGTTGGCGTCGGACTCTTCCGGTACGAAGTAGTAGCCATCGGTGTTGAACCCGATCAGCTGTTCCACCTTGGTGAGTCTGTGCTTGATGATGTGACGGGCCATCATGCCGCGCGCCTTCTTGGCGTAGAAGCTGATGATCTTGAACTGGCCGTTCTTCTCATCCTTGAACACTGGCGTGATGATGCGCCCCTGCAGGGCCTTGGGGCGTACCGACTTGAAGTACTCGTCGGAGGCGAGATTGATCAGCACCTCGTCCCCCTGGGCGGCCAGCGCCTTGTTCAGGTGTTCGGTGATGATGTCGCCCCAGAACTGGTAGAGATCCTTGCCGCGCGCGTTGTCGAGGCGAATGCCCATCTCCAGCCGGTAGGGCATCATCAGATCGAGCGGACGCAGCACCCCGTAGAGGCCAGAGAGCATACGCAGGTGGGCCTGGGCGAAGTCGAGATCTGCCTCGCTGAAATCTTCCACCGCCAGCCCCGTGTAGACATCCCCCTTGAACGCAAGCAGTGCCTGACGGGCGTTGGCCGGGGTGAAATCAGGTTGCCAGTCGGCAAAACGGGCGGCGTTGAGGCCGGCCAGCTTGTCGCTGATCTTCATCAGGCTGGCTATCTGGTCCGGACTCAACTGGCGGGCGCGGCCGATCAGCTCGGCGGAGTGGTCCAGCAGCTCGGGTTGGGTGAAACGGGAAGTCACCAGCGGCGACTCGTAGTCCAGCGTCTTGGCCGGGGAAACCACAATCAGCATAACGATCCTTTATAGCGGTGACGCACGCCCCTCATTCATCCAGGGTGACGTTGTCGAGTGTGCCTGAACCCAGCTGTTCTCGGCCCGACAGCTTGATCAGCAGTCGCAGGTCGTTGGCGGAGTCGGCATGGGCAAGGGCCTCACTGTAGCCAATTTGGCCGGCACAGAACAGGGCGAACAGCGCCTGATCGAAGGTCTGCATGCCGAGTTCGGTGGACTTGGTCATCACCTCCTTGAGCCGGTGCATCTCCCCCTTGCGGATGATGTCGGTGATGAGCGGGGTGTTGAGCAATACCTCGAAGGCGGCAAAACGACGCCGTCCATCCGGGCTGGGCAGCAGTTGCTGGGCCACGATGGCGCGCAGATTGAAGGAGAGATCAAACAGGAACTGACGGTGTTTCTCCTGGGGCACCAGGTGCAGGATGCGATCAAGCGCCTGGTTGGCGTTGTTGGCATGCAGGGTGGCGAGGCAGAGGTGACCGGTCTCGGCGAACTGCAGGGCAAACTCCATGGTCTCCTGACTGCGGATTTCGCCGATCAGGATCACGTCCGGCGCCTGACGCAGCGAGCTCTTCAGCGCCACGTCGAACGACTCCGTGTCTATGCCCACCTCGCGCTGGGTGATCAGGCTGCGGCCGTGCTGATGCACGAACTCCACCGGATCTTCCACTGTCAGGATGTGGCCGTCCACATGCTGGTTGCGATAGCCGATCATGGCCGCCTGGGTGGTGGACTTGCCGGCGCCGGTGGCACCGACGAACAGCACCAGTCCGCGCTTGGCCAGGGCTATCTCCTGCAATATGGGGGGCAGCGCCAGCTCGTCGAAGGTGGGGATGCGGGTCTCAATGCGGCGCAGCACCATGCCGGGCAGTTCCTGCTGCCAGAAGGCGCTGACCCGAAAGCGGCCAAGCTCCTCGCGGTGGATGGCGTAGTTGGCCTCCTTGGTGCGCAGGTAGCGCTCGAAGTGCTCCGGGCTCAGGGTCTCCTTCACCAGTGCCAGTGCCCTTGCCTTGTCGAGTGGCGCTTCTGCCAGTGACTGCAGGTGGCCGTTGACCTTGAGGGTCGGCGGCGTGCCGACCGTGATGAACAGATCCGAGCCTTTGCGGGCGACCAGCTCGGTCAGCAGGGCATCCAGATTCATAACGACTCCTTCCCTAGATTCGTCGTGGTTAGATGGTGTTGGGATCGACCGCCTTGGCCTTGGCATCCAGTGCCGCCACCATGCCGCGACTCACCAGCTGCTTGAGGCTCTGATCCATGGTCTGCATGCCGTGGGTCATCCCGGTCTGGATCACCGAGTAGAGCTGGGCGATCTTGTCCTCCCGGATGAGGTTACGCACTGCCGGGATCCCCATCATGATCTCGTGGGCCGCCACCCGGCCGCCGCCGATGCGCTTGAGCAGGGTCTGGGAGATGACCGCCCGCAGCGATTCGGAGAGCATGGAGCGCACCATGTCTTTTTCCGCACCGGGGAAGACATCGATGATCCGGTCGATGGTCTTGGCCGCCGACGAGGTGTGCAGGGTGCCAAACACCAGGTGGCCGGTCTCGGCCGCGGTCATGGCGAGGCGAATGGTCTCGAGGTCGCGCATTTCACCCACCAGTATGATGTCCGGGTCTTCCCGCAGCGCCGAACGCAAGGCGTTGCTGAAGCTCTTGGTATCGCGGTGCACTTCCCGCTGGTTCACCAGGCAGCGCTTGTTCTCGTGCACGAATTCGATGGGATCCTCGATGGTGAGGATGTGGTGATGGAAGTTCTCGTTGATGTAGTTGACCATGGCCGCCAGGGTGGTGGATTTGCCCGAGCCGGTCGGGCCGGTAACTAACACCAGGCCGCGGGGGTATTCGGCAATCTTGCGAAAGATCTCCGGGGCATCCAGATCTTCCAGGCTCAGCACTGTGCTGGGGATGGTCCGAAATACCGCGCCGGAACCGCGCGCCTGCTGGAAGGCGTTGACCCGAAAGCGGGCGAGGTTTGGCACCTCGAACGAGAAGTCCACCTCGAAGTTCTCTTCCAGTTCCTTGCGCTGGTGGTCGTTCATGATGTCATAGATGAGGGCGTGTACTTCCCGGTGCTCCAGGGCGGGCAAATTGATCTTGCGAACCTCGCCATCAACCCTGATCATCGGGGGAACCCCGGCCGAGAGGTGTAGATCCGAGGCTTTATGTTTTACACTGAAAGCCAATAACTCTGTGATATCCATAGATTTGTCATTCTCCCATCACAAGATCACGAACGAAACATGAGCCAGATTGCCGAGCACCTGCTTCAGGTAAAGGAACGTATTGTACAAGCCGCCAGCCGGGCTGGCCGACGCGGCGATCACATCCAGCTGCTGGCGGTCAGCAAGACCAAACCGCTGGAGGCCGTTTGCGAGGCCTATGCCGCCGGTCAGCGCCGCTTCGGCGAATCCTACGCCCAGGAAGCGGCCACCAAGATAGATGCCCTGCGTGAGCAGGGGATCTGTACAGACATAGAGTGGCACTTTATCGGTCCGCTGCAATCGAACAAGTCCAAGCTGGTGGCCGAGCGGTTCGACTGGGTACAGAGCGTGGACAGAGAGAAGCTGATCGAACGCCTCAACAACCAGCGCCCGGCCGGGCTCGCGCCGCTAAATATCTGTCTGCAAATCAATATTAGCGGAGAGAGCAGCAAATCCGGAACGTCGGAACAAGAGATTTTCCGTCTGGCCGAACTGGTCTCCCGCTGCGAGCGGCTGCGGCTGCGCGGTCTGATGGCCATTCCGGAGCACACCAGCGACGAGGCGGTACTGGCTGCCCAGATGGTGCGCATGCAGACTCTGTTCACCGAGCTTGCGCGACAATATCCGGGCGTGGACACCCTCTCGATGGGGATGACCGAGGATCTCGAACTGGCGATCGGCCACGGCAGCACCATGGTGCGGGTCGGTACCGCCATCTTCGGTGCTCGCGACTATTCATGAGCAGGAGCCCGTGATGCGGTGCATGCGGGCTCTGCTTTCTTCAGATCACAGGAGTGTTTGATGCAGTACAGAACCCTCGCCTTTATCGGGGCTGGCAACATGAGTCGCAGCATCATTGCCGGCCTGGTCCAGGCGGGCTACCCGGCTGACCGGATCATTGCCGCCAACCCAAGCCGGCCCAAGCTGGATGCGCTGGCTGGCGACTACGGCATTCGCGTCACCCAGGACAACGCCGAGGCGGCCCGGGCGGCCGAAGTCATCGTGCTGGCGGTCAAGCCGCAGCTGATGGCGGCCATGCTGAGCGCGCTGGTGACGGCGCTGGGCACGCTGGAGGGCAAGCTGCTCATCTCCATCGCCGCCGGCATCAAGGTGGCACGGCTGGCGGAGATGGCGGGCGGCCACGGCCGGATCATCCGCACCATGCCGAACACCCCCTCTCTGCTGGGGCTGGGCATGACCGGGCTGTACGCCCCGCCCGGCATCGAGCAGGCCGATCGTGAGCTGGCCGCGCAGATGATGCAGGCGGTAGGCAAAACCCTCTGGGTGGAGCAGGAGTCCGGCATCAACGGCGTCATCGCCGCGGCCGGCAGTGCGCCTGCCTACTTCTTCCTGTTCATGCAGGCCATCGCCGAGGAGGCCGAGGCCATGGGCTTCTCCCCCGAGCAGGCCCGCCTGCTGGTTCAGCAGACCGCCCTTGGTGCGGCTGCCATGGTCGAGCAGAATCCCGAGCTGTCGCTGCAGACCCTGCGTGAGCAGGTGACCAGCAAGGGCGGCACCACCGCAGAGGCGATCAAGACTTTCCAGCAGCAGGGGCTGATGCCGCTGACTGCGCAAGCCATGCAGGCGGCCGTTGCCCGGGCCGGCGAAATGGAAACCCTGTTCTGAACCCGATTTTCGTTACTCTCAGTTGCAACCTGGAGCCCAGATGAACACTGCTTACTTTCTGATTAACACAATTTTTGACCTCTATCTCATGGTGGTGCTGTTGCGCGTCTGGCTGCAGTGGGCCCGTGCCGACTTCTACAACCCCATGAGCCAGATGGTGGTCAAGCTGACCAATCCGCTGGTGGTGCCGCTGCGCCGGGTCATTCCCGGGCTGGGCGGGCTGGATCTGGCCTCGGTGCTGCTGGCGCTGCTGATCGCCTTCGCCAAGCTGGCGCTGCTCAAGAGCATGAACGTGCTGCTGGCCGACTGGCTCACCCTCAGCCTGTTTGCCGCCCTCACAGTGCTGAAGAAGGCAGGCTCCATGATCTTCTGGATCCTGCTGATCCGCGCCATCCTGAGCTGGGTCAGCCAGGGTCGCAACCCCATCGAGTACGTGATGCACCAGCTGACCGAGCCCTTCCTGGCCCCTATCCGTCGCATTCTGCCGGCGCTGGGCGGGCTGGATCTCTCCGTGCTGGTCGCCTTTATCGGGCTGCAGGCCATAAACTATCTGTTGGGGGATCTGTTCGGCCAGCTGTGGTGGATGATTTGATGGCAGCCGTCCTGCGGGAAGGGGATGAGCTGGTATTGCATCTGATGATCCAGCCCAAGGCGAGTCGGGATCAGATCGTCGGATTGCACGGAGAAGAGTTGAAAGTGGCCATCACGGCGCCGCCGGTGGATGGTCAGGCCAACAGCCACTTGATCAAGTATCTGGCCAAGCAGTTCAAGGTGGCCAAGGGGCAGGTTCGCATCGTGCGGGGGGAGCTGGGACGGCACAAGACGGTCGCCATCGAGGCGCCCAGGCAGATCCCCGCCGAGGTCAGTGCCCTGCTGGACAATCAGGGTTAACACGAGAAGGATGACACCATGAAAACAGCCTGGATAAGCTGCCTGCTGGCACTGTTGCTGACCTTGCCCCTGCGGGCCGAACAGATGAAGGAGCTGGGCCCCTGGCAGGTGCACTACAGCGCCTTCAACTCCAGCTTCCTCACCCCCGAGGTGGCCAAGGCCTATGGCCTGGAGCGCAGTCGCTACAACGGCATCGTCAACATCGCGGTGCAGAACAAGCAGGGGGTGGCCCAGGCGGTAGGGATCACCGGCGAGGCCAAGAACCTCACCGGCACCATCCGCAACCTGACCTTCCAGGAGGTCAAGGAGGGCAACGCCATCTACTATCTGGCGGTGCTGCCCTATCGCAACGAGGATACCTACCAGTTCACCCTGAAGATCATGGGGGAGGGGCAGCAGCAGACGCTGACCTTCCAGCAGACCTTCTACGTCGACTGATGCCGGCACCCGCCATGCCCTGAAAAAAGCCCCGAACGCAGGTTCGGGGCTTTTTTATGACTTTATGACGGCGAGTTGGTCGGCGAGGTGAAGTCGTGGATCTCCCCCAGTCGCGGGGTGAAGCGAGGATCCTGATCCCGGTTGTGTTCCACCCACTCCATGGCCTGGCAGAAGCTCTCCCGCTTCGAGAACTCGCTGCGCACCTGGTCGATGGCCCGCTCCGCGCTGCGCCGTTCCATCTTGCTGGCCTTGCGGTCGCTGAACTGTTGCTGCTGGGCCAGCATCCATTCGGTGAAGGCCTGGCGGCACTGTGTTTCGCTGGCCGCCTGGGCGGGCAGGGTCAGCAGCAGAGAGATCATCAATACAAAACGCATAACAAACCGGTGATTGAGGGGGTGGTTGCCTGAAATGGCGGCATTTTATGCCGAAAACTTGAGCATGAACAGAGGGCGATGGCAGAAGATTGGGGCCGGCATGGCCGGCCCCGGGCAGGATCAGTGCTTGACCAAGTAGAGCTGGCGGCTGTAGGCCACGTCTTCCGGATTGTTGATGGGGTAACCCTTGAGCCAGGGCTTTATCAGCCGGGCGTTGGTGTACTGATAGATGGGGGCGATCGGCGCCTCCTCCTGCAATATGGCCTCGGCCTCATCGAACAAGCGGGCCCGTTCACGGGGATCCTGACTGTTGGCCGCCTTGGCCAGCAGAGCATCGTAGTCGGCGTTGGCGAAGCGGGCCATGTTGCCGCTGTGGTGGGAGCCCCACAGGCCGAGGAAGGCTGATGGATCGTTGTAATCGGCCACCCAGGAGGAGCGGATCACCTCGAACTGGCCGCTCTGACGGCTGTCGAGATAACTCTTCCACTCCTGATTGGTGAGTTCGACCTGCGCCCCCAGCTTCTGTTTCCACAGGTTGGCGATGGCCAGCGCCATCTTCTTGTGCACCTCGGCCGTGTTGTAGAGCAGGGTCAGCTTGAGCGGGTTGGCCGGGCCGTAGCCCGCCTCCTTGAGCAGGGCTCTGGCCTTGTCGTCGAGGACTTGTTGACTGCTGCTGGAGAGCAGGTTGGCCTTGGGCTCGAAGCCGGCGACCACATCCGGGGTGAAGTGATAGGCCGGTTTCTCACCCGTACCCAGGATCTTGTTGGCGATGAGGCCCCGATCGATGGTGTAGGAGAGCGCCTTGCGCACCCGCACATCGTTGAGGGGGGCGCGCTGGGTGTTGAAGGCGTAGTAGTAGGTGCCGAGCTGATCCGGGGTATAGACCTCACCCGGGATCTGCTGCATCAGCTTGTGATACTGCTCCTTGGGGAAGGACTCGGTGATGTGCAGGTCGCCGGCCAGGTAGCGGTTGGTGGCCGCACTCTCCTGGTTGATGGGCACGAAGGTGACCTTGGTCAGCACGGTATGGGCGCGATCCCAGTAGTAGGGGTTGGGGGTCAGCTCCAGCTTTTCGTTCACCACCCGGTGACTCAGCACGAAGGCCCCGTTGCCGACCAGCTTGCCGGGCTGGGTCCACTGGTTGCCGTATTGCTCCATGCTGGCGCGATGCAGCGGCGACAGACTGGGGTGAGTCAGCAGGCTCAGGAAGTAGGGCACCGGTTGGGAGAGGGTCACCTGCAGGGTATGCTGGTCGAGGGCCTTCACGCCGAGTTCCTCGGGGGCCAGCTTGCCGGCTACTATGTCATCCACCTTGTCGAAGCGGGCCAATTGGGCAAACCAGGCAAAGGTGGCGGCCTCTTTGGGATCGACCAGTTTGCGCCAGCCGTAGACGAAGTCGGCGGCCTGCACGGGATCGCCGTTCGACCAGCGGGCGTCCGGGCGCAGATGGAAGGTGAAGCGCTGATTGCCCTGGTTGTCCCAGCTGGCGGCCACCCCGGGCTGCACCTTGCCGTCCGGCCCCTGGGTCAGCAGCCCCTCGTAGAGATCCCGCAGTACCTGCAGCTCGGGCAGGCCGACCAGCTTGAGCGGACTCAGGCTCGCCGGCTCGTCTTTCAGATGACGCACGACGGCCTGCTCGGCGGCGAGCTGGGTGCCGGGCGGAACATCGGCAGCCTGGACACAGGCACTGCCCAGCAGGGCCAGCAGGAGACTCCATCCTTTCATGGTTAATCCTTCAAATAGTGTGAAGCGGGGAGAAAACTCGGCGATAAGTGGTCGCCGACAGACGGGAAATCATGATATCCCGTTTGCTGGTCAGACCGCCAGTATGAGTCCCTTGGATGAGGAGACTCCCCGGCATCTTATTTGACCCGCCATTCGGGCAGAGGAGTGAGCGATGAGAACATGGATCCTGTTGGCCCTGGCCATCAGTCAGGGGGCCTGGGCGCTGGCGCCGTGCGAGCGGCAGAGCCAGGTCGGCAGCTGGTGCGAGGCAAACATCGCCGCGCTGCACCCCACCCAGGGGGGCGTGGGCCAGATCCAGGTCGACAACACCCAGGCCGAGCTGGCGGACAAGAGCGCAAAACAGCTCGACAAGGTGATGAAAAAGAAAGAGATCCCCATCGTCATCGCACCCGATGGCGGCTACTGGCTGGTGGACAGACACCATCTGACCAAGGCGCTGTGGCAACTTGGGGTGAAGCAGGTTCGGGTCAAGGTGATCGCCAGGCTGCAGGACAAGGCCAGCTTCTGGAGCCAGATGCAGGGCAATCATTGGGCCTGGCTCAAGGACGAGCAGGGGAGGCCTCTCACACCGGAACAGTTGCCGAGCCGCATCGACCTGCTACCCGACTACCCCTATCGCACCCTGGCCGGGTTGCTGCAGGATGCAGGCTATTTCGACAAGCGGGAGCAGGTCTATTTTGTCGAGTTCGCCTGGGCCAGCTGGCTTGGCCGGCAGATGGACTGGCTGCCGATCGACAGCGCCAACCTGGCGGATCGCCTCTATCAGGCCAAGCGACTGGCGTGCAGCAACAAGGCGGCCGATCTGCCCGGCTACCCCGGCAAGCAGTGCCGGGTCAATCAGCCCGATAGCGGCAATTGAGCGACAGAATGAAAGCGGGGGGCCATGGCCCCCCGCTGCATCATGATCGGGTCTCTCCCCAGCGGGCGGCAGCCTGTTCCAGCAGGGCCACCTCGCCCTGCTGGATCAGTGGCAGCAGGGCCTGCATCTGTTCATCTGGCCACTCCCACCAGGCCAGCGCCTGCAAACGGGCAATCTCGTCCTCCTCAAAGCGCATCCTGATAACCTTGGCCGGCGTACCGGCCACCATGGCATAGGGCGGCACATCCTGACTGACCAGGGCACGTGCCGCTATGATGGCGCCGTCGCCGATGGTGACCCCCGGCATGATCATGGCGTCCATGCCGAGCCAGACATCGTTGCCGATGCGGGTGTCGCCGGCCGGGCGGTAGCTGCGCCGGAGCGCCTCCACATCTGAAAACGGATAGGTGCTGATAAAGGCCGTGTTGTGGGTCTGGTTGCCCCCCATGATGATCTTCACCCCGGCGGCTATTTGTACATAGTCGCCGATATGGAGCTGATCGATGTGCCAGAGCGGCTCCCAGCCAGTCTCCGGGCTGCGGCTGAAACGGTCGCCGTGCAGATAGCGCACGACATGCTCTTCAAAGGGGCCGTCCCAGGCGCCGGAGTAGTAGCTGTGCCGTCCCTTGAGATGGATGTTGGGGTTGCTCACCGTCAGATGCAGGTACTCGACCTGCGACCAGTGTTGGCAGGGTTTCATGGCTGTTTCCTCGTTCAAATGGATAGGGGTGGATGACGCGAGGAACGCAGCTAATAGATCCAGACCAGCAGGCGGGGCACGCACAGGGTCGAGCAGCCCAGCGCCTGGGGTAAACGGGGTCGCAGCATGGGAAGAGGGATCCTGAAAGATGAGCGGCCATGGTAAGCCATGCCGGGGCGGGAGCCAAGCCGTGCACCGCCAGCTGGTCAAAACCTGCACAAAATATCGGGTTGATATTCATTCTCAACTGGGCATGATAAAAGTCCCACCCATCAACCTGGGAGATCGGGCATGACCCATCAAATCTGGCAGCGTTACATGCTGGAGGCTGAAAATGCGCTGGGCGCCGGCGCGCTCGGCACCGCCATCTGCCTCTATCAACAGGCCCTCGCCGAGGTGTATGAACTGAGTGACGGCGATCTGGATGAACTGGCCAGCATGCGGGTGGCAACCTGCCACCGGCTGGCCGATTTCTGGCGCGCCATGGAGGAGCCGGCCTACGAGCTGCGCTACCTCAAGCTGGCCTCCGAGCTGGTCACTGCGCTGGTGCCCCAGTGTCCGAACCGGGAGTGTGAATCCCTCATCAGTGAACTGGGCTGCTGCCGGGCGGCGCTGCTCTCTTTCCTCAAGCGCCACCCCAATCCCGATATCGCCCGTCTGATCCAGTTGCAGGATCAGGTGCAGGGCTGCGAGCTGATCGGCCGTTTTCGCCTCAACTGAGGATCATTTACGGCCCTTGAGGCGCTGGGCGATCCGCGTCTGCGCCTCTTCCCCCTGCAGGGCGAGGGAGAAGGCGCGCGCCTCCAGATCGATGACGAAGTGCACCGCCTGCCTGAGCTCCTGCTTGAGCAGCGCCTTGCTCTTTTGCAGCGCCCCGGGCGCCTTGGCTGCCAGCTTCAGACCCTGCTCCCTGGCAAAGGGGTGCAGGGCTTCGGCCGTCAGCACCCGGTTGGCGAGGCCGAGCCGCAGCGCCTCGTCGGCATCGATGGCTTCGGCCAGCAGCAACAGCTCCGCTGCCTTCAGGTGACCCACGCTGCGCGGCAGCAGCAGGCTTGAGGCAAACTCCGGCACCAGCCCCAGCTCGACGAAGGGCAGTTGCAGACGGGCATTGTCGGCCAGATAGACCAGATCGCAGTGCAGCAGCAGGGTAGTGCCGATGCCGACCGCGGCGCCGCCGACCGCGGCGATCACCGGTTTGGGGAAGTCGGCCAGGGTATGCAGAAATTGCAGGATGGGGTCGTCGGGATCCAGCCCCGTCTTGCCCATGAAGTCTGCCAGATCATTGCCGGCGGTGAAGCAGTCTGGCTGTCCCTGAATGAGCAGGGCATGGATGGCGTCATCCGCCGTCGCTTGCCGCAATGCCTCGGTGAGCGCACGATACATGGCGGTATTGAGGGCGTTGCGCTTGTCGGGGCGATTGAGGGTCAAGGTGAGCAAGCCATCCTGCTGCTCGGCAATGATAATGGGGTCCATGTCTAAATCCTTGTTATTGCTGGCTGTCAAAGGCTTACCGCTGCGGTAAGCTTTGTTGCGTTTAACAACATCATAAAAGGATTTCAACCATGTTTAAACGTGCGTTCTATTCCCTGCTGGCCCTGGGACTGGCCGCTCCCGCCCTGGCCAAGGTCGAGGCCGTCGATGGTTATGTGCGTCTGCTGCCGCCGGGCTCGCCCAACACCGCCGCCTTCCTGGTGCTGAAGAACGATGCCGATCAGCCGGTCAAGCTGGTGGCCGCCGCCTCGCCCGAGGTGGGCCGCGCCGAGCTGCACACCCATCTGCACGAGAATGGCGTGATGAGGATGCGCCAGGTCGAGAGCATAGAGGTGCCGGCCAAGGGGGAAGTGGCGCTCAAGCCCGGCAGTTTCCACATAATGCTGTTCGAGGTGCGCGAGCTCTCCCAGGGCACCCCTTTCCCGCTGACGCTGACCATGGATGATGGCCAGCAGCTGGAGCTGAGCCTGCCGGTGAAGCCGGTTGAACCCATAGCGGGCATGCAGCACTGACATTAATGGACGCTTGTTCAGCTTTTTACACTGTGTATTCCCGTCGCTCTGGGTAAAATGATGGCCTTTCCAGTCCAACAAGAGAGTAACGTGATGAAGAAGACCTTGATTGCCGGTTGTGTGCTGGCCCTGTTCAGCCAGGCTGCCATGGCTGCCGATGACTGGCGTTTTGCCGCCGGTGCCGATGTATGGAATGCTCAGGGCAGCGGCCAGATCAACGGTGTCGGGGCCAACGGCAGCTACGACGAGAACTACAACTGGAGCGGCTACCTGCAACTGGAGCACGGTATCATCCTGCTGCCCAACGCCAAGTTCGAGATCTCCGATTTCGGCACCAGCGGCGGCGCCCTCAACAACGATCTGATGGCCTATGACCTGAGCCTTTACTATCGCCTGTTCAACAACGATCTGTTCCAGATCGACCTGGGTCTGACCGGTCGTCGCTACGATGGCGATTTCAACACCCAGCACTACTCCTATGACAAGGACGTGCTGATGGCCTACACCGGCGCCGAACTGCGTATCCCGGGTACCGGCTTTGCTGCTTTCGGCGATGCCCGCGTGCAGGATGCCGACAACTACGACTACCGTCTGGGTGGCTCCTACAAGTTCGCGACCGTACCGCTCAAGGTGCGTGCCGGCTGGCGTGATGCGAGCATGGACTTCGATCGCGTTGACCAGCGGGTAGACGGCTGGTTCATCGGCGGCGAATTCACCTTCTAAATTCCGGCAATCTCTGGTGACGATGCTCTCATCATCCCGATGACGGCATCCGGCGAGGAACGAACATGGGTCATATCATAGTGACGGGGGCGGGGTCCGGCTTGGGCCGCGCCTTGACCATAGGTCTGGTTGAACGGGGCCATCAGGTTTCCATGATGGGGCGTCGTTATCAGAAGCTGCAGGAGCAGGAAGCCTTGCTCGGCAAGGCGGTGATCGGCATTGCCGCCGATCTGGCGCACCACGAGGAAGTGGATGTCGCCTTTGCCGCCGCGGTGGAGTGGGGCGGTCTGCCCGAGCTGGTGCTGCATTGCGCCGGCGTGGGGGAGTTCGGCCCGGTCGGCGTCTATACCGCCGAGCAGATCCGCCGGGTGGTGGAGAGCAACCTCATCTCCACCATTCTGGTGGCCCAGCAGACGGTGCGCCTCATCGGCGACAAGGGCGGGGTGCTGGCCAACGTGCTCTCTTCCGCCGCCCAGGTGGGCAAGGCCAACGAGAGCCTCTACTGCGCCTCCAAATGGGGGATGCGCGGCTTTCTAGAATCCTTGCGGGCCGAGCTGAAGGGCTCGCCGCTGCGGCTGGTGAACCTCTATCCGAGCGGGATCCGCAGTGAATTCTGGGACAACTCGGATCACGTGGACAGCAGCGGCTTCATGACCCCGGAAGATGCCGCCGCCTACATGCTGGATGCACTGGAAGCCAGAAGCAGCTGCCACGTGACCGATCTCTTTATCGGTCGCAATCCCTGACAAAAGGCCGCCGTCATCCGGTTGCCATCGTCAGAAGAGAGAAACAAAAAGCGCGCCATCGGCGCGCTTTTTTTATACCAGCGAGGGGCGGGATTAACGGCCCAGCTTGGCCTTGAGCATGGCGACGATGTCGCTGATGGCCACTTCCTGCTTCTCGCCGGTGCGGCGGCACTTGTATTCCACCACGCCGTTGTCCATACCGCGCTCGCCGATGACGATGCCGTGAGGCACGCCCAGCAGCTCCATGTCGGCGAACATCACGCCCGGACGCTCTTTACGGTCGTCGAACAGCACGTCCACACCGGCGGCCTTCAGCTCGGCGTAGAACTGCTCGGCCAGCTCGGCGACGCGCACGGACTTGTGCATGTTCATCGGCACGATGGCCACTTCGAACGGGGCGATGGCGTCCGGCCAGATGATGCCGTACTGGTCGTTGTTCTGCTCGATGGCGGCAGCCACCAGGCGGGAGACCCCGATGCCGTAGCAACCCATCTCCATGGTGACAGACTTGCCGCCTTCGTTCAGCACGCTCGCCTTCATGGCTTCGGAGTACTTGGTGCCCAGCTGGAAGATGTGGCCCACTTCGATGCCGCGTTTGAGCAGCAGCTTGCCCTGGCCACACGGGCTCGGGTCGCCTTCCACCACGTTGCGCAGGTCGGCAACCTCAAAAGTGGCGATGTCGCGATCCCAGTTGGCACCGGTCAGGTGGAAGCCGGTCTCGTTGGCGCCGCAGACGAAGTCTGCCAGGTGGGCGGCGCTGCGATCGGCGATGATGCGACCGGCAAAGCCGACCGGGCCGATGGAGCCAGCGTCACAGCCGGCGGCTGCCTTGATCTGCTCGTCGTTGGCGAAGGTCAGCGGGTTGGCGACACCCGGCAGCTTCTCTGCCTTGATTTCGTTCAGCTCGTGGTCGCCACGCAGCACCAGCGCGATGACGGCCTGGTTGCCGTGCTCGTCCGCTTCACCCAGCACCAGCAGGGTCTTGGCGACGGCGCTCGGGGCCACGCTCAGGAAGGCGGCCACTTCGTCGATGGTGTGGACGTTCGGGGTCGCAACCTTGGTCAGGGCTGCGGTGGCTGCGGCGCGCTCGCCAGCCGGCGCCAGCGCTTCGGCCATTTCGATGTTGGCGGCGTAATCGGAGCTGTCGGAGAAGGCGATCAGGTCTTCACCGCTCTCGGCCAGCACCTGGAATTCGTGGGAGCCGGTACCACCGATGGAGCCGGTATCGGCCTGCACCGGACGGAAGTTCAGACCCATGCGGGTGAACGCCTTGCAGTAGGCGGCGTGCATCTTCTCGTAGGTATCGACCAGGGAGGCCTTGTCGATGTGGAAGGAGTAGGCGTCCTTCATCAGGAACTCGCGGCCACGCATCACGCCGAAACGGGGACGAACTTCGTCGCGGAACTTGGTCTGGATCTGGTACAGATTCAGCGGCAACTGCTTGTAGCTGTTCACTTCGTAACGGATCAGCGCGGTGATCACCTCTTCGTGGGTCGGGCCCAGTACGAAGGGACGGTTGTGACGGTCGGTCAGACGGCACAGCTCGGGGCCGTAGTCATCCCAGCGGCCGGACTCCTGCCACAGCTCGGCGGGTTGTACCACCGGCATGGAGACTTCGATGGCACCAGCATTGTTCATCTCTTCGCGAACAATGTTCTCGATTTTTTTCAGAACCCGCAGACCGGACGGCAGCCAGGCATACATGCCGGAGGCCAGTTTGCGGATCATGCCGGCGCGCAGCATCAGCTGATGGCTGATGATCTCGGCGTCGGACGGGGTTTCCTTGAGAGTGGAAAGCAGATATTGGCTGGTACGCATCGCGGTAGACCTTAGCTAAGACGGGCGGCGGGGCCCTGGATAATTTCAAGAGCGGAATTTTAACAGGACGGGCCCTGCGGCCCAAGGGCTAAATTCGTACGACGGGAGAAAGCGGGGGCATCGCCCCCGCTGCGGTCAGACCCGAAATTGCGACAGCAACCGCTGTTG
This sequence comes from Aeromonas sp. 600276, assembly GCF_049175815.1. Classification (NCBI taxonomy): domain Bacteria; kingdom Pseudomonadati; phylum Pseudomonadota; class Gammaproteobacteria; order Aeromonadales; family Aeromonadaceae; genus Aeromonas; species Aeromonas sp. 600276. The sequence goes on along the minus strand of NZ_JAAKVU010000022.1, from coordinate 14,261 downwards.
CAGCAGGCTGGCCTGATGGAGAGAAGAGGCGAGCTGCAGGCACTCCTGCGCCTCCTGCTCGCCAGTCTGGGCCTGCTGGCTGATACCGGAGACCTTGTCCGAGGTGTGGCTCAGGGTATGGGAGAGCTGGCCGGTGGCGTCTGCCACCTGCTGTACCATGTCCGCCAGGTGGTCGATGGCGCCCTCCACCTTGAACAGGATCTGTTTGGTGTTGTCGGAATCCGCCATGCCCGACTCCACCGTCTTCAGGTTGCGCTGCATCATCAGATAGGCGGTTTCGGTCTGCTGCTGGATGCTATTGATCACCTCGTTGATCTCGGCGCTGGAGGAGGCGGTGCGATTGGCCAGGGTGCGCACTTCGTCGGCCACCACCGCAAAGCCGCGGCCCATCTCGCCAGCCCGGGCGGCCTCGATGGCGGCGTTGAGCGCCAGCAGGTTGGTCTGCTCGGAAATGCCGCTGATGGTGGAGATGATCTGGCCTATCTGACTGGCCTGCTCCTTGAGGGCGTTGATGGCGGTGGCGCATTCGCCCACCTCCATCACCACCCGCTGCATGCCCGCGCTGGCGGAGGAGACATACTGACTGCTCTCGGTGGTGAGCTGGCGCACCTCGTTGGCATTTTGCGCCGCCAGGCTGCAGTTGTCCGAGATGGTGGTGGCCACCTGCACCATCTGCTCGCTGTCATGGTGCAGCGCCTGGGCATGTTCGGCCGTCTGGCGGCTGCTCTGGCTGATGGCCTGAACCCGGTTGACCGAGGTGTGCACGTGCTCGCTGATGTGCTGGTTGTTGTCCATGGTGGAGCTGATCATCTTCTGCAGCTTCTCGATGAAGCGATCCACGCTGCCGGCCAGCGAGCCGATTTCGTCGTCACGCCTGAGGTTGATGCGGGCGTTGAGATCCCCTTCGCCAGCTGCGATGTCCTGCATGCGCCGATTTACCTGCAGCAGGGGCCGCACGATGGCGCGCACCAGCCAGAAGCCGCACAGGGTCACGATCAGCAGGCTGAACAGCAGGCCGCCCAGGATCAGACTCTTGGTATGGTTGATGATGGTGTTGAGCTGACCAACCTGATCCTCGACCGTGGCATCGCCCTTTGCCTCCACCTCGACCAGCAATTTCTTGAGCTGATCGGCGCTCTGCTCATAGCTGGTCAGCTGGCGTTGATACTCGCCAAGGGCTGCCATCCACTGCACCATCAATTGCTGAACCTCGGTTTCCAGCGCCCGATACTGGGTTGCCAGCGACTGGCCGGCAAACTCCCCCTCAGCGGGCACATCAAACAATCCGCTGGCCAGCATGGCGTCGACCGCCTCCCGGTAGAAGCGGGTCGCCTCCTCCATCTCGCTCTGGATGGCGGGGGTGAGCCCTTCGCTCTGCATCTTCTCCAGCGCATAGAGCTGACGCAGGAAGCCTATATTGGCCTCCATGCCGCCATCGGCCGCGTGCCAGCGGGTCGCCAGGCCGCCATTCCAGCTGATGGCCTGATCCGGTGACTGGGTGAGGCTCTCGACCGCGCCATCACCCACCACCTCGAGCTGGGTCGAGAGGCGGGACATGCGTTCAGAACTGGCGCGCAGCGCCTGATCAAGGCGGGTAAACGTCTGGTAGAGCGTCAGCAGCTGTTCCTGCTGCTGCTGGTAGACCTGATGCTGCTGGTTCATGGTGTTGATGGCGGCGTCATCGATGAGCCGACCTTCGCCCACCCGGCGCATGGCGTCGGTGGTGGCGGTTCTGGCCTGCTGCAGCTCCTGCTCGTCGAGGGACATGCCTCTGAGCATCTTCTGGATGTAGAGCGACTGGTTGCCGAGCTCGATGGAGCCCTCCATGGCGCCGTCTGCAGTCTGCCAGGCGGCACCCAGCACATAGGAGAGCAGATCCGCCAGCCGCTGGCTGCCATACCAGCCGACGACGCCCATGCCCAGCGTGCAGCTGAGCAGAATGGCCAGCCCCAGGTTCGATGTGGTGACGATTTTCATGATTAAGGACCTTCCTTGGCTCCAAACAAACCCAATTTAGTGTTTTATCAGTGGCAACAAAATGCCATGCCAGATGGAAAATAAAGTTGTTGCCCGGCTCGGATCCAAGCATGGCTTGGAACGCGCGAGTGTGCTGAAAATCCGCTGCGGTCCAGCCGCCCTATGCTGGATACTTATCCAGTTATTCTTTATGCTATGAGCCAATTTACAGATAGCTGGTTTGGCGAGGAGAGAGCCGTGATTGGTCGCTTGAGAGGCGTAGTCATTGAGAAACAACCCCCCGAGGTATTGCTGGAGGTCGGGGGCGTGGGCTATGAGGTGCACATGCCCATGAGCTGCTTCTATGATCTGCCCGAGATCGGCAAGGAAGCGGTCATTCACACCCACTTCGTGGTGCGGGAAGACGCCCAGCTGCTGTACGGCTTCAATCACAAGCAGGAGAGGGCGCTGTTTCGAGAGTTGATCAAGACCAACGGGGTCGGCCCCAAGCTGGCGCTGGCCATTCTCTCCGGCATGACCGCCACCCAGTTCGTGCTGAGTGTCGAGCGCGAGGAGATAAGCTCCCTGGTCAAGTTGCCAGGGGTTGGCAAGAAGACCGCTGAGCGACTGGTGGTGGAGATGAAGGACAGACTCAAGGGGTGGGTCAGCCACGATCTCTTCTCGCCGGCCGAGATCACCCTGCCTGCCAAGGAGAGTGCCCTGCGGGCGCCGGATTCGAGCGAAGAGGCCGCCAGTGCGCTGGTGGCGCTTGGTTACAAGCCGCAGCAGGCCAGCCAGATCGTCAGCAAAGTCGCGGTGGATGGCATGTCGGTGGAGGATATCATCCGTGAAGCGCTGCGCAGCCTGGTGTGAGGTAGAGAATGATTGAAGCGGATCGCCTCATTTCCGCCGCTGGCGGGCGTGAGGAAGAAGTCATCGATCGGGCTATCCGGCCCAAGCTGCTGGCCGATTACACCGGCCAGGATCCGGTCTGCGAACAGATGGAGATCTTTATCGCGGCGGCGCGCCAGCGCGGCGAGGCGCTCGATCACCTGTTGATCTTCGGCCCGCCCGGGCTTGGCAAGACCACGCTCGCCAACATAGTGGCCAACGAGATGGGGGTCAACATCAAGACCACCTCCGGCCCCGTGCTGGAGAAGGCAGGCGATCTGGCGGCGCTGCTCACCAACCTCGAACCGAACGACGTGTTGTTCATCGACGAGATCCACCGCCTCAGCCCGGTGGTGGAGGAGGTGCTATACCCGGCGATGGAGGATTACCAGCTCGACATCATGATCGGGGAGGGGCCGGCGGCTCGCTCCATCAAGCTCGACCTGCCCCCCTTCACCCTGATCGGCGCGACGACCCGGGCCGGCTCTCTCACCAGCCCGCTGCGGGATCGCTTCGGTATCGTGCAGCGCCTCGAGTTCTACAACGTCAGGGATCTGACCGACATCGTCGCCCGCAGCGCCCGCTGCCTCGGGCTCGACATGACGGAAGACGGTGCGCTGGAGGTGGCGCGTCGCTCGCGCGGGACGCCGCGAATTGCTAACCGTTTGTTGCGCCGGGTGCGGGATTTTGCTCAGGTGAAATCCGATGGCCGGATTGACGGACCCATAGCGGCCCGAGCCATGGACATGCTGGACGTGGATAACGAAGGGTTCGACTTCATGGACCGCAAGCTATTGTTGGCTGTCATAGACAAGTTTCTGGGGGGGCCGGTGGGGCTCGACAACCTGGCTGCGGCCATCGGCGAGGAGAAGGACACCATCGAAGATGTGCTCGAGCCCTATCTGATCCAGCAGGGCTTCCTGCAACGTACACCCAGAGGGCGGATCGCGACACCAAGAGCTTATGCGCATTTTGGCCTGCAACGGCCAGATGAAGGGTAAAAACAGCTGATTGAACAAAAAACCGCCTTCAAGGGCGGTTTTTTGTTATCCGGGCAAAAAAAAGCCCACTGCGGAGGCGGTGGGCAAAGACAATTCAGGATGGATGTTCACAGACAGTGAGTGCGTCTGGAGACAGACCGGTAAAAAACAGAGTGAGCCGTCGCGAGGCCTCAGAGTCGATTCATTTGATAGAGCTGAACGAACGAAAGCTTGTAGTAACGGATGGTTTTAGCAACAAACTTTTTCATCTTTAATTCCAATAGACAGGTTCGAAATGTTCATCGAATACGTACCGGGAACCCAGATTGACCGGCCTGTATCCAAGGGTATGCCCTCACTGCGAGGCGCATTGTAGGAGCTCTGTCGGACTCGGACAAACAAGAAAAATTACCCATCTCAGATTAGATTAACTAATCATTTGGTGGTCTTGCCGAATTAGCATGGATATGCGTTTTTATTGGTTTTTAATTAGTTTTATTCTGGCTGGGGACAAGCGAGGGAAACATGATGAAAACACCCTTGAGAGTTGTTTTTTAACAGAAGCATTACTTATTTGCTTAAAGATTAAAGTTGATTTAAATCAATGATTTGCGATTTTTATTTTTTTGTGACCCAGCTCTCTAAAATAAATGGAAAGGGTCGTGAAAATGCCTTTGAAAGGCATGTATTGGTGGTGGTTTTACATTGATTTCAATCAAATAAAGGTGATATAAAACTCAGGTCATTATGGGCAGGAATAAAGCAAGCTTGATTGTTTTGTAATTGTTAAACATTAGCTTTTTTTGTTCTCTATTATTGCCTTGTTGTTAATGTGGTGGCAGTCGAATCCGGTCGTCAGTGCAAAACTGGAACATGACCGATAATTCGGGGACTTCCAACGGAAGCTTTGTCTTAAAACTTAAAATAGCCGTGCCAATAATCGGTGAGGAAACATCATGATTGCTGAGCATGTGGTAGACCTATCGCGGTTCCAATTCGCTGCGACGGCCCTTTATCACTTCCTGTTTGTGCCCTTGACGCTCGGAATGGCCTTCATTCTGGCGATCATGGAGTCTGTCTATGTGATGACCAACAACCCTGTCTACCGGGACATGACCAAGTTCTGGGGCAAGTTGTTTGGTATCAACTTTGCCCTCGGGGTCACCACAGGGCTGACCATGGAGTTCCAGTTTGGTACCAACTGGGCCTACTACTCCCACTATGTCGGCGATATCTTCGGGGCCCCGCTGGCCATCGAAGGTCTGATGGCATTCTTCCTGGAATCCACCTTCGTCGGTATGTTCTTCTTCGGCTGGGATCGGCTCTCCAAGCGTCAACACCTGGCTGCGACCTGGTTGATGGCGCTCGGGACCAACCTCTCCGCCCTCTGGATCCTGGTTGCCAACGGCTGGATGCAGAACCCGGTAGGTGCCGAGTTCAACTTCGAAACCATGCGCATGGAGATGGTGAGCTTCGCCGATCTGGTGTTCAACCCGGTTGCCCAGGTGAAGTTCGTCCACACAGTGGCGGCAGGCTATACCACAGGCGCCATGTTCGTGCTGGGCATCTCTTCCTATTACCTGCTCAAGCATCGTGACGTGGCCTTCGCCCGTCGCTCCTTCGCCATTGCGGCCGCATTCGGCATGGCGTCCATCCTCTCCGTGCTGATCCTCGGTGACGAGTCCGGCTACGAGACAGGTGAAGTGCAGAAGGTGAAACTGGCGGCCATCGAGGCCGAGTGGAACACCGAACCTGCGCCAGCCTCCTTTACCCTGTTCGGCATCCCGAACCAGGAAGAGATGCGCACCGACTACGCCATCAAGATCCCTTATGCCCTCGGCATCATCGCCACCCGTTCGCTGGACGGCCAGGTGACCGGTCTCAAGGATCTGAAGAGCGAGCACGAGCTGCGCGTGCGCAACGGCATGACCGCCTACGACCTGCTGACCAAGCTGCAGTCCGGCGACAAGTCTGACGATACCCGCGCCCGCTTCGACGAAGTGAAGCAGGACCTGGGTTACGGTCTGCTGCTCAAGCGCTATACCTCCAACGTGACCGATGCCACCGACGAGCAGATCAAGGCCGCCGTGGATGACTCCATCCCGCAAGTGCTGCCGCTGTTCTTCGCCTTCCGCATCATGGTTGCCTGCGGCATGCTGATGCTGGTGCTGATTGGCCTGGCCTTCTATGACAGTACCCGTCACAAGATCGGCGAGCGCAAGTGGCTGCTCAAGGCGCTGCTGTACGGCATCCCGCTGCCCTGGATCGCCATCGAGTGTGGCTGGTTCGTCGCGGAATACGGTCGTCAGCCCTGGACCATCGCCGAAGTGTTGCCGACCTCGGTCTCGGCCTCCAACGTGCCGGCCTCCGAGATCTGGTTCTCCCTTATCGGGATCTGCCTGTTCTACACCGTACTGCTGATCATCGAGATGTACCTGATGTTCAAGTACGCGCGTCTGGGCCCAAGCAGCCTGAAGACCGGCAAGTACCACTTCGAACAGAGCAAGGCATAAGGAGAGCAACCCATGTTTGATTACGAAATGTTGCGCCTGGTCTGGTGGGTGCTGGTCGGCGTCCTGCTGATTGGCTTCGCCATCACCGACGGCTTCGATATGGGGGTGGGCGCACTGCTCCCCTTCGTCGGCAAGAAGGATGTTGAGCGTCGGGTGATGCTCAACACCATGGGCCCGCACTGGGAAGGGAACCAGGTCTGGCTGGTGACCGCCGGTGGTGCCCTGTTTGCAGCCTGGCCCATGGTGTATGCGGCAGCCTTCTCCGGCTTCTACATCGCCATGATCCTGACCCTGATGGCCCTGTTCTTCCGCCCGGTCGGTTTCAAGTACCGTTCCCTGCGTGAAGATGCCAAGTGGCGCAGCAACTGGGACTGGGCACTGTTCGTCGGTAGCGCGGTACCGCCCATCGTGTTTGGCGTGGCGTTCGGCAACCTGCTGCAGGGCGTGCCGTTCGACTTCAACCAGTTCATGATGCTGACCTATCACGGCAACTTCTTCGGTCTGCTCAATCCGTTCGGCCTGCTGGCCGGTCTGGTGAGCCTGTTCATGCTGGTCACCCAGGGCGCTACCTGGCTGATGATGAAGACCGACGGTGAAGTGCTGGCCCGCTCCCGCACCGCCGCCATGATCTGCTCGCTGGTGACCCTGGTGCTGTTCGCACTGGCCGGTTTCTGGGTCAGCGGCATGGAAGGCTATGTGGTGGTCAAGGCCGCCGCGACCGATGCCGTCTCCAATCCGATGAACAAGGAAGTGGTGCGTCAGGCCGGTGCCTGGATGAACAACTACAGCCTCTATCCCTGGATGATTGCAGCACCCGTGCTGGGTCTGGCGATGAGCTTGCTGACATCGCTGTTTGCCAAGCTGAACAAGGGCTGGCTGGCGTTCACCTGCTCCTCCCTGGCGATTGCCGGCGTGATCCTGACTGCCGGCTTCTCCATGTTCCCGTTCGTGATGCCCTCAAGCCTTGAGCCGTCACTGAGCCTGACCATGTGGGATGCCACCGCTTCTCTCAACACCCTGCGGGTGATGACGGTAGCGGCCGCCATCTTCGTACCGATTGTGCTGGGTTATACCCTGTGGACCTACATCAAGATGTTCGGCCGGGTGACCAGCAAGCACATCGAAGACAACCAACAATCGCTCTACTAAGAAGGTGCCCTGATATGTGGTATTTCACCTGGATCCTGGGTCTGCTGCTGGCTTGTGCATTCGGCATCATCAATGCGCTGTGGCTGGAACACACCGAGAACATGGATCGCCAGATCGATGAGAACAAGTGATCGACTCGCCCGGTTGGCCGCTCCCCTGGAGCGCCAACCCTGGCAGGGGTTGATGCTGGTAGCGGCGGCCCTGTTGGCCGTCGCTATTTTACAGGCCCCCAACCTGGTGGCCGCCAACACCAGCGAACACGGCCTCTGGCTGGCGCCCTGGTTGATGTGGGCGGTCTGCTGCGGGGTCATGCACGGGCTGGGATTCCATCCCCGCAGCCTCGTCGGTCGCGTGCTGTTTTTCCCCTGGCTCGCCTTGCCCAGTTTGTTGTACGGGCTCTGGCTGACCCAAGGCTATTTCCTTTCATAAAAAACGGGGGGAGGCAGGATTTCCCTGCTTCCCCCTGCTTCTTTCCTATTCAGCCCTGCGCTATGATAGCCCCCCATCTGACTGTCGTATGGATCACAGATTGTTATGGGGGAAGTCTCTGAGTTTCCGGTGCGTGTCTACTACGAAGACACCGATGCCGGGGGCATCGTCTACAACGCCAATTATCTCAAGTTTATGGAACGTGCTCGCACCGAGTTCCTGCGTGCTGGCGGCATCGAACAGGATGTCCTGCTGGGCGCCGGGTACGCGTTTGTGGTGAGTCGAACAGAGATCGATTTCCGCTCGGCGGCCCGTTTTAATGAGCTTTTGACTGTATTGACGCAAGTGACCGAAGTGAAACGCGCCTCCATGCGCTTCTCACAACGGATACTGGCGGCTGATGGACGACTGATCACCCAGGCCATGGTACAGATAGCCTGTGTCAGTCATCCGCATATGAAACCTGTTGCAATACCTGAAAATGTGAAGGGAGTGCTGTTAAGTGCACGCTGAAATTTCGTTTATTGGCCTGTTTTGGCAAGCCAGCCTGTTGGTAAAACTGGTCATGATGACCCTGATGGGCATGTCGGTCGTCTCCTGGGCGCTGATCATCCAGCGCTCCAAGGCCATCAAGGCAGCCAATATCGCATCGGAGCAGTTTGAAGACAGATTCTGGTCCGGGGTCGACCTCAACCGTCTCTACCAGGAGTCCTCTTCCCGCCGCGATGACATCGAAGGCATGGAAGACATCTTCTATTCCGGCTTCAAGGAGTATGCCCGTCTGCTCAAGGCTGGCGCCCGTGGTCAGGATGCGGTGATGGACGGTACCTACCGTGCCATGCGCGTCTCCCTCTCCCGCGCGGTGGACGATCTCGAGTCCAACCTGCCGATCCTGGCTACCATCGGCTCCATCAGCCCCTATATCGGTCTGTTTGGTACCGTCTGGGGGATCATGAACGCCTTTATCGCCCTGGGTCAGGTGCAGCAGGCAACCCTGCAGATGGTGGCCCCCGGTATCGCGGAGGCGCTGATCGCTACCGCCATGGGTCTGTTTGCCGCCATCCCGGCCGTTATCTTCTACAACCGCTTCTCCAACAAGGTCGAGCGGCTGGAGAACGCCTACGCCAACTTCATGGACGAGTTCACCACCATTCTGAACCGTCAAATTGCTCAGCAGCAGGGTGATCAGTAATGCAAACCTATCAGCGGATCCGGCGCAAGAAGGTGGCCGAGATCAACGTGGTTCCCTATATCGACGTCATGCTGGTGCTGCTTATCATCTTCATGGCGGTGACGCCCGTGATCACGCAAGGGGTCAAGGTTGACCTGCCGCAGGCGGAGTCCGAGCAGTTGCCGGAAGATGCCAAGCCGCCCTTCATCGTCAGCGTCAATACCGAAGGCGAGTACGTCATCAAGGCCGGTGAGGCCGAAGACGAACCTGTGCCGAGCGGGACGCCCGAGGCGATGCAGCAGTACATCACCGAGAAGGCCATGGGTTACCTGGCCATCAACCAGAACGCCCCCGTGGTGGTGGCCGGTGACAAGTCGGTGCGCTACGAAGAGGTGATCCTGCTGATGGTGGCCCTCAAGAAAGCCGGTGTGCCTCAGGTCGGCCTGATGACAGATCCGGTGAACTGACGGAGATGGATGTGAAGCGTGGTATTTCCGGTTATCTCATCGCGTCGCTTCTGCTGCACCTGATCATCGGCATCATTCTGTTTGTCGGGCTCGACTTCAGCAAACCGAAGCGACCCGAGTCGAAGGGGCAGATCGTCAATGCCGTCATGCTAGACGAGAACTTCCTCAACGAGCAGGCCAAGCAGATCCAGCAGCAGAAGGCTCAGCCCAAGCCGCAGAAGGTAGAGAAAGAGAAGGATAAGGAAGACACGGACATAGCCAAGCGCGAGCTGGCCCAGCAGCAGGAACGGTTGCGGATTGCAGAGGCCAAGCGCAAGGAGGCCGAGGAGGCCACCCGCAAGGCCGAAGTAGAGAAGCAGAAGAAGCAGGCCGAGCAGAAGCAGGCGGAAGAGAAGGCCCAGAAGGCCGAGGAAGCCCGCAAGCTCGAAGAGCAGAAGGCCAAGAAGGCGGAGGCCGAGCGCAAGGCCGCGGAAGAAGAGAGCAAGGCGCTGGCGCTGAAGAAGAAAAAGGAACAAGAGAAGAAAGAGGCTGAAGAGAAGGCCAAGGCTGAGGAGGCCAAGGCCAAGAAAGCGGAAGCCGAGAAGAAAGCCAAAGCCGAAGCCGAGAAAAAAGCGAAGGCAGAAGCGGACAAGAAAGCCAAGGCGGAGGCCGAGCAGAAGGCCAAGGCTGAAGCCGAGAAGAAAGCCAAGGAAGAGGCGGCCAAGAAGGCAAAAGCTGACGCAGAGAAGAAAGCCAAGGCAGAGGCCGACAAGCAGGCCAAGATCGCGGCTGAACGCAAGCGCAAAGCGGCCGAGGATGCCAAGCTGCAAAAAGAGATGGAAGACATGATGCAGCAGCAGCTGGCGGCTGAGGCCAATGCCCGCAGTCAGGCGGCATCGGCGGCGGCCAAGGGTGAAGTCGACAAATATGCGGCGCTTATCAAGGCGACTGTTGAGCGATATATGATTTTGGATCCCACCATGCGGGGCAAAACATGTACTATCGGCGTACGTCTTGCGAGCACTGGCTTTGTCATCTCGGTAGATAACGGCCAGGGTGACCCGGCGGTATGTCGTTCCGGCAAAGCAGCCGTACTGAAGGCCAATCAGTTGCCGGTACCTAAGGATCCTGCGGCATTCGAGATGTTGAAGGAGTTCAACCTCAAGCTGGAACCTAACATCTAGCACTGATGGCGAGGGGATCGAGTAAGGTGGTTGGCAGCGTCTTGCCGAGAAAGGAAGTTAATCTCTCATTATTTTGGAACCGAGTGTTTAAGCCATGATAAGAAAAGTGTTTTTTGCTTTGGTTGGCTGTTTGTTGCTGGGTCAGAGCGCCCAGGCGGCCTTGGACATCGTCATCACCGGCGGTATCGACAGTGCACGGCCGATCGCCGTCGCCCCCTTCAAGTGGGAAGGCAATGGCCAGCTGCCGCAGGACATCGCGGAAGTGGTCTCCAACGATCTGATGCGCAGCGGCAAGTTCAGACCGCTGGCCCGTGGCCAGATGCCGCAGACCCCGAGCTCCAGCGGTGAAATCAACTTCGCACCCTGGGCCTCCCAAGGGGTCGAAGCCGTGGTGGTCGGTTCCATCGCCGCCGTCGGCGACGGTACCTACAAGGTCAACTTCGAGCTGGTCGACGTGCTCAAGGGCCAGCTGGCCAAGACCCAGGGCGGCGAGAGCAACGGCTACATCCTGGACAGCCGGATGGCGACCATCCCGGGTGCCCAGATGCGCCAGTTTGCCCACCGCATCTCCGACATCGTCTACGAGCGACTGACCGGCGAGCGTGGGGCCTTCCTGACCCGTCTGGCCTATGTCTCCGTGCAGCAGGGTACCCAGTTCCCGTATCAGCTGCGGATCTCCGACTACGACGGTTACAACGAGAAGACCCTGCTGCGTTCCCGCGAGCCGCTGATGTCCCCGGCCTGGTCGCCGGATGGCAGCAAGCTGGCCTACGTGAGCTTCGAGAACCAGAAATCCGAAATCTACGTGCAGGACATCTACACCCAGCAGCGCAGCCTGATCACCAGCTTCCGCGGCATCAACGGGGCGCCGGAGTGGTCTCCGGATGGTCGTCGTCTGGCTATCGTTCTCTCCAAGGACGGGTCACCGAACCTCTATGTCGTTGATGTTGCTAGCAAGCAGCTGACCCGCGTCACAACCAGCCGGGTAATCGACACCGAACCCTCCTGGATGCCGGACGGTCAAAATTTGCTGTTCACCTCTGAACGTGGTGGCAAACCCCAGATTTATAGCGTAAATTTGGCGACTGGCATGACTCGCCGGATGACCTGGGAAGGTGAATCCAACCAGGGTGCGTCCATTACTCCTGATGGCAAAATCATGGTGATGGTGACCCGGGTTCAGGGGCAGTACCGTATCGCCCGTCAGGATATGGAAAACAATGCCCTGCTGGTCCTTACCCAGAGCGCGCTGGATGAGTCGCCAAGTGTGGCTCCCAATGGCAGCATGATCATTTATGCCACCATCTATCAGGGTCGTAAGAGTCTCGCATTGGTGTCGACTGATGGTCGCTTCAAGGCTGTGCTTCCGACCAGTAGCGGTGAAATTCGTGCACCAGCTTGGTCGCCCTTCTTGAATTGATAAAAATCCAATTGTTTTTTGTTTTGTTATAAAGGTTTAAGGAAATAGCATGCAACTCAATAAACTGCTCAAGGGTTTGGCCATCGCACTGCCACTGTTCACCCTGGCCGCTTGTAGCTCCTCTTCTGATTCCGATGCCGCTGGCGCCGAATCAGGCATGACCGACGGCATGGGCGGTGTACAAACCGGTGGCGCGAATGGCATGTTGTCCCCGGAAGAGCAGATGCGTCAGAAGTTCGAAGCGCTGCAGCGTGACAACGTGATCTACTTCCCGTTCGACGGTTACGACATCCAGGGTCAATACGCCGACCTGCTGGATGCCCACGCCAGCTACCTGCGTGAGCGCCCGAGCGTCAAAGTACTGATCGAAGGCCACGCCGACGAGCGCGGTACTCCGGAGTACAACATCGCGCTGGGCGAGCGTCGTGCCAAGGCTGTTGCCAAGTATCTGCAAACCCTGGGTGTGCAGGCTGAGCAGCTCTCCATCGTCAGCTATGGCGAAGAGAAGCCGCTGGATATGTCTCACACCGAGGATGCCTTTGCCAAGAACCGCCGTGCGGTCCTGGTTTACTAAGGTTTGAATCGAACGAAGTTCGTTTATATGCAAGCGGCCATTTCGATGGCCGTTTTATTTGCACTAAACGCCAAGGTTTGATCCGAATGAAATCTGTATAAGCGAGCGACGATGGCGCTGGCCGTTTTATTTGCACTAAACGCTAAGGTTTGATCCGAATGAAATCTGTGTACAAGCAAGCTGCTGTTGCGCTGGCCGTATTGGTTGCTCTGAATGCGCAAGCGGCGGCACCGGTGAGCGATCTGAGCGGTGACTCGGGTGGCGGGGTTGTCCTAAGCGGCAACAACGGCGCCATCGTGCCCACCGGCAGCCTGGAAGACAGGGTTGCCCTGCTGGAGCGCACGCTCAACGCCCGTCTGCGCCTGCAGGCCGATTTGCAGCAACAGGTGGATGCCCTGCAAGGGGAGGTCTCCGAGCTGCGTGGCCAGCTGGAGCAGCAGACCTACCAGATGGAACAGTCGCAGGAGCGTCAGCGCCAGCTCTATCAGGAGCTCGACAAGGTGGCCAACAGCCAGCCTGCCGCTCCCGCCGCATCGGCCGCAGCCGCAGCCGCAGCTGCGAGCGCGACGCCGGCCGCCGCGGCCAACTACTCCACCAACCAGAACGAGAATCAGGCCTATGATGCGGCCGTGAACATGGTGCTCAAGGAGAAGAACTACGACAAGGCAATTCCGGCCTTCGAAGGGTTCATCAAGCAGTTCCCGAGCTCCAGCTATGTTCCCAACGCTCATTACTGGCTGGGCCAGCTGCTGTTCAACAAGGGGGATCGGACCGGCGCTGCCGCCCAGTTCACCACTGTGGCCACCAAGTTCAGCAAGTCTCCCAAACGAGCCGACGCCCTGTTGAAGCTGGGCATGCTGGCACAGCTTGACGGCAAGAAGGCGGAAGCCAAGAACTTCTATGAGCAGGTGATCAAGGGCTATCCCAACACCTCGCCGGCCCAGCTGGCCAAGCAGAGTTTGAGCAAGCTGTAACTTTGCCGCATGTCACTGTTTTCGTAACAGTCTTGTAAATACAGCCTCGCTTTGTATGCGCAGTGAACAAACAGATGGAATTTAAGATTTTTCTGTTGCGCCAGGATGATAAATCCGTAATATAGGCCGCCGTCAGAGCCGGTGCAGCATTGCAGTTGGTCCTGGTCGTGGTGAGGGTCGTTAGCTCAGTCGGTAGAGCAGTTGACTTTTAATCAATTGGTCGCTGGTTCGAATCCAGCACGACCCACCATTTCTCCACCAGGTGGAGACAGAATTCCCAGGTCGTTTAGCTCAGCTGGGAGAGCACCTCCCTTACAAGGAGGGGGTCACTGGTTCGATCCCAGTAACGACCACCAGTTTTAAGCTGTTTGCCAAGGCAGGCAGTGAAAGAGGCAAGTCAGGTGTGGGTCGTTAGCTCAGTCGGTAGAGCAGTTGACTCTTAATCAATTGGTCGTAGGTTCGATCCCTACACGACCCACCAATTTGCCCAGATGAATTCCCAGGTCGTTTAGCTCAGCTGGGAGAGCACCTCCCTTACAAGGAGGGGGTCACTGGTTCGATCCCAGTAACGACC